>CAZUAX010000042.1:0-3165 GCA_964618435.1 uncultured Solibacteraceae bacterium
GTTTACCGCGGAGGGAGGGATCCCCGACGCTTCCGGCTCACCCGGCGGTACTGGAGGATTGGAATCCATTCAACAGCTCTTGACTGGAATGGCGGAATCCGCGAGATGAAGGTTTCCAAAACAAGACGAAGTGGAACAGAAACAGGCTATGGGGACCGTCATTGGGCAACCGCACCCTGGCTGCGACGAAGGTCATCCATGCTCAGCGTCACCAGGGTTTTGTCCATATCCTCGCCAGATTCCACCATGTAACGAAGGTGCCCGGCCGCCAACTGCATCACCCAAGGGTCAGTGATATTCCTGCTGAGCTCCTTCGCAAGTTCCTTTAGTTGCACGTGCTCCAGAGCAATTACTTTGTCGATCTCCTCATCAGGGCTGGAGAGGTGAAACTTGCAGTCAATGGTATCCGCGTGACGAATCGCAATCCCCACCTGATGCCAGAGGAACTTCACGTCCCACGTGACGCCAAATGGGTCTGTGCATTGAAATTGCCGCACGCTGCTTGCCATATATTCGCCATCCTAACATGCGAAAGCCCCGGAACCTCCTGCGAGGGCCGGGGCTCACGGGAGAAAACTGAAGCTACACGTGTGACCGGATAAGTGAAAGGAACTCGTTTCGCGTTTCCCGGTTGTTGCGGAAACTGCCTAGCATGGTGCTGGTGATGGTGTCACTGCACTGCTTCTCAACGCCTCGCATCATCATGCAAAAATGCTGCGCAGTGGCCACCACACCCACACCCTTAGGGTTAATGGTGTCCATGATGGTTTGCGCTACTTCCTGGGTAAGCCGCTCCTGCACCTGCAACCGCTTCGCGAAGATATCCACGATGCGGGGAATCTTGCTAAGGCCAATCACCTTGCCATTGGGAATGTAGGCAACGTGCATCTTGCCGAAAAAGGGGAGCATGTGGTGTTCGCAAAGGCTGTAAAATTCGATGTCTTTCACGATCACCATTTCGTCGTAGTCCACATCGAACAGCGCACCGTTCAGCACGTCGCTGACCCTGGTGCGATACCCACTGGTGAGATCACGCAATGCTTTATCCACGCGAATGGGGGTGCGAAGCAGACCATCCCGCTGTGGGTTCTCACCCAAATGACGCAGAATCTGCTCCACATGGGGAGCGATGGGGTGCTCCTCTTCCTGTTGGCTAACCGGGAGTACTTTCAGTGGCGCTTTTGCGTGTTTCATTGCCTTTGCTCAGATGTCGAATATGTTCTTGCGGGTTTCAAACAATCGCACTCCGGCCAATCGCGGCATCTTCCGCGTATGCGCCCAGGAGGAACCCGGTTTCGGCCAATGCTTCTCAAGCCGCTGGCGGACATCCACAGCCACGTTTTCCGTGGTAGGGACAACCGAGCCTTGGAAGCTATCAATGTCCACATTCATATTTTTGCCGTCGTAGACGGACAGGATGGTGGACGCAACAAAGCTGTCGAGATCCTCGATAGCGACCACCCGCCCGGTAGCGTTATCCAACTCGCCGGAGACGCTCACTTCCAGGACGTAATTATGGCCGTGCCCGTAAGGATTATTGCAGCGTCCGTAGGTTTGCTGGTTGTCTGCGGCGCTGAGGGCGGGGCTATGCAACCTGTGGGAGGAAGAAAAACGATAGCGCCGGGTGAGGGTCATGGATTGCCCTCCGTGTACCCAGGCGCGCCCGCGCCGCCATCATAGTCCACAAAAAGGTCGTCCGTCTCGTAAACCCTAACCCGCTGCAAACGGCCATTTTGCAATTGCAATCGCGGACAAAGACGTCGCCAGATTTCCAGAGCGAGATTTTCAGTCGTAGGCACCACCCGGTCAAAAGGTGGCACCTCGCGATTCAGAAAGCGGTGATCCATCGGATCAATCACTTCCTGGTTGATGATCTCCTTCAACTCCTTGAGGTCGAAGATCATACCCGTCACCGGGTCCGGCTCACCCGCGAGCGTCACTTCCAGAACAAAGTTATGGCCGTGTCCGTGAGGGTTGGCGCCATCGCCGTAGATCGCCTGATTCTCTTCTGCCGAAAGCGTCGGCAAAGCACATACGTGAGAGGCGGAGAACTCCATGCGACGAGTGATGAGCATATCAGGGCTAGGCGGCCTAACCGCCACTCGTAGAGATGCGGAGGGGTGAAAAGCAGATACACTAAAAGCGAAATGTCAACGGCTCCTCAAAGCGGCGCGAACCCGCAATCTGTCGATCGTCTTCTGATCGCGCTCATTGTTTTGTGTACCTTAGGCGCTTGTTATGGAATTTACGACTCGGTGCGCGAAAAGGTGGTGCAGGCGGGTGACCGGGCCCCGGGGTTCAGCCTTACCACGAACCGCGGCGCCACCGTGACGCCCACCTCTTTTGGCGGTGAACTGTTGCTGGTAAACTTCTGGGCCACCTGGTGCCCGCCTTGCGTGGAGGAAATGCCCAGCCTTGAACAATTCCACCGCACCTGGTCTCCCAAAGGGGTGGTGGTGCTTGGCATCAATGTCGATCAAGCCGAGCAGACCTACCAGAATTTCGTGCAGCGCTCGGGAATCACGTTTCCGAACGCCTTTGACCCGGAAGCAGAGGTTGGAGCACGCTTTGGGACCTTCCGCTATCCGGAAACCTACCTCATCAATCGCGAAGGGCGCGTGCTAGAGAAATTCGTGGGCGCTGAGCTGTGGACCAGCCCACAAACGGTAGAGAGAATTACCCGGCACCTGCCTAAGGGCTAGCGCCGCATCACTAATGGGAGGCCGTCTTGCCGATAAGCGAAACCCAGCGGGCCTATCTGACTAATGTGGTTGGAGACCATGCCGCGCTTTGGAGTGAAAGCGATCTCCGGCTCTATGAGTACGACGGCGGCGTCGACAAAGCCCGGCCGGATCTTGTGCTGTTTCCTTCAAGTACAGCGCAGGTATCTCAGGTTCTGGCCTATTGCACGAAGCACAAGATTCCCGTAGTGGGCCGCGGCGCGGGCACCGGGCTTAGCGGAGGAGCGATTCCTCGCGCGGGCGGCGTGGTGCTCTCCATGGTGCGCATGAACCAGGTGCTTGAAACCAACCTCACGGACGAGTATCTGAAGGTGCAGCCCGGTGTGGTAAATCTGGATCTCTCCGTGATGTTGCAGCCACACGGTTACTTCTACGCGCCGGATCCGTCCAGCCAGCGGGCCTGCACCGTGGGCGGAAACATCGC
>CAZUAX010000042.1:3265-13764 GCA_964618435.1 uncultured Solibacteraceae bacterium
ATGCTGCGCATGGTGGAGGAAGCTACCCACGCAGGCTACCCCCTGGATGCCTCCGCCATCCTGTTGATTGAACTGGCTGGCGCCCGCGAGGAGATCCGCGGACAGTTGCCGCGGGTGCAGGCGATCTGTTCGGCCAACGGCGCCCGCAACGTACGCGTCGCCAGCGATGACGCGGAAAGGGCGTTGCTCTGGAAAGGACGCAAGAACGCATTTGGGGCCATTGGTCGAGTGAGCCCCACTTACTACGTCCAGGATGGTGTGGTACCCCGCAGCAAGCTGCCTAAATTGCTGCACTACATTCATGAAGTAAGCGAAAAGCACGGCCTGGCCATCAGCAACATCTTTCACGCGGGCGACGGAAATCTTCACCCCATCATCCTTTTCGATGCCCGCAAAGAAGGCGACCTGGCCAAAGCAAAACTTGCGGGCGACGAGATCCTCTCCATGTGCGTCGCCGAGGGTGGCACCATCACCGGTGAGCACGGCGTGGGAATGGAAAAGAACGAGTTGTTCGGCGAACTCTACCCCCAAGCGCTGCAGGATCACCTTGCAGAGTTGAAGCTGGTGTTTGACCCCGCGGGTATCCTGAACCCTGGCAAACTGCTTCCAGTTGCGCGCTCAATGGGCGAGTTCCAGGAAGTGGCGCATGCCCGCTAGGCGACAAGCCCCGCCCTTGCCCGGGGCGCCCTTCGCCGCTGGTGAGTATGCAGCCCGCCGAGCCAGCTTGCGGCGACAACTGGGAAGTGCGCTGCTGGTGCTGGAAGGCGCCACAGAGACGGAGCGAGGAGATCTCCGCGGCGGGTTCTTTCAGGAGCCGAACTTCGCCTGGCTCAGCGGCTGGCTGGAACCCGGAGCGGCAATGCTGCTGGCCCCGCTATCCGAAAAGCCAAGCGATGGCGACCTGCTTTTTCTTCCGGATAGCGACGATACCCGTCGCCTGTGGACCGGACCCTCGCTGGACGCCGCCGCCGCCCGAGCCGCAAAATTTACGGGCTTCGGAGATGTACACCGCCTAGCCCATTGGGAAGAGTTCCTGCGCAGCCTCAGCGCCCGCTATGAACGCATCTACTGCCTTCCCGGCTCCGTAACAGAGCAGCGACTTCGCCAAGCCTTTCCTTTCCGCGAAATCCACAGTGCGGCGCCCTTGTTTGCCCAAGCCCGCATGTGCAAGAGCGAGAACGAAATCGCCGCCATTCGCAATGCGGTCAGCATCACAATCGCAGGCCAAAGACGCGCCTGGCAGAGCTTGCAGCACTGTAAACACGAGTACGAAGTGGCTGCCGACATCACCCACGAATTCCTGCGCGCCGGCGCGGAACGCCACGCCTTTGCCCCCATCGTTGCCTGCGGCGCCAATGCCTGTGCCCTCCACTATTCCCGCAACCGGGCGCAACTGCGTAAGGGAGAACTCACCATCCTGGATACCGGTGCGGAGCGCGCCGGCTATTGTGGCGACCTCACGCGCACGATCCCTGTTGGAGGGCGCTTCTCTAAACGCCAGAAAGCGCTCTATAATGCCGTCCTGGAAGTACAGAAAGCGGTGATTGCAGCGGTACGTCCAGGCGCCTACTTCGGCCGACAGATTCCTGGCAGCATTCACCAGCAAGCCGTCGCCATGCTGCATGAACTCCCGCTTGGCACGGGACGGAAGCCGCTCTCCCATGCATTCCCCCATGGCATCGGCCATCACCTGGGCATGGAAGTCCATGACGTCCATGACCCCCATGCGCCCCTGACGCCCGGTATGGTGATCACCATTGAGCCGGGAGTGTATCTGCCGGAAGAAGGGATTGGAATTCGCATTGAAGACAACGTGCTGGTAACGCCAACCGGCTGTGAAGTGCTGAGTATCGCCTTGCCTAAGGAGGTGGATGAGATTGAGGAGGACTGCCGCCAGTGAGCAAGGCCGTCCAGCAAACTGCAAGGGCGGGGCGCGAACTCAACCATCCACGGGCCGCACAGGGCCTGATTGTGCTGTTAACGCTCCTGCTGGTGTGGCTGGCCGGATCCAGCTCCTTGGGCCACCTTGCGGACAACAACGCAGCGGATGCCTTCTTCCGCTGGTTTCCCGCCACCCAGGCAGACCGCAACAGCGTCTCCACTCTGCTTGCCATTGACGAAGCCACCCTTAGCGCCCATGGGGGCGTACGGCGCTTGCGCGCCATCGTGACGGAAACAGTGGAAGCCCTTAGCACCAATCCGCCCAAAGTGCTGGCGATTGATCTGACGCTCGCTGACCCTGGCGACGCGACTGAGGATGCCCGCCTTGCCGCGGCACTTGCCCAGTTGCCTCACGTGGTACTGGGCGCCGAAATCCGCTCTGATGCGCAGCAATGGGAACAACCGCCTGCATCGCTTATGGCCCCCAAAGTTGCCATTGGCCATGTGCACGCAGCGCCAGATCCCATGGACTCCGTCTGCCGGGAGATCCCTCTCGAAAAAGCGGTGGGCGCTCAACGCTACTGGGCACTGAGCCTGGAGACGATGCGTCTCTGGCGGGACGAGCCCTATCTGCTGGAAACGCCTACGTCTCTGCTGGTGGGCAGCACGGAGATTCCCGCACGCCGGGACACAGGCAGGCTGCTTCGCATTCGCTATCTGCCACCGGCCGAAGAAGGAGGGCTCTCCAGCATCCGCCGCCTCTCAGTGAACGATCTTCTGGATAACCCGGACACCGCCCGCGCCCTTCGCGGCAGCGTTGTGTTCCTTGGGGTGACCGCGCCATCCGCCGCGCGCGACCGGCTGATGACGCCCTTCTCCTATGGCCGTTCCATGCAGGGCGTTGAGATTCACGCCAATGCCTTTGAAACGCTGGCTAGCGGTCGATTCCTGCGCCCGGTTCGCCCTGGCATGCTGCTGCTAGGGACAATCTTCCTGGCCGGCTTTGTGTGGTGGGGCTTCGCTCTATTTGATGACTGGCGCGCGTACGGTACGGCCGCGGTAGCCCTGATTTGTGCGGTCCTACTGCCACCCGCTGCTTTTGTGCAGGGCAATCTTGCCTCGGCCACCACTCTGATTGGCAGCGCCTGGCTTCCGTTCCTGGGCCTGGCCGCTCACCGCTACTGGTTCGCGGATCGCAGTCTGAAGCGTGCAACGCGCGAAACCGAAAACTACCGTAACGCGATCCATTACGTCACGCACGAGATGCGTACGCCGCTTACGGCAATCCAGGGCTCCAGCGAACTGATTTCCAGATACCGCCTGGGCGAGGAGAAACAGAAGCAGATTGCCACGTTGATCCACAGCGAGTCAAAACGGCTTGGTCGCCTGATCCAGGTGTTTCTGGACGTGGAGCGTCTCTCGGCCGGCGAAATGCAGTTGCGCACAGAACGTTTCCCCGCCGCGAGCCTGGTGGCCGTATGCCTGGAACGCGCCCGGCCGCTGGCTGAAGGAAAGGAGATCCAGTTGGAATCTGCCTGCGGAGCGGAACATGAACTGCCGATGGAGGGCGACCGCGAATTGCTGGAACATGCGCTCTACAACCTCGTGACCAACGCCATCAAGTATTCGCCCGCCGGAACCACCGTCCGGGTAAGTGCCCTCAATGGCAGTGGTAAGCTGCGCCTGGCTGTCAGCGACCAGGGAATGGGTCTCAGTCCTGAAGAGCAGAAGGCCGTCTTCCGGAAGTTCTACCGCACCCAGGGGGCTGAGAAATCGGGGGAGCGGGGGTCCGGCATCGGACTCTCTATCGTGGAACAGATCATTTCCGCACACGACGGCCGCATCGAGTTGGAAAGCAGTCCTGGGAAAGGCTCAACCTTCACCCTCGTGCTGCCCCTTGCAGGCCTTCACTTGCCGGGCAAAGCCGCATCAAGCGAACACTGAACCTGACGCCGCTCCTTTGGATATCATGGAAGCGCCATGAACTATCCCCAGCCCCTCAGCCGTCGCACTCTTTTATCAAATGCCGCCAAGGCTGCTGTTGCAGCGCCTTTCTTTGTAAGAAATCTTATTTCCGCCCCCCCTTCGCAGAAGCTCCGCCTCGCCAGCTTTGGCGGAGGCGGCATGGCCTACGCCACCCTTCACGGAATCGCCACTCACCCCAATGTCACGCTAGTGTGTGTCGCAGAGGTCGATTCCAGCCGGCTTGACCGGGTGAAGCAGAACTATGCCAATGCGAAGGTCTATGAGGACGGCCGCGAGATGATCGACCGCGAGCGCAAGAATGTGGATATTGCCTGCATCGGGACACCAGACCACATGCACGCTCCGCAGGCGATGGCCTCCATGCAGGAGGGCCTTCACGTTTATGTGCAGAAGCCGCTTACCCACGACATTTACGAGGCACGCAAGCTCACCGAAATGGCACGCAAGAAGCGCCTGGTATCACAGATGGGTATTCAGAGGCACTCGAGCCTGGAATACCTGCGGGCCGTCAAACTCGTGCAGGATGGAGTGATCGGGAAGATCAAGGAAGTACACACCTGGAGCAATAAGAAGTGGGGCGACCTGGAGGCCTTCCCAGGAGGCAGCCACCCAGTACCGCCCACTCTCAATTGGGATCTTTGGCTAGGCAACGCTAAGTCCCGCCCCTACCTGACTGACTACTACCACCCAGGCAACTGGCGCAAGCGTGTGGACTTCGGCACAGCCACCTTTGGCGACATGGGCTGCCACATCTACGACCCCGTTTTCGCGGCGCTGAAGCTCACCGCGCCCATCAGCGTGCGTAGCGAAGGCCCCGCCCCCAGTGAGCACAACTGGGCTATCAACGCCGTCATCCACTATGTGTTTCCTGGCACAGCGATGACCGAGGGCTCCACCGTAAATGTCACGTGGTACGACGGAGATGCCAAGCCCCCGGCGGAAGTGCTGCAACGCGCGAGCCTTGCTGCAATCCCCGACCAGGGCTCCATTTTTTTCGGCACCAAAGGGAATATGCTTCTAGAGCACATTGGCATGCCGCGCCTTCTGCCGGAGAAGGACTTTGCCCAAGTCGTGATGCCAGACTTCGAGGCGCCTAGCCACTACCACCAGTTTGTCGACACCGTACTGGGTAAGGCGACTTGCTCGACGGCATTCGACTATTCGGGGCCCTTGACGGAGACGGTTTTGCTTGGCCCTCTGGCAACGCGATTCCCGAAAACCACCCTGGAATGGGACGCAAAACGCATGCAGGTCCGCAACGTAAAGGAAGCGAACCGCTACCTGCGACGCGACTACCGCAAGGGTTGGAGCGTACGAGGGTTGTAGTGGCGAGGGTGATGCAGTATTGGGAAGTCCGTACGCGCCGTATTCCCCGTTCATGCATCACTGCGCTCCCCTTTGAACAGCGCTTGGGCTGATGGGGTCGCTGGCCCCGATACAATGGCGGTGAACTATGAATGATCGTGTCACCGTGGCTGCAGCAGCCGTCGCAACCCACCCAAACCGGCTGGAATCGAATCTGGAGGTGATTGACGCCGCTTGCCGGAAGGCTGCATCGCTGGGTGCGGAACTGGTGCTGTTTCCCGAACTCAGCGCCACTGGCTTCCTCCCTAACCATCCGCAGGGGAACCATGCAGAGTGGCTACACGAAGCATTGTCCGGCGCTTGGCGGATGGCGCAACCCATGGATGGTGCGTGCGTGGACGCGCTGGCGGGTATCTCACGCTCCACGGGCGTCTTCCTAGCTGCCGGCATCCTGGAGCATGCAGGCAATGTGCTCCACAACACGCATGTTCTGGTGGGGGAGGGCAAGGTCTACGGGGCGTGGCGCAAGATGCACGTGCCTCTTTTCGAGATGCCGTTCTACAACGGAGGGGAGGCTCCGGCGGTGGTGGAAACCCCTTTGGGGCGCATTGGAGTGAATATCTGTTTCGACGCGTTTCTGCCCGAATCCACCCGGCTGCTTGGCGTAGGAAACGCGGAGATCGTCCTGTTTCCCTTTGCTGCAGATCCTGAACCCGTCACGCCAGACGGCTGGTATCAATGGGCCCAGCCCATCCTGCAGGCGCGCTGCGCGGAGAACGGGGTGTTTGGGGTAGCCTGCAACTACCTTGGGGAGGTCTCCTGGGCGGGCGTGGCTCAGCGATTCCCTGGCGGCAGCGCGGTGATTGACCCAACCGGAAGCACGGTTGCAGGCCCGGAAGCGGCGCTGGCTGTGGCCACCATCAGGCGAGACGGCCTGCTGGCCGCGCGCTCCCGGTTCGAATATACTTTCCGCTTTCGCCGCCCTGAACTCTATGGAGCACTCGCCCGCTAGAGCAGGCGCGGAGGCAGCTACTCGCTGCGTCCGCGGCTGTACTGCTCGTACACGCTGGCGATACCCGCGTCCTTCTCATCACCCTCATGGATGAGGATGCGGTAGCGGAAGCGCACGCTCTGGCCGGGGCTCATCTTCATGGCGCCGTCCAACTCCTTGTTGCGTTCGAAATCCCGAACGCCAAACGGGTTCAGCGCAAACAGGCCGTAATCCCGGGCATGCCAGTAAGTGGGGTAACGGGGATTATCCGGGTGCTCCATGATGGCGATACCCAGCTTCTCTCCATCCAGCACTGCGCTGTAATCCACCCAAGGGGAGCGCTTGCCCCAGATCGCTTTTCCCTCAACGCCGTTGGCGTTCACCATGCGTCCTGAGCGCACAGGAGTCGCGGGAGCTTTCGGATTGCCGGCAAGCTCAAATTCGGGCGCGGTCCGCAGAGCGAAGGTACCTTCCTTCGTATCGCCAAAGCTCAGATTGATCTTCGCGGTGAGCTGAAGATCCACATCAATGATGCGCTTTCCTGGAGCCTTGTGGAAGACCATGGTGCGGTCTTCTTCGAGCATCAGCTCGCCCTTCGGACTTTTCCAGGCAAAGCGCGCACGCAGGGAGCCGCTGTTCGCGCCGCTCTCGGTTTTCTCTACCTTGATGAGTTCAATCAGCCCAAGGTTATCGCGTTTATAGCTGGCCTCGTTTGCCCAGAAATCCACGCCGTTCACGTCACCATGCGCATAGAAGAACCCGCGATGATGTGGGTGATCTTTCATTTCTCCCTCACGCACCTCCATCGGATACATGCGGCTGACAATCTTTCCGGATGCAGAACGAAGCGGGTGCAGATATGGCTTTGGCGAGGCGAGAAAAAGGTCGCTCTCATGCTTGCCGTCAATGGTGATGGAGACTTTGTCGCCACTATGGCGAACTTCCACCTGCGCGGGAAGAGCCCCCACCAGCAGAAAACCCGCTAGCAGGACAACAAAACAACGGATCGGGGTGCTAAAACTCATCGCTGAGGTTCCTTCCAAAGCCTTGAAGACATTCACTGCCCGCCAGAGTTAAACTGTTGCACCAGGCTACAGGTCAACGCGAAAGCGACACCTATCGAGACGGGCGGCTGGGTTCCATTGTTACAGATTGGAAGCGGCGTTTCCAGAAGCACTTCCAGCATTACCCGCGGGCGATCTCGCAATCTCAACCAGCCGGCCGGTATTCCGGATTCTGCTCCGTGGGCAGCACCGCGCCGGTTCGCTTCCAGAAAGCGAGAATCTCGTCAACAAGCTCGTCACGCTTCTCCGGATTGCTGAGAGCCAGATCGTTGCGCTCTCCAATATCCTCACGCAGGTTGTAGAGTTCTACCGACCGATTGGTCGCGATCGCCTCCCTACCGCCGTCCAAGAGCCATTCTTCATGGTAGAGATGCAGTTTCCAGTCTCCCTTGCGAACCACCGTCACCGGACGTGTGCGAAATATGTGGTCGCGCGGCCGGAGCACCGGGTCGTTCAGATAGCCAGGGAAGTGCCAGAACAGCGCCTCTCTCTGCAAGTCCCCGGACTGCCGCAGCAGGGGCATGAGGCTCTCGCCATCAAGCGTTTGACCCTCGGCGGGCTTCGCTCCTGCCAAGTCCAAAAAGGTAGGGTAGAAGTCGATATTGCTGACGGGCACATCGCACGAGGAACCCGGCGGAACAACGGCCGGCCAACGGACCAGCATGGGTTCGCGAATACCCCCCTCGTAATAGCCGCCCTTGCTTCCCCGCAGTGGCTCCTGAGAAGATTTCTGAGTTCCCCCATTATCTGAGGTGAAAAGCACAACGGTATTCTCCTCAAGCCCAAGTCCCCGCAATTTATCGAGCACGATTCCCACCGTCGCATCCAGATCGTAGGTACAGGCAGCGTACAGAGGGTCACTATGCTGGTTTCCCCTGGGCTTTTCCTCGAACTTACTCAGGGACGATGGACGTGCCTCAAGAGCAGTGTGGATAGCATGGTGAGCAATGTAGGCGAGGAAGGGTCGGTCCTTGTTCTGCTCAATGAACTCGCAAGCCCTGCGGGTGAGCGAGAACGCACCTTTGGGGTCATCGGGTTCATCGCGCTTGCGGTTCGGGTTGGGGTACCGCGAGTCAAAATACTCATCAAAACCCTGGCTGGTGGGCTTGTGGGCATCACCAAAACCAAGATGCCACTTCCCGAAAAGCCCGGTGCGGTAACCCGCCGAGCGCATCGACTCGGCAAACGTCACAATCTCTGTCGCCAGTTCCTCACGGTTGGGAACGGGCTGTAGCCTCATCTCGTTCACCGGACCCCGCTTGGTACTTTGCACGGCATAGACAGCGTGGCGCGGCGAATACCAACCGGACAGCATGCATGCTCGGCTGGGCGCACAGTTCGCCATGCTGGCGTAGGCATTGGTGAAGGTCATTCCCTCCCGCTTCAAACGCTCGAGATGTGGGGTCTCCATGTAATCGGACCCCTGAAAGGGAACGTCTTTCCACCCGAGGTCGTCGGCGAAGATAAACACGATGTTGGGAGGTCGCGATGCCTCGCGCGAGCAGGAGACGGCTGCCGCGCCGGAGAACAGGGCGAGACCGCCCAAGTCCCTCAGGAAACTCCGACGGCTATGGCTGGCTGTGGCCAGCGATTGTGCTGAATCAGAAGAGTGATCGTACTTTACTTGCATCGCATTTGCTCCAGGCAGCGCAGGGGTCGGCCTCCTGTCGTGTAACCTATTGATCTGGCTGTAGCGGCACCCACCGGCTTCCGATAGCTTACTGGACGAAACCCCAAACGCAAAGAGGGGCGACACCGTAGTGTCGCCCCTCTGCTCGTATGGGAACGAATTCCAGGATCGTTGCCGGACCGGTCATTCTCAAGAAGACCGCCGGCCCGGCTTGGCAATTAAGCCTTCGCGGACTTACGGCGAGCGATGGCGAGAAGCGCCAAGCCAAGGCCTCCGAGCGCGAGAGTGGAAGGCTCAGGAATTGCCTCACCGCCACCACCGTTACCGCCACCATTGTTCACGTCACCCGAAAGCGCGGTTGCCGAGAACTGGCTTATGGCCCAGCTCTCATTCGCCGTGCCTTGATCCTGCCAACCAGCTAACCAGATGGTGACCTGGTTGTTGATGGTCGACACTGGAACCGTGAACGTGAAGTCGTAGATGGAGATACCGTTGTCGGCAATAGATTGTTGGTTGAGTTGAGGGCTGACGAAGAAGCCCTTATCCTCAGGCGCAATCACAGAAGTTGGGCTTACAGATCCGCTCCAACCGTCGTTAGCGATGGTTTCACAGGCGACCGATGTGCTGCCTGCGCCGGTTGAGCAAGCACTGGTGGGCGCATTGAAGTTGGCGAATCCGCCACCGCTCAGGCCAACTTGAAAGTGGTCTGGGCCAAGACTTGTGTCGTCACCGTTCCAGGAGTTGATCGCCCACAGCTGAAAGCTGATCGTCACTGCATTGAACGCGGTCCCAAGCGGGGTGCCGATGGTCACATATACGCCACGTGCGTAGCTGGCCAATGAGCCCAAGCCGCTTACGTCATTGCCAAAGGGTCCAAGGACGCCTTCGGTCGAGGAGAGGTCCTGCGAGGTCCAGGTGGTGGTAGAGGCAGCGAACTGAGTTGGAGGTTCCAAACCAGGGCCGAAGCGGTAGAAGTTCGGGTTGCCCAGGAAGGCATCGGTGCTGTCAAAGTTCCACGTGTGGTTGAAGACAGTGGTTGCGGAGAAGGCTGGCATGGCTAGCAAGCATAGAACCATTACCGCCACTACTGAAGATGCAATGCGTTTGATCATGGATTCGTCTGTCCTTAAAATTTCGTTCGCGGTCTTCTACGGTTACCCCAACTACGAAGAAAAGGCGTTCCGTGAGACTCTACCTGACCAAACTAACATGAAAGTTGTTGTAATTAAACGAGAAAGTGCTCACTTAGGTACCTCTAGCTGATCGTGCGTCAGTACCCGTGGTCACGCCCCAAATACCTCTTCACTACTCTTCCGCACTGCAATCTACCCAGACTGTGCCGGACAGTCACGCGATTTATTGATTGGTGAATCGCACTAAAGGCAAGAACTGTTTCTGATTCAACAAGTTGTTAAATGCAGTTCAACGATTTCGCCCAGTCGATCACCTGAAATCCATCTGGTTCGCCAGCATCACGGAAGCAGAATTATGGACTTTCTTGGGACATCCTTCCTATAGGGGTCTAGTGAAGTTTTATCTGAAATTCTCCGCAATTATGGGAGGAACCGAGAAAACCACCTGACTGGGGGGCAAAAGTCCATGGCTTCGTACTGTAACAGTCCGGGCTAGTGCATATTTTCGT
>CAZUAX010000042.1:13864-21386 GCA_964618435.1 uncultured Solibacteraceae bacterium
CATATCGCCCTGACGTCTTCGAACCAGACCTAGCCACAAGTGGGCATCCGACCACCCAGGAGCCAATTCCACCGACTTCCTGAACGCGCTTTCTGCTTTGTCCAAGCCCCCGCCAAAGGCCGGTGGCAAGTAATAATTCCCTACACCGCGAGCCAAATGCGCCTCTGGCAAGTTCGGATTCAAGCGAAGAGCAGATTCCACTTCATCGCGGGCGCATTGCGCATAGGAAAGGCCAGTGAGCACATTCGCCGGAATCACCTGCCCGCATAGAGTACCCAAAAGCCAATGCGCTTCCGCGAGCTTTGGGCTGACCTCCACTGCGCGCCGCGCGAGAGAAACGCCCTCTCGAGCCGCTGCAGCCGCAGCCTGCTTGTCGCCCGTTTCCAGGTAGATTTCAGAAAGATAGGAGAAGGCGAGCGCCTTGCGAAACTCTGCCGGGGGAGATGCTGCGGGTGCAAGCCGCAGTTCGCGTGTCGCCAATTGCCGCAGCGTTTCGGCATCCTGGGAGTCCCGGGCCGCCATCATTGGCTGCTGCCAAGCCGGAATTGCCCGCGGCACTTGTGCGGACAGAGCCGTGGCGGCACAGAGCAGCAGCGGAAGCAAAGAAACACATCGCTGGAGCCCCTTCCACATCAAACGGCCTCCGCATCTCCCAAATGGAACATCCGACGCATGAATATGTAGGTAGCGCCTAGCACCACCAGAGAGAGCCCGGCAACCGCCAGCACTGGCGACACGCCAGCATGGCCAATCGCCTCTCCCATCAACAGGCTACCGATGGGCATCCCGCCGCGAAAGGCAATGTTATACACACTCATTACCCGACCTCGCATTTCGTTAGGCGTGCGCAGCTGCACCATGGAGGTCACCAGCGTGAAGACGGCCATCAGCGCGGCACTCGCAATGAAGATAAACACCGCAGCCCAGGTGAAGATCGAGCTATAGGCAAACATAGTTAGCGCCAAACCCAGCACCACCAATCCACCCAGCATTATGCGCAAGTCCCGCCCGGAGCGAGCCAAGGCAGCCACCATCAACGCGCCGAGAATGCTGCCGCAACCCGAAGTCGCCATCAGGAATGTGAATTCCTTCTCTCCACCCAGCAGGACTTCCTTCGCAAAGGCAGGCAGGAACACGATGAACGACATCCCGAATACCGTCATCGAGAAGGAGAGCACTATCAGCGGGAGCAGGCCAGCCCGTGCCCGGACAAAACCCAGCCCATTGCGCACACTGTCCATGATGGAAAGCGGGGGGCCTCCCTCAACTACGGGGATGGAAACCGCAAGCAAGGCGGCGATGACCACAAGGAAAGACGTGGCATTGAGGCCGAAACACCAGGCCGCGCCGAAGTGCACCAGCATGTACCCGCCGATGAGAGGACCAATCACCCTGGCTAGATTGAACTGTATGGAATTGAGTGCGATGGCGTTCGAAAGATCTTCCTTACGCACGAGTGCGGGCACGATGGCCTGGTAGGCTGGGCCGCCAAACGCTTGGGCCATGCCATTCACCGCCGATAGCGAGAGGATATGCCAAATCTGCAGATAGCCTGTGGCATAGAGGATGGCGAGGGTAGCTGCGGACGACATCTGCACTACCTGAGAACTGATGAGCACCTTTCGTCGATCGTTGCGGTCTGCCACCACGCCGCCGAGCAGCGTAAACAGGAAGATGGGAATTTCACCAAGGAAGGCGTCAAGCCCCAACAGGAAGGGATCGTTCGAGAGCTGGTAAACCAACCAGCTCTGCGCAATCTTCTGCATCCACGTGCCGATGCTTGAGGCGCAGGCCCCGCCCCACAGCAATGCGAAGTTCCGATACCGAAAAGCGCGGAAGGTCTCCGTGAAGAAACCCGTTCCCGCGCTAGATGGCTTCGGCTCGCTGGATGATGTGGACGTAGTTTCCGTCTCCATCCTCGAAGAACGCAAGGCGGTTCCCTTCATCGCTCGTACGCGGTTCTCCAACCCATTTCACGTTCTTCTTCTTCAGTTCCTCCAACGCAAGATCAAAGTCGTCCACCGCAATGGCCAAATGACGGATTCCAGGCATCTGCAATGTCTGCGCAGCGCCCTCGCCTGATGACGGAATAAACTCCAGCATGCTGCCATCCGGCGCCTTCGCGAAGACAAAGGGGCCGTAGCGATAGTTGATCCGGAACCCGAGCACGTCTACGTACCATTGGGCGAGACGTTCCGGATTTGGCGTAGCAATTGCGGTGTGTTCGATTCCCTTAAACACAACAATATTCCTTCCTTGAAGACCGAAAGGGGGCAAGCATGAGCCGCTCCGCGAAGCCGGATCCTCACTTAACGATGCACAGTCGTTACCACTGGCTGCAAGGCATTAGCAATTGGCCGCGAGGCATCTAGAATGGCTGCAAGGAGTTGCCGTGCGGTTCCGAAAACCCCAGCGCATCGACAAATCGCGCGCTTCAGTAAACCTGAAAACAGAATACCGTGTTTGCCCCCTGTGGCGACAAGCAGTACTCCCCAGGATCGAGATATTGATTGCTCTCAATCATGGTGCTGCCATCCTTCCGCTCATGAAACAACAGCGGAATGGGGCGGGGATCGTCCTTTTTCGGTTTGGCGTTAAAGGTGACGCTGCGATTGCCCTTCTCCACCTTCATGGGATACAAAGACAGCGATTCCGGGCGAATCTTGCCGGGCACCATCAGGAACGCGGGTTCCGCAAGGGGTGTTTTTGCAGTGGAGGAGGCTCCCGTCACCGTAAACGTTGTTTTGTTTTTGGCTTCCTGCTGGCTGGCTTCCGATTCGTCCGTTTCTACAAGCCGGTCACCCAGCACGAGATAGGGCATATCCTGCTTGGCGGGCTTGGGCCCATGGTAGGGCATCTCAGCCAGCATCAGGATCGGAAGCCCGAGAATCATCATCAGGCTGGCGTAACGGATGAGCTTGTTCATCTGCGAATCCCCTTTATTCGGCTACTGGTGTAGGACGAACACAATTGCCCCGAGGATACCAAAAGCTGTGATTTCCTCTCCCGTTCCTCCATCACAGCCGCCACAGGCAAGCGGAGGCAGACTCCGGAGCCTGCGTACGCACAGCAACCAGGAAGGAAGCGAATCCGTCCTTCCTATGAAACAATCAAACCACCATGGGCCTCTGGCTCGACAACAAATAGAGAAAGCCCCCATCAAAGGATTTCGCGCAATGTCCCTTTCCCTCTCGTCTCGCACTTTCCGCGGACTCACCTTTTCGCTGGCACCCCTCTGCCTCGTCCTCTGCCTGGCTCTGCTGGCTGGCTTCTCGCAAGCCCAGACAGCCGCAAAGACCTGGGATCTAGAGACGACACTGCCGCTCGACCCGTCCATTCGCACCGGAAAGCTGGAAAACGGCCTTACCTATTACATTCGTAAGAACACTGAACCGAAGAACCGCGCGGAACTGCGGTTGGCCGTGAACGCCGGGTCCACCCTGGAGGACGACGATCAGAAAGGTCTTGCGCACTTCCTGGAACACATGATGTTCAACGGCACGAAGCGCTTCAAGAAGCAGGAACTGGTAGATTTCCTCGAAAGCACAGGCCTGCGCTTTGGCCCCGACCTGAACGCGTACACTTCCTTCGAGGAAACGGTGTACATCCTGCGCGTACCCACCGACAAGCCAGAAATCTTCAGCCGCTCTTTTGACGTTTTGGAGGATTGGGCCGGGGCAGTGAGCTTCGAGGAAGAAGAAATTGACAAAGAACGGGGCGTGATTATTGAAGAGTGGCGACTTGGCCAAGGGGCGCAAGGCCGATTGCGCGACAAACTGATCCCTGCGATTTTCGCTGGTTCGCGGTATAAGGACCGGCTGCCCATCGGCGATCCCGATATCATTCGTAGCGCTCCCCGTGAGGCATTCACCCGCTTTTACACGCAGTGGTACCGGCCCAACCTGATGGCCGTGGTCGCGGTGGGAGACTTTGACCCCGCAGCCGTGGAAACCATGATCCGTGAGCGTTTTTCGCGCCTGAAGAACCCGGACTCCATCCGCGAACGGACTACGTTCAACATTCCACCGCATAAGGAAACGATTTACTCTGTCGTCACTGACCCTGAATTGCCCGTAACCCAGGTTCAGGTGTACTTCAAGAAGGACAAAGAAGAGAGCTTCGAAAAGGTGAGCGATTATCGCCGCTCGCTGGTGCGGGGATTGTTTGAAGCAGCCATCAATTCCCGGCTGGCGGAAATCACGCGTCAGCCCGATGCGCCTTTCCTGGCAGCGGGCGTGTCGTCTTCAAGCCTGGTAAGAGCGGGCCAAACCTACGCCGCACAGGCGATCGCCAAGGAAGGCAAGGTACTGGAATCCCTCGAAACCCTGTTCACCGAAGTGGCTCGTGTACGGGTGCATGGCTTGACCGCCAGTGAGGTTGAGCGCATGAAAGCCGACACCCTGCGGAGCTACGAGCAGATGTACCAGGAGCGGAACAACAGCAGTTCTGGCGGCTTCGCGAATGAGTATGTCCGCAACTTCCTGGAGGGCGAACCCGCCCCGGGTATCGATGTGGAGTATCAGCTTGCCAGCCAGTTGGTGCCTGGGATCACCCTGGAGGAACTGAACGAGGTTGCCGAGGAGCTTATCACCAAGGAGAATCGCGTCGTGGTGGTGGCTATGCCCGAAAAGGAAGGGCTTGTTCCTCCCTCGCAGGAAGCACTGGCGAGCGTCCTGGAAAAAGTGGAGTCAAAGGACTTAGCCCCATATACCGATACGGTGGTGGACGAGCCACTAGTAAGCGAAGAGCTTGCCCCCGCACCTATCCGTGAGCGCAAACGCAACGAGGCACTCGGCGTCACCGAAGTGGTGCTCGCCAATGGCGTGAAAGTGCTGTTGAAACCAACTGACTTCAAGCAGGAGGAAGTTCTCTTCACGGCCTTTAGTGAAGGCGGGAGTTCTCTTGTTCCCGACGAAAAATATTTCGACGCGGTGGCCGCCGACACCTTAGTGAGACTCAGCGGCGTGGGAAACTTCGATGCCGTGGCACTGCGGAAAAAGCTGGCCGGCAAGTCGGCTCAGGTGCAACCTTCCATAGGGGAGTTGAGCGAAGGGCTTAGCGGAAGTGCGGCCACGAGTGATCTTGAAATCCTACTGCAACTGGTACACCTCCACTTCAAGGCCCCGAGGGCAGATGCAAATGCTCTGGAGGTATACAAACAGCAGCGCATAGCCGGTTTGCAGAATCTTCTCTCCACACCGCAGGGCGTCTTCCAGAAGACGATGCTTGAAACCATGTACGGCGACAACCTGCGCCGCCGCATCCCCACTGTCTTTGAGGTGCGGAACACAAACCTCGAAAGTGCCGCCAATATCTTCAAGGAACGCTTTGCCGACGCCAACGACTTCACCTTTCTTTTCGTGGGCAGCTTTCAGGAAGACGACGTGATCGCGCTGAGCCAGCGCTACTTGGGTAGTTTGCCAGTGAAGGAAGGTAACGAGAAGTTCAGCAACGTCCAGCCGGAATTACCTAAGGGTATTGCCAAGGGTATTGCGCGCAAAGGGGTTGACCCGCAGAGCCGCGTCTCCCTCACCTTCCATGGACCATTCGAGTACAACCGCGAGAACCGTTTCCGCATCCGCATGATGACATCGGTTCTGGGCATCAAGCTCCGTGAGGAACTGCGCGAAGACCGGGGCGGAGTTTATGGCATTGGCGCCTCAGCAAGCCCCAGCGCCAAGCCCGATCCACGCTACATGGTAAACATCGGCTTCGGATGCGACCCGCAACGAGTGGATGAACTGAAGAACGCAGTAATGGAGCAGATCAACTGGATCAAGAACGCCGAAGAAATGGAAAGCTACCTGGTGAAGGTGAAAGAGCAGGAGCGCCGTAGCTTTGAAACCAGCCTCCGCCAGAATGGCTTCTGGCTATCCACCATCCAGTTCTACTATGAACATCCAGAGGAAGACCCCACCCAGTTGATGAAGCTCCCGGAGACCGTAGATGCGATTGGCGCGGAAGAGATTCGCGCAGCCGCACGGCAGTACCTCAACACCGAACGCTATGTGGACGTAACGCTTTACCCCGAAAACTTTCAGCCGGCCGCCGCCAAGTAGCCGCCAACCCAATCAATCCGCACGTTGGACCGGGGACGGAACGCCACCCGAGTTGGCGCTCCGTCCTCGCATATTCCCGCTGCCCTCGCGTATCATAGCGGCTAGTCATCTGTGGGGGTTGTAACAAGCTCTATGTACTCGCCAGTATTTGTGCGTGCGCGCTTCTTGCCTGGTCGGATCCTGCTTTGTCTGGCGCTGGTCGCTCTTTGTGTAGCGTCTATCGGCTGCGGCCCGTCTGCGCCACGCAACGTTGACTGGCGCTACTACGGCGGCAACGAAACGAACTCCCGTTACTCCTCCCTCAGCCAGATCAACCGCGAGAACGTGAGCAAACTGAAGGTTGCGTGGACTTACGACACGGGGGATGCGTTCAAAGATTCGGAAATGCAGTGCAACCCGCTGGTTATTGACGGGGTGCTCTACGGGTTATCGCCCAAGATGCGTGTCTTTGCGATCGACGCTGCAACGGGCAAGGAGAAATGGAGCTTCGACCACTATGGAGGCAAGTTCCGCCCCGGCAAGAAGCGTAGCCGCGGATTGCACTACTGGGAAGACGGCGCGGAGAAACGCATCTTCATTGCAGTTGAGGAATGGCTCTACGCCTTGGACGCCACTACGGGGAAGCCTGTCCCAGGCTTCGGCACGGAGGGCCGGCTGAACCTGAAGGAGGGCCTTGGGCGCGACTTTGACACCTTCACCCTTTCCATTTCCAGCCCCGGTGTGATTTACAACGATAAGTTGATCGTCGGCAGCATTGTGAGTGAGGGTCTTCCCGCGGGACCGGGGGACATTCGCGCTTATGACGTGCGCACCGGCGAACGCAAGTGGCAGTTCCACACCATCCCCCATCCCGGGGAATTCGGCCACGACACATGGCCGGAAGACGCCTGGAAGATGATTGGCGGGGCGAACAACTGGAGTGGGCTTACGCTGGACCACCAGCGAGGCATTGTGTTTGTCCCAACAGGGTCAGCCGCGTACGATTTCTATGGCGCCAATCGCCACGGCGACAACCTGTTTGCGAATTCGCTGGTTGCCCTCAATGCCGACACAGGGGAGCGTCTCTGGCACTTTCAGTTTGTGAAGCACGATACGTGGGATCGTGATTTGCCAGCGCCTCCCACTCTGGTGACGGTAATGCGCGACGGCCAGAAGATCGACGCCGTTGCGCAGGCCACCAAGTCCGGCCATGTTTGGGTCTTCAACCGCGAGACTGGCGAGTCACTCTTTCCGTTTGAAGAAATTGACGTCCCTCCATCGGACATCCCTGGCGAAAAACTGGCCAGCAAGCAGGTACTGCCCTTGAAGCCCGCCCCATTCGCCCGCCAGCAGTTTACGGAAGACATCCTCAGCCAGCGCACCCCCGAGGTGCATGCGGACCTGCTGGCGCGCTTCCGCACATACCGTACCGGCCCGCAGTTCACGCCATCCAGCCTGCAAGGGACATTCCTGCTACCTGGCTA
>CAZUAX010000042.1:21486-23992 GCA_964618435.1 uncultured Solibacteraceae bacterium
GACGACCTTGATGACGTGATTCGCAATGGTCGCGGCCGCATGCCAGGCTTTGCGCACCTGCGCGACATCCGCATCGCCGCCATTTCCCGTTACCTGTTGAACGGGGAAGACATCCGTATCCCGGATGCCGCGGACAAGACATCGCCTTACTTCCTGCGCTATAACCTCGACGGCTACATCCGCTTCGAAGATAAGGACGGTTATCCCGCGCTAACGCCGCCGTGGGGAACCCTGACGGCAATCAATCTCAATACCGGTGAGCACGTCTGGCAGAAACCGCTGGGGGAGATTCCTGCGCTGGCCGCGCAGGGGCTGAAAGACACCGGCAGCGAGAACTACGGTGGCCCCGTGGTTACGGCAGGTGGAGTTTTGTTTATTGCGGCAACCAACTACGACAAGAAAATCCGCGCGTTCGACAAACAGAACGGGAATCTCCTTTGGGAATACGAGTTGCCCGCGGCAGGCAACGCAACACCCGCAACCTACATGGTGAACGGCAAGCAATACGTGGTGATCGCCGCGGGCGGTGGCAAGTGGAAGAATCCGTCTGGCGGATCGTACGTGGCCTTCGCGCTCGAGGACTAGCTAAATCGCAGAACGACTCGCAGACCCTACAGGAACAGCAGACCCTACAGGAACATCGGAGCCGCTTCGTCGTCTTCCGGATCCGGGAGCCAAGCGTAAGACTCCCGTTCCACCAACGCTTTCACGGTCTTGAGCAACTTACGCTCCATCAGAAAGTGGGCTGGTTCCAGGAGGCAGCGGACGGCTAGTTCCTGCTGGACATTGTCCCCGTACGTGCTGCGATTTCGCACGACCAGACGAGTACGCTCAGGCTCGAGGGGCTGCAGGACAAAGGCCCAGGACGACGCAAACTGAGGATCGCTGTGACGCACAAATCGGTCGCCAAAATCGGAGAAGGCATTGGCCCCAGAGTAGAAGACCAAAGCACGATTGCGCTCCAGCATGCGCACTTCCATGGGCGACGCGCCCGGATGGAGCCACACAGGATCACCGACATGCAGGTCCTGCCACTCCGACACCAGCTCGTTCGCGTTCTTCATCGCGCAACCGATCAGGTTCTCGAGCCATGTGTAGCTATAAAAACCACCACGGCCCTGCCCCATCTGCACCAGCCA
Organism: uncultured Solibacteraceae bacterium; assembly: GCA_964618435.1. Taxonomy (GTDB): domain Bacteria; phylum Acidobacteriota; class Terriglobia; order Bryobacterales; family Bryobacteraceae; genus JACTMJ01. Next base: position 22,626 of record CAZUAX010000042.1, read on the forward strand.
AGGCCAGATACGGTCAGGCGAGGCTTCAATGACAATGGCGTGGCTGGCAACCACTTTGGCGTTCGGAACAAGGTCGTCTCCAGGAAGCGGTTGGGCCTCCTCGCCGGGAGCAAGGCCCCATCGCAAATGCCAGGGACGCACCCATCGCGCATAAGCCAGTGCAAGAAGAGGTGCTCCGATCGCAGCACCCACCAATACTTTTTTTGCCGAAACTCCCACCGCGGTCACCTTTATACAGCACGGATCTGGTCCGTTACCTGTTTGGACTCCATCCTACCGAAACACGATGGGGAAAGTGTGAGTGCCCTGAAAACTCGGCGGCGAGAATAGCAAAAACAGAGAACGACTCCATTCCCATTTGGTCAATTCAGTCCTCTGACCGAGCTTGTTGCGCCTGTGGCGCAGAAATTGCGCGAAACAACGCCTGCAAGAGCAAATAGGCCGTTGCTCCGGCCACAGCCAGCGACACGGCCAGCACGATACCGATCCAAACAAACGAAACCGCCATCACAACGTCCTTTTCCCAGTAAGGATTCCTATTGCCAAGGGGCACGCGCCCCACAAGCACTCTATACTAAGCAATTTCAGCACCAATCTGCCACCTGAACGGCTCACTTTCTTTTCAACAACTTGAAAACGGAAGCTCGAGCCCGAATCTAAGGATGGCGTAAGGATGACTGCACAGCAGGAATTGCCTGGACAGATTTACCTTGCTGTAAAAACGTGGACATCCCGACTGTCGCTTGAGTCACATCTGTGAACGCGGCCTTGTGAGGCCCACTGGCGAGGCGCCCGCTTGCCTGGCGTGATGAGAGGGTTCGAATTCGCTCGACGGCGATCAGGAACCAACACAGGCATATCGTCGGGATGCGGTGCAGATTCACTTGGGCGCCGTTCGTGTTCCATTGGGAAATACGGGAAACTCATGAAAAGGGGGTTCTGGGAATGAAGCGCAGGCAGTTTTTTGGGCACGGGGTTACGGGTCTCGCTTTGGGAGGCTTGCCGGTGGGGACGTCCGCTGCGACGGGGGACGCAGTTGGGCTGCCTCCCTCTTCGCTGCGCCAATCGGACCCGGAAGCCTACTGGCTTCGCGTACGCAAAGAGCAGTTTCTGCTACCCGAGAACCGTGCGTTTCTGAACAACGGCAGCTTGGGCGTGATTCCTCGCCAGGTATTGCAAACGGTGACCGGATACATGGAAACCGCGGCGGCGCTTGAACTCTCTGAATATCCTCGCTGGGGTTACGAGCGGATGGACGAGGAGCGCGCCACAATGGCACAGTTCCTTGGGTGCCAGCCAGAGGAACTGGCTTTCACCCACAACTGCACCGAATCGATGAGCCTGATTGCGAACGGCCTCAGCCTGCG
>CAZUAX010000042.1:24092-26992 GCA_964618435.1 uncultured Solibacteraceae bacterium
CACAAGTGGATGTTCGCCCCTGCTGGCTGCGGACTGCTCTATGGACGTGACGATGCGCTAGATCGCATCTGGCCTGTGACGGTTACCAGCGGTTGGGACCAGAAGGACGGCCTCCACGCCGCTCGCTTCCAAATGGTGGGCACAAACAACCGCGCCATCATTGCGGGAATGATCGCAGGTTTGGGATTCCTGCAATCTCTGGGGGAATCGGCTGTCTACCAACGAATCCATGCGTTAGCCCAGCACACGTATCGCGAGGCGCAAAAGCGACCGTACTTCAGCATGGTAAGCCCGGAAGACCATACGCTTTATGGGTCCCTGGTGTGCGTAGATGTGAAGGCGCCAGCGGAAAAACAAAGGGAATTGTGGCAGCGATGCCAGGCAGCCAGGATCTGGCTCCTCCCCGGTGAACGCCTCCGGCTGTCGAGCCACATCCACACTCGCCCATCTGACATTGATGCCTTCTTTGCTCTTGCGGATGAAGTGTTGGGCTAAAGAACCGGTAAACAACACGAGAGCATTGGAAAAGATCAACGGTATGGCTGCGAATGGATGGCGGCGGGTGCTCGGCTGCGCCGATGCACCCGCCTACACACTCCCCGCGCCCCGTCGCCTGGAAGTGCGAATTCTTGCGCGTTAGAATCGCAGGTTCATCCCCACCAGCCCGGTAGCCCCCGGAGCAAGATACCCGGAATGGTAGTACGTGCGGTCAAACAGGTTGTCCACTTTCCCATAGAGACGGACAGAGCGACGTTCCGTCTCCCACACCAGGTAGCTGGCAACCACATCGGATTTGTGAAAAGACGGATTCACAAAAGCGCGTGATCGCCCGGCGGCGAAATAAAAGTCGAAGGAGTCCGCCATGTAGATGTGATCCACAGTGGTGTTGAATCGCCGTGTCCAGTCGTGCGAAACCATGACGCTGGCCACCTGGTTGTGAATACGTGACGGCTGGAAAAAGCCCGCCACGCTAACGTCGCGATCCTGATTTGCATTCATGTAGGTATACGCGAAGTTTACGATGGTCGCACGGGTGGGCTTTGCTTCCACGCCCAGTTCCAGCCCCCGTGAAATGCCACCGGCCCCCTGAATGTAGCCCATGAATCGCCCAAACGGATCGGTTGCGGCGTTAATCCCTCCACTGAAGTCGAAACCCGTAAGGGAAACCGCGCGGCTGTAGAACCAAGTAGCCGAAGCACGCACACGGCTGTTGAACAGGTATTGGTCAATGCCTGCATCGACATTGTTGTAGCGGTCTGGCGCCAGACGCGGGTCGCCGTATGCCGTAAACATCACCTCTCCCGTCGCTGGCACTGCGCCAAAGCCTCCCCCGAAGCGTTCGTATAACGAAGGTGCCCGGTAGGCATTGCCGACGTGAGCCCGGAGTTTTGTGTTGCTGGCGGCAAGGAAATACGACACGGCAAGGTCCCCGGTGAGTGCTTTCGGTGGAGCCGTGAGAGCAACCGTCTCATAGTTGGTGGCTACCCCGGCGAACTGGAATACAGGACGCTGCAACGAAAAGAACTGGCCCCGGCCCGAGGCGACAATCTGCAGACGCCGGTCGAGCAAGGAAACCTGCGACGAAAAGTACCCGGTCTGGGCGCTCTGCCGGATGTTCGATTGGGTGGCAACCCTTTGTGGTGCGGGCAGGCTGTTATCCTGCCGGTCGAAGTAACCCTCGCGCTCGTACTCATAGCCACCCGTCACCGTTAGCCAAGGACTCACCCATGCCGAACCACGCACGTCAACGGTGTCAATATCACCCCGAAGGTTTGTGAAGTTGCGTGCCGCAGGCTGGAAACCGACACCCAGCGGCCCATCGGCGAAGACGCGGTCTGTATGCACGCGCTGGTAGCTGGACTGCCAGTTCACCCTGGGGGTGATTGCGTGACGGAAGATGAAAGCGGTTGTGTAGAAGCGCACCGTGCGACGGCTGTCCGGGTCGTCGCGGCCAGGAATCAGGGTCACTCCCGTGAAGTCCGGTTGTCCGCCCGCCAGGAAGAGCCTCACATTTTCCGGGGAAAGCATCCTCACAGGAATCCGGGTCTGGTCTGGAAAGTTGGCGCTGGGAATCCCCGCAGTGGTTGGACCCGTATTCACCTGGGCGAAGTCATCCGCAACCCACACCCTGCCGGTGAGGTTGATGTTAGGGGAAAGGTCGTACCGCGCAAAGCCCTGGCCTGCCGTACTGCGATTGGCATCGTTGCCATCCACTCCATTCATGATATTCAGGTGCAGAAGGCTGCCCGCGTACCGAAAGCGGTCGCCCGCGGCTCCCCCTCCTACTGATGCTCTGCCACGCAACATGCCAAGGCTGCCGCCTTCCATCAGCAGATTTGCCCTCGTTGGCGCCCCTCCGTCGCGCGTAATCACGTTCACGACTCCGCCCGCGGCATTGGTTCCGTATACGGATGAACCCGACCCGCGCAACACCTCCACCCGCTCAGTTCCGGCAAAGTTCATCGCGGAAAGCACGGAACTGGCATCCGATTGCGTTGTGGAAGCGTCCCGGAAGCGCAGGCCATCCACCAGCACGGCGGTGGCGTCAGGGCGGAGGCCTCGAATCCGTACCGTGGTGAGTTGCCCGGGTCCGCCAAGGTTCAGCACCTGAACGCCGGGCACTGTTCGCAACGCTTCGCCTAAGGAAAACTCATTTCGGTTTTGAATTTCTTCCCCGGAGACTACCGTCACCGCCTTGGCGAGTTCGTCCACCGTTTGCGGGCTGTCGGTGGCGGTAACCACAATTGATTGCGGAACCGACAACAGAGCAAGGTCGATGTCGAGCCGTTCGGCGGCATCCATGGTTACCATCACAGCGCGTGTGAAGCTGCCAAAACCACGCTTCTCTACTTCCACCACATAACGTCCCGGTTGTAGCTGTTCAAAACGGTAGGTGCCGG
>CAZUAX010000042.1:27092-28171 GCA_964618435.1 uncultured Solibacteraceae bacterium
AGGCGAACGGAGGCTTCCGGCCGCAATGGCCGAGCCGCTATTGACGCGCTTGGTGGCGATGCTCATGGGGTCTGTCCTCCAGTAAATGGCGGCAGACTTCCCACAAGCGCGGGGAGATCACTATTCGAGGGATGGCGATGAGAATTGCGTTTATGCGCATTCTTTCCGTACTCCGCAGAAAGTCAGCCTGGTTGCCTCAGGTAGGTCTCCTGGCTGAGAGGTGGCAGTTAACCTGCCCGGCTGCTTCACCTTCCCTGAGTACGAATCTCAAGTGGCCGGAATCGCCCGCGGGCCGCAAAGCCCGAAAGGATTCCTCGAAGCAGCCTCGCCTCCATCACAGTGGCGGGACCGCGCCGGATTCACACCGGCTTCCCTGTTATGCCCATCGCGGGCACCTGAGGATTTTCGAGAATAGCATGCCCGGCGAGGGCAGTCAATGAGGGCAAAAATCTGGTGCCGAATTTTTCAGCACACTGAATACTTTCGGGTGTGCGGAACCAGCTTGTCGATAGCGCCCGCGCGCACAGAGTGCGCTGGCCAGACCAAGCCCAATGGGTACGCTATCACCGCTCCGTAATCCTTTTGTAAAACCTGCACACAGGCCGATCCGCTGCCGCGGATTCGGTTTATCCTGAGGCTGTCAGTAATTAGTAGTATAAGGTTGCTTACTCTGTAATGAAGGTACACCCTCTGGGCACCAAGGCCCGCGTTTTGCTTTCCTCCGTATTTGGTCCCTACGCTCAGGATGATGATTTCGGGAGCAGGTCCATCAATCCGATGGAGTTGTACCACAACCAAGTCACACGGGCACAAGGGCCTTTTTCCCTGCGGATGTTCCACCGCTCCTGGGGCCTGATGATGATTCAAAAGAACATCAGCGCCCCATGCACGCTGCTGGATTTCCCCTCACTCGATGACTTTCGGAACGAACTTCGCGCGCATCGCTACGACGTAGTGGGCATTTCTTCGATCATCGTCAATGTGGGAAAGGTGCGCGAGATGTGCCGGGTGGTGCGCGAGGTGTCGCCCCATTCCCAGATTGTGGTGGGCGGCCACGTGGCGGCGATTCCGGGGCTCGA
>CAZUAX010000043.1:0-6175 GCA_964618435.1 uncultured Solibacteraceae bacterium
CGGGGTCTTTTCCTGCCAGGCCCCAACCGGCCGCAATGGCGTTGTGCACAATCGCAATGCGCTCAGCCGCCACGCCCTTCGCCGCCAGCTCATCCCGAAAGGGCTTACTCACCGTCAGCACACGGCGCGCGGCCCGCAGGCTCCAGCGGTCGAGTTCGTTGTAGGCGCGGGTTTTCCAACTGGTCCAGGTGTAGCCGTGATGGAAAGCAACCCAGGGATAGCGTTGCGGCAGCCCAGCCATCCTGGCCAGGAAGTGAGACTTCACGGCATGCGTCTGCAGGACGTCCGGCTGTACTTCCGCGGCTACCTCGCGCAGGTGCCTTAGGACTCCCATGTCAAAGGCACGGGTCTCTGGAATCCGGTGCAGTGGGATACCCAACTCGCTCACGCGTTGCGTAAAGACGTTCTCCCCGCCTCGTACAAAGGTGGCAATATGGGTGTCCACGCCAATACTCGCCCCCAGTTCAGCAAACTGCAGGAGATTCTTGGCCGGGCCAGTGATAGAGGTAGCCTCAATCACTGCCAGTAGCCGAAGGCTGCGCGGTATGCAGGTCGTCGCGGACGACACGGCATTGGGGTCAACGGGTTGGGAGTCCAGGCTCATGCGGGGTGATGTGACGCGACGCTCGCGCCTTAACCAGCTTAGAGCAGCCGCACCCCCAATTCGCAGCCGCCAGGGCCGGGGTGCAGTGAAACAGACGAGACACGCTGGGAGCTAAGGAGTCTACCTCCACCGAACTCAGGCGTATCTCTCGGTTTTCAGGAGGTTTTGGCGGGGCTGTCGAACGGAGACCTGCTCGAATCCTCCGGAGCGCGGTCGATAAAGACACTGATGGGTAACCAAGAGTCCAACCGGGGCATTTCGTCTTTCCGCCGCAAGGCTGCCAATCGATTTTCAACACCCAGGCTGCGGGCCCTCCTGATGGTGCTTTCCGCGGTATCGTCCGTTTTCGCACAGGTCCCCGTGTCTCTGGCTCAACCGCCAACCCAAACGCCAGCCTCCGCTCCTCTGCAATTCATTCCGAACCAGGGACAGTTCGCCCCGGATGTGCAATTTGGAGCCGTGCGAGGGGCAGTCGCTATCGCAGTGGGTTCGGGGTTTCTGCGCCTGCTCTCACCCCGCGGCGACGCGGGGCGCGAGGTAGTGCAAGCGGAGATCCGTTGGGTGGACGCCAACGAGAGCGCTTCGATTCGCGCAATTTCAGAAACTGGCACCCGGCATTCCTTTTTCCTGGGGAACGACGTGAGCCGCTGGCAGGCGGATCTCCCATCGTTCCGCCAACTGAAGGTGGAGAATCTCTACCCTGGCATACACCTGCTGCTATATCCGCATGACGAAATTCTTGAGTTCGACTACATCGTGAATCCAGGTGCTGACCCTTCCCGCATTGCCTGGCGCATCCACGGGAATACCGCCCCCACACACTTCACTCAGGGGCACCTTTCCATGAACTTTGGCAGTGGCCGTTTTCTGATGCGTGAGCCCGTGGCCTACCAGCAGACACCGAGGGGGCGTGAACCGGTAGCAGCCTCTTATCTCCAGCAACCCGGCAATACCTGGAGACTGCAGGTGGGCGACTACGACACCCGATTGCCGCTGGTAATTGACCCCATCCTCAGCTACTCCACTTACTACGGAGCCTCGCAGTACGACCAGGCCAACGCCGTCGTCACCGACAGCACCGGCAATACCTTTCTCGTCGGAGAAACATGGTCAGTGGGTCTTCTGGTGGGAAACGAAGTCCAGAATTCCCGAAAGGCGGGAAAAGACGCGTTCGTTCTCCGGATGAACGTGCCGCTCACCGAGTTCGCCGCGGCCACCTACTTCGGAGGCAATGGCGACGACATCGCAACCAGTGCCGCTGTCATCAATGAAGACCTGGTGATGGCCGGGGAAACCGCATCGAACGACCTGCCCGGCACCAGCGGAAGGTATCAGCCAAATAGTGGCGGGGGTAAAGACGGCTTCATCACACGCCTGCGGCTGTTCGCTGGCCCGGCCATCATTGGCACCACCTATCTGGGAGGCTTCGGCACAGATCGCATCAACGCCATTGTCCGCGACGCCACTGGCAACCTCTACGTTGCCGGGTACACTACCTCTTCCAATTTCCCGCTCTCCACTCCTTCCTTTGGCCCACAGTACCTTGGCGGCACCAACGATGCTTTCGTAGCGAAGTTCGATGCCACACTCACCCAGGCTTTCTGGAGCGGCATTTATGGCGGCCTGGGCGCGGACAACGCACGCGCCCTCACCCTTGGCGCAAACGGCAGTGTCTGGTTCACGGGTTCCACATCGTCGGCATCTATCCCGCTCGTAAATGCCGCCCAGACGGTCCTGCTGGGAGCCTTTGACTGCTTCGTCGCACAGATCGCCGCCGATGGCCTGTCCCTGCTGCAATCCACCTATTTCGGCGGAAATAACTCTGATTTGTGCTACGCCATCCAAACCGATAGCGCAGGTAATCCCGTGGTAGCAGGCTCCAGCGCATCGTCAAACTTCCCCGTCACCAGTGGAGTGGTGCAGCCTCAGCGCGTAGCGGATTACGACAATGTGCTCTTCAAACTGGATGGCAGTTCCGGCTACCTCCTCTTCAGCACCTACTTTGGCGGCTCCGGCACGGAAGCGCCGAACAGCCTCCACCAGGATGTGCAGGGTAACTGGTGCATGGCAGGCTTCACCGCATCCACCAATTTTCCTGTCGTCGAAGCCATCCAGGCCAATCACGGCGGATCCATGGATGGCTACTTCAGTTGCCTGAACGGAAGCGCCACAGCAACGGTCTTTTCTACCTACCTTGGCGGCACAGAGGAAGACCGCATCGCCGGTGCCGCGGAACGCGCGGGATCGCTCACCATGCTCACCGGCATGACGCACTCGCTGAATTTTCCCGTGGCGGGCTCTGCTCTCCAATCCACCAGCAACGGCGGCGGAGATGCTTTCCTGACGGCAATCGACCGTTCCGCCACGAACGCGCCTCCGGTGAACGTCTCCGTGTCGCCATCCAACGGCAACACGGAAACCGCCCACCTCACCTATACGGTGGACGACGCAAATGGGTGGAGCAACCTCAGGTTCCTCTACCTGAACATCCATAATGTGGTGTCGCCTCTGAACGCCTGTTACGTGCAATTCGATATTGACAACAACCTGTTGCGCCTTCTGAACGATGCCGGTACCGGGTGGGTAGGCAGCGCCAGGCCCGGCGACCGCACCATCCTTCAGAACAGCCAGTGCCGCGTGGACGCGGAACGCTCGTCGGTTTGGGCGCACGCCACCCGCATGCAACTCAGGGTCTTCTACCTCTTTCAGCCTGGTTTCGGCGGCGTGAAGTCCCTGCTGATGTACAGCCAGGACCGCGCCAACAGCATTGCCGGATGGCAGCTGCGAGGCGGCTGGACGGTGCCGGCACTGGCCGGGAATGCTCAACCTTCGGTCACTTACTTCGCGCCCAACTCCGGCACTTTCCCCCAGAATGCCTTCGTGATGCAGGTGACTGACCTCAACGGCGCCAACGACGTCAACGAAGTGCATCTACTGATCAACAACGGGTTCAGTTATGGCACCGCGTGCTATGTCCGCTACCGGCGCGCCCAAAACCAGCTTCAGTTACTGAACGACAGCACTTCGCAGTTCCTGGGGGCACTTACGCCGGGCGCATCTGGAAGCATTGAGAACAGCAAGTGCCTGCTATCCGGGGCGCACTCCTCGGCCAGTATATCGGGAAATGTGCTCAGCCTTGTGGTGTACCTGAGCTTCAAAACGCTTGCCGGTGGATCCAATCAGATGTGGACACTCGTCAACGACCAAAGTGCGTCGTTTCTTGGATGGAAGTCGCAAGGCACGTTCACCGTGCCCATTGGGCCCTCATACACCAAACCTGCGGCGCATGCGTTCGGCATCACACCGCTTAACGCCACTACCGCCACGATCGCGGCCACCGGATTCGACGAAAACGGCGCGGAAGACGTCAAAGATATCTACCTGCTGATGAACACCTCGCTCAGCAATCCTGGCGGCTGCTACCTGCTGTACCGCAGCCCCACGCAACAGGTCTTTTTGCTCAACGACGCAGGCAATAACTGGCAGGGCGTAGGAATACGCGGCAGCGACACCGTCCTCGAAAACAGCCAGTGCCGCATCAACCTTCTGCTTGCGGCGGAATCCACGACGCAGGATACGAAGACCATTACCTATCAGGTGGAGTTTAAACCGGCATTCCAAGGAACGTATTCCGGCTACGTCTATGTGGAAGACGCCGCCAAGCTGGTTTCGGGGTGGAAGTTCTTCAGATCCTTCGCGCTTCCCTTCCCGTAGTCTGCAAACCGACGCGCGTGTAGGAGAATAGGCGCATGGCTTCCTCCAACGTGCCTCCCATCAGCCGTCGCGCCTTTCTGTGGGCTTCCCAGGCAGTATGGCCGGGGTGGGTCGCCGCTCAAGTGGGGGATACCCTCCCCACGAAACATCCCAATATCATCCTGCTGCTGGCCGATGACATGGGCTGCCAGGACCCCGCATGCTTTGGCGGTACAGCCGTGCGTACACCACACTTGGACGCACTGGCCGCCTCCGGCGCAAAGCTCACCAATTTCTACGCTGCCTCCGCTGTCTGCACGCCCTCCCGCACCGCCATCCTCAGTGGACGATACCCCTTGCGTTTCGATGTGCGCCAGCATTTTCCTGACGATGAAAATCATCTGCCCACCAGCGCAAACACCATCCCGAAGCGCCTGAAGCGCGCCGGATACGCCACCGGCCACGTGGGCAAATGGCACCTCGGCGGGCTACATGTGGAGCACGCACGAAATCGCGCCAACTCCATCCCCGGCCCTGCCCAGCATGGCTTCGACGACTACCTTTGCCAGATTGAGCAGTTGGAGCCTCGCGCCCGCATGGGTCGCGAGCGTACCCTCTTCCGGCAGGGCGGCACCTGCCTGTTGCGGAACGACCAGCCGGTGGGCCCCGAGGATCCGCTCTACCACAAGCACCTTACCGAATTGATCGGTGACGAAAGTCTTCGACTGATGGAACGCTACCACCGTCAGCGGAAGCCCTTCTTCTTGAACGTTTGGTTCCTGGCCCCGCACACCCCCTACGAACCGGCTCCGGAGCCCCATTGGGGCCGCTATAAAGACGACCCCGTCAGCGAGGATCAGCGCTACTTCCGTTCCATGGTTTCCTGCCTGGATGCACAGGTGGGCCGCATCGTAGCGAAGCTGGAGGAATTGGGCATCCGCGATAACACGCTCATCTTCTTCACGTCTGACAATGGCGGCGCCTGGGAAGCCAACAACGGGCCATTCAAAGGCGGCAAGACGGACCTCCATGAGGCAGGCATTCGGGTTCCCGCCATCGCCAACTGGCCAGGACGCATCGCGGCGGGCCAAACCCTGCCCACCTTCGCCCATCACACCGATATCCTGCCCACTCTTTTCGCTGCGGCAGGCTTGGAAGCGCCATCACCCGCGGAAGTGGACGGCCTTAACCTGCTTCCCTGGCTTACGGGCAAAACGGGGCCTCCGGAGCGCGGTACGGTGTTTTGGCAGCTGGATCTTTACCGCAATCTGCAGCGCCATACCAAAAAGCCGGAACCTTTCATCACGGAAGTGGCTCGCCGTGGTAACTGGAAGCTCACCGCCCGAGACGGCGTACCGCTAGAGATCTTCGACCTTGCCGCTGACCCTCTGGAATCGCTCAATCTGCTGGGCCAGCAGGATGCGCTGGCCAACTCGCTTGTCACAGAACTCCGCGAGTTTCTGGCAGCGCCGCGCGACCGCAGCGGCAAGCGTCCTGCGCCGTAAGATTGCCACAGTTCTGCAGGACAAACCCAATCTTACAGACACATGCGTGTGCGAAGCTGAATGCCATGAAGGTTTGGCGCAGAAGTTGTTCCCTTGCGGTGGTCCTGCTTACCGCCGCACTGCTTCCCCTGCAGGCGCAACGGGTAATGGAGAATCTTGGGCGGGGTGTGGTTGCAGTCCGCACGAGCCAGACCCAGGTCTACATCGGCTGGCGCTTGCTGGGCACGGATTCGCCGTCCCTCGCCTTCAACCTCTACCGCGTCAGCGACGCTGGCCCCGCCGTCAAGGTGAACCAGGAACCGCTCTCGAGAACGACAGACTTCGTAGACAATGGAGCGGACTTTTCCCGCAGTAATTCCTACTTCGTGCGTCC
>CAZUAX010000043.1:6275-10599 GCA_964618435.1 uncultured Solibacteraceae bacterium
ACGCTGGGCAAGATCCTGGAAGGGCCGGAGTATTTCACGATCTTCGACGGAGCCACCGGAGCCGCGCTTGCCACCGCGGACTATATCCCGGACCGGGGTCCCGGCAGCCGCTCGTGGGGCGGGCTTGGCGGAAGTTGCGGTGCCGATGACGTGGGCAATCGCATGGACCGCTTTCTGGCCGGCGTGGCCTATCTGGATGGCCGCCTTCCCAGCGTGCTGATGGCGCGCGGCTACTATGGGCGCTCTGTGATTGCGGCGTGGGATTGGCGAGACGGAAAGCTGTCGCAGCGGTGGGTGTTCGACAGCGCTTCCAGCCCTGCCTTGGCCCACTTTTCCGGCCAAGGAAACCACAGCCTGTCGATCGCGGACGTTGACGGTGACGGCAAGGATGAAATTGTGTACGGCGCGATGGTTGTGGACGACAACGGCAAAGGTCTGTTCTCCACGGGTTTCCGCCACGGCGACGCGTTGCACGTGGGCGCCTTCGTTCCAGGACGGCCCGGGGTTCAGGTTTTCGGCGTCCACGAGAACGAACGGCCTGGATGCCCAAAGTCCCCGGGGATGGCGCTGTTCGATGGGAAGGACGGCGATATCCTGTTCCATACGGAATTGGGCGAGGATGTTGGCCGGGGGCTGGCTGCCGATGTGGATCCGCGGAACCCTGGCGCGGAGTTCTGGGGAGGCACCACCGGAGAGGGTCCACGCCAGTTGCTGGATGCTCGCGGTAAACCGCTGGGGCCTGCCCCGCCTTCCATGAACTTCGCCATCTGGTGGGATGCCGACGCGTTGCGGGAACTGCTGGACCAGAACTGGATCGCCAAGTGGGACCACGAAAAGGGCACCCTCACCCGGCTGCTCACCGCCGATGGCGCCACGTCGAATAATGGCTCAAAGGCCACACCCGCCCTCAGCGCAGACCTGCTGGGAGACTGGCGGGAGGAGGTAGTCTTCCGCACGCCTGACAACCGCTTCCTGCGCATCTACACAACCACGATTCCCGCCGAAAACCGCATCTTCACATTGATGCACGACGCGCAATACCGCGCGGCAGTAGCGTGGCAGAATGTTGGATACAACCAACCACCGCACCCCAGCTTCTACCTGGGCGAAGGCATGTCTGCGCCACCGAAACCGAACATCGCCACGCCCAATGCAGTTGGAGTGCAATGATTCCGGCGTAGACATTCCAAGGCGAAGCTTCGGCAACCCAGGCCCGCGGATTCCGGCAACGCTCAGCCCGCGTCTTTTAGTGCGGCGATGATGTCGTTCACGGCTTTCTTGCCATCGGAAAAGAACATCAGGGTATTCTCCGCGGCAAAGAGTGGATTGGGAATTCCCGCAAAGCCGGGGCTTAGGCTGCGCTTCACCACCACCACCGTTCGTGCCTGGTCAACATCCAGAATAGGCATGCCCGCAATGGGCGATTTCGGATCTGTCCGCGCAACCGGGTTCACAACGTCATTCGCTCCAATCACAATCGCCACGTCGGTCTGGGCAAAGGTAGGGTTAATCTCATCCATATCCTTGAGGGCTTCGTAGGGTACATCCGCCTCGGCCAGCAAGACATTCATGTGCCCCGGCATGCGCCCCGCAACCGGATGGATTCCGTACTCTACGATCACCCCGCGCGAGTGCAGCAGGCTCGCAAGGGTGCGGACAGCATGCTGCGCCTGGGACACCGCCAAGCCGTAGCCCGGCACCACCACTACGCGCTGCGCATTGTCCAGCAGCATCGCAATCTCTTCGGCTGACGTTGCCTTCACCTTGCCGGCATACACATCGTCCGCCTTCGCCGAAACACCTGGGGCCTGGCCCAGCCCGCCAAACAATACATTGGCCAGCGACCGGTTCATTGCCTTGCACATAATCTGCGTGAGGATGATGCCGGAAGCACCCACTAGCGACCCGGCAATGATCAGCATATTGTTTTGCAGCACAAACCCCGTGGCCGCGGCAGCCACACCTGAATAGGAATTCAACAGTGAGATCACCACCGGCATGTCGGCTCCGCCGATGCCGATAGTCGCTAGCACCCCCAACAAGGAGGCCACCCCTACAAGAGCCCAGTAGTAGAGCGTGTTCTCCGGTTGCAGCACTACCATCACGGCAAGCGCCACCGTCGCCAGGGCCACCAGGGCCGAAGCAACATGCTGCCCAGGGAAGCTGATCGCGTTTCCCGTGATGAGTTCCTGCAGCTTGCCGAAGGCCACCAGGCTTCCCCAGAAGGTCACCGCGCCAATCAGTCCCGAAAGCGCGGTGGCTACAATGCCTTGTAGCGTGAAGGACTGCCCGCCTTCGAGCGTCTCATAAAGCGCGGCGCCAGCCACCAGCAGAGATGCTGCTCCACCGAATCCATTCAGCAATGCCACCATCTGCGGCATTGCCGTCATTTGAATGCGAATCGCCAGCACGGCTCCAATGGCGGACCCCACCACTAAACCGGCCAGAATCACCTCATAGCTCACAATGTGCTGGTCAAGCACCGTCACGAGAACGGCAATCAGCATTCCGGTAGCGCCCAGCAGATTCCCACGTACCGCCGTGCGGGGATGGGAAAGCCCTTTCAGACCGATAATAAAGAGCGCGGAAGCAACCAGATAGGCGAAGTTAATCACTACGGGGGGCATTAGCTACTTCCTCCGAAACATCCCCAGCATGCGGTTGGTTACCAGGAAACCGCCCACCACATTCACGGTGGCAAACACTACAGCCAGAAAACCAAGCACGGTGGTGAGCGCGGTATGTTGGGTCCCGGCGGACAGTATCGCTCCCACCACGGTGATGCCTGAGATCGCATTCGAGCCCGACATCAGCGGAGTGTGCAGGGTGGGAGGCACCTTGGTAATCACCTCGAAGCCAACGAAGATGGCCAGCACAAAGATGGTGAGGGCAGCGACAAAAACTTCCATCAGGCCTCCTTTCCCCCCGCACTTAGTAACTCCAGCACACGCGGATGCACCACCTTGCCTTCGCGCGTGAGCAAAGTCTCGCGGACAATTTCATCCTGGGTATCCGGGTTCGCCGCGCCATGCTTCGCAAGGTGCAGCAAAAACGTGGAGATGTTCTTTGCGTAAAGCTGGCTGGCATGGAAGGGTACGGTGGATGGCACATTTAGCGGACCATGGATGGAAACCCCATGCTTCACTACCACCTGGCCGGGAACCGTAAGTTCACAGTTACCTCCGCGTTCCGCGGCCAAGTCAATAATCACTGATCCAGGGCTCATCCCGCGCACCATTTCCTCAGTTACCAGCACCGGGGCGCGTTTCCCGGGGATGGCGGCGGTGGTAATCACGACATCGTTCTCGGCAACTACCTTTGCCATCAACTCCCGCTGCCGGGCGTAGAAGGTCTCATCTTGCACCCGGGCATAGCCGCCCTTGTCCTCCGCATCAGCGGATTCCAGTGGCAGTTCCACAAACTTCCCGCCCACACTCTCCACCTGCTCACGCACTGCGGGCCGGACGTCATAAGCACTCACCACGCCACCCAGCCGTCGGGCCGTGGCAATTGCCTGCAGACCGGCAACGCCCACGCCCACCACAAACACATGCGCGGGGGCCACGGTACCCGCAGCGGTCATCAGCATCGGAAACATCTTGGGCAGAACGCCCGCCGCTAGCAGCACGGCCTTATACCCGGCGATAGTCGCCATGGAGGAAAGCGCATCCATGCTTTGTGCGCGGGTTATCCGCGGCATCAGTTCCATGGCAAAGCAGGTGGCCCCGGTTGTTGCCACTTCGTGGATCCGCTGGGCAAACGAAAGCGGATCAAAGAACCCGACCACCATCTGGCCGGGTCGCAGCATGGCGAGGTCCGTCCCGTCATCGGAGTCCGCGCCATAGCACCGAACTTGCAGGATGCAGTCCGCCTGCCCGAACAGAGCGGACCGTGACACCACGCGCGCCCCTTTTTGTTCGAAGGCGGAATCAGGAAAACCCGCCGCTACGCCAGCGCCGCGCTCCACCAGAACTTCCATGTTTGCCTTGGCAAGCGATGGAAGCATGGCAGGCACCAGCGCAACGCGATTTTCCCCTTCGAACATTTCCCTGGGAACGCCAGCAATCATGGCCTCATTGCCTCCCGGAATTCAGATACGAGCATACCGGAAACTCGACTGCATTGGGTACAGTTTTTTTTTGCGCCAGGCAGGAATGATGTGAAGCCGGGATTCCAATGACACCGCAACTGCGCAACTTTTCCTCTATCCTTGCGGGCAGTGGCACAATGCTGTCCGTCGCGGTTCGGGCTAGCTGTCACTTCTGAAGCGAACGTATTCAAGATAACCGCTTCAAGGCAAGGCGCGGTGTGCCCACTCGCAGGT
>CAZUAX010000043.1:10699-28131 GCA_964618435.1 uncultured Solibacteraceae bacterium
TTTCCGGATAGAATCACCAACATGCCTCGCCTGCTTTGCCTCTTCGTTCTTGCCTCGGTGCTTGCACTTTCCCAGAACGCCACCAACACCGGCCGCTTCCATGTGCAGCACCCCACTCTGCTCAACCTCGGCTTTGAATGGGCCATTGAAGGAGACGCCAATCGCAATGCCAGTGTGGCAGTACAGTTCCGGGAAAGCGGTGGGGCTTCATGGCGTAACGCCCTCCCACTGGTGCGGGTGGGCGGCGAACGCGTATTCCGGGAACGCGAGGGGCTCCACTATACGGTGCCCCATGGCTTCGCGGGTTCAATCCTGAATCTGCAGCCCGGGACGGCGTATGAATGCCGGTTTGTGTTATCAGATCCCGATGGGGTCACTGGCCAGAGTACACACACCGTCACGGTCCGGACGCGCTCAGAGCCACAGCCCTCCGCGGAGGGGCGCACATTGCATGTCTATCCCCCGGATTTCTTCGGGCCGCGGCAGGAGCCCAGCTTTACCGGGATTCTCGAGGCCTATTACGGGGCGGGACTCGGCGACTGGAGCGTGGTTTGGGAGCGGCGCGCGCAGCCGGGCGACACCATCGTGCTGCACGCCGGACTGTACCGTCCGGAACGCTGGAACTATGTGGACCCCATGGCGACCCCGTTTGATGGCAGCATGTCGCTCACCCTTAAAGGAACACCGGAAAAGCCCATCACCATCAAGGCGGCCGGTGATGGCGAAGTGGTAATTGATGGCGATGGAAACCACCGGCTGTTCGATGTGATGGCCTCACGCCACCATATCTTTGACGGCCTCACATTTCGGAATACGGACGTCGCTATCTTTGCCGGGCAGAAGGAAGTGACTGGCGCCGTGGGGCTTACGGTTAAGAACTGCCGCTTCGAGAATGTGGGCTACGGAGTTTGGACCGAATATGCCGGCTCCAGCGATTTTTATATCGCGGACAATCTGTTCCTGGGCCGCGAGGACCGCTTCCGTCTGGTGGGATGGGGCGGGGTGCCGCGGCAGCCGGGCGGCCCTTCCTGGACCGTACCCCTCTATGGGTCCCACCGGTTGACCAGCTACTATGCCGTCAAAGTCTATGGACCCGGCCATGTGATTGCGCATAACGCCATCGCCTACTTTCACGATGGAATCGGTATCTCCACCTACGGCACGCCGGAAACTGACCCGGACCGCCGCGCCTCTTCCATCGACATCTACAACAATGACATCCACCTTTGTAATGACGATTTCGTGGAAACCGATGGGGGTGTCCACAACATCCGCGTGTTCCAGAACCGCGGCGTGAACGCGGCACAAGGCGGCTATAGCTCACAACCGGTCTTTGGCGGTCCAGCGTATTTTTACCGCAACCTGCTTTACCACGTTCCCACGGGCGTTGCATTCAAGTTCTCAGCCAAGCCAGCGGGCCTTTTCGTGTGGCACAACACCATCATTGGCGAGCACCGCGCGGGAGACACCTCCAGCAATGTCCACTATCGCAACAACCTCTTCCTGGGCCGCGATACGCCTGGAGTGGGGATCCTTGCGCTCGGCAACGCCAGCGCCTCCAATACCACTGACTACAACGGCTACCGTCCGAACCGCGACGTAGCTGACCAATATCGCATCTTCCTCCCACCGCCCGGGCCGAATGTCTACAGCGCGGCGAAGGATCAGTGGCGGAGTTTCTCCACCCTCGCTGAGTTGCAGCGGGCCACGGGGCAGGAGACACACTCCCTGGAAGTGGACTTTGACATCTTCGAGAACCTGCGTCCGCCAGACCCCACGAAGCGTTACGCCGTTTACCACGCAATGGACCTCAACTTTTTGCTAAAGCCACGCAGCAAAGCAGTGGACGCAGGAGAACTGATCCCAACTGTAAACAACGGATTCAGCGGAAATGCACCAGACCTGGGAGCACTGGAGGCAGGCCAGCCAGCGCCGCACTACGGCCCGCGCTGGCTCTCGTGGCAGCCATTCTACCGTTAGCCAAAAATTGCAGCAAAACCAGACTTGCCAAGGATCCAGAGGGCGTATAGGCCCAGCAATGGCCCCATCACCTTGCCCGTAGCCACGCGATCCGAAAGCTGGGCTGCGCCTACCGACAGCAGGTAGATGAAGTAAAAATTCAGCAGGTTCACGCCAGAGAGCATCGCTGCGAAACCCTTGCCCACAGCTTCTGAACCAATAAAGTAACCAAGATTGAGGGGAATCGGATTTTCCAGATTGAATGCGCGCAAATCCGGCGCGGCAGTCACCATAATCGCCATCAGTACCCCGGAAACCACACTCCATGGCCAGAACGAGTAAGCTGTGGCGTTCAGCATCTTCCCAAAGTCGGTATCCCCCGCAAAGCCTTTCACAATGGCCAACAAAATGAGCGCCAGAACCGCAATCATGATTGGAACGGAGAATAGCGGGCTCAGGTACATGAAGATGGATAGAAAGCCAGCCGCTTGGTCAAGCGCCTCGGCCGGCACATCCTGGCCACTCTGTTGGGACTGATACTCGATAATGTCTACTACGCTGAACTTGCTCAGCATCAGGGCAATTGAGCCAACGCTAAGCGCGGTCACAAGGATAGTTGGTAGGATCCACGCCCATTTCTTATCTCTCAGCCGGGCGAACGCCGTGGCGGGACTATAAAAGACTTCCAGTAGTTCCATTCGTAATTCTCCAGACAGTTGGGATTCTATGTCGGATACGAACAGGAATCTATCTTCTTGGGAGAAACCTACTTGCTGCCAGGAATTTCGTCCGCGGAAACATTGTTCAGCGCTGGCCCTGGGATAAAGATCCGCGCCAATGCCAGCAGCAGCAGTTCGAGCAGCGTCACCCACAAGCGGGCGGCAATGGCAATCACGGCAGCGGTGGGCTGCGGCATCATCGTTACCAGTAGGACGGTCATGGTACCCTCACGCACGCCGACTCCCGCGGGCACCACCACGGCCAGCAAACCAATCAGCCAGGAAGCTGCATAGATGGTGATCAATTGCACCGTGTGGCCTTCCGCGGTGGGGGTAAGCGACTGTACGAAAAAGGCAAATCCCAGCCCTGCAGCCACCCACGTCAGCAGGCCCGCCATCAGGATCATCACAAGGTGTGAGTAACTCACATCGAAGGGCACCCAATCCTGCCTTAGGAATTTCGCCAGAATGCGCGACCAGGTCTGCAGAGACCGCGGATGCACCAAGGCTAGCGCGGCCACCATTCCCAAGACGAAGAGCGGGTAATACTGCTCCTCCAATTGGGGGAGCACACGGGATGCGTTGGCCAGCGCAACCCCGCCCGCGGCAATCATCACCACCAGCAGTTCCACCACGGCACTGGTTAGGGTAAGTGCGGGGGGAATATGGTAACGCTCTGCGAGGTAGATACGGCTGACATATTGCCATATCTTACCCGGCACATAGCGGGCAACTTCGGAAATCATGAACACCCGAAAGGCTGGCCAATAAGGCAGTTTGTCGTGCATTTCACGCACCACTTGAGCCCAAATCCACGCCCGCAGGAAAAACCATGCAGATCCAAAAAGCACTGCCAGCGCCAGCAGGGGCAGATCAAACTTCCAGGGATATTCACGGATCTGTGACCAGTTCGTATAGATCGACTGCGCCAGAAACACAAAAATGGCCAGCGGCAGCAGATACTTGACAATCTTCTTGAGCCAGGGAATCATGCGCACTCTCTCCCGAAGATAGAGAGGCCGGGACTAGTCATTTACCTTCTCGATTGAATAGAAGGCATTGTGGAACTCGCCCGTGGTAACGATGAGTTCAGCCATCCAACCGATCAGAAACGCCAGGAAGGAGGCCAGGAAAACGGTGGCGCACGCAATGGCCAGCAGTACATTCCCGCCGAACACTGCACACAACACGCCCAGCAACACAGACACCAGGAAAAGCGCAGTAGCCGGAAACCCAAAGGCATGCGCCGGACGGTCAGCATACTTGGTAAGCAGCAGTACCGTAAACAGATCGTAAAAGCCCTTGAACAAGCGCATGAACCCGTACTTGGACTGCCCAAATTCGCGCTTATGATGGGTCACCACAATCTCCGCGAAACGAAAGCCGTGAGCATGGGCAATCACCGGGAGGAAACGATGCATCTCGCCATGCAGCCTGAGCGCCTGCGCCACTTCGCGACGGTAGCACTTGAAGCCGCAATTCACATCATGCACCTTCAGGCCCGTGGACCAACTCACCATCCGGTTAAAGACACGGGACGGAAGCACCTTGGAGGCGGGGTCATGCCGGCGCTTCTTCCACCCGGACACCAGGTCATAGCCCTCATTGAGCTTGGCCAGGAATCGCGGAATTTCGCTGGGGTCGTCCTGCAGATCTCCATCCATCGTAAACACCACGTCGCCCTTCACCAAACGGAAACCCGCCTTCAGTGCGGCAGTCTTCCCGAAATTGCGGCGAAACTTCACCATCCGCACCACACCTGGCACGTAAAGGCCCTCCAGAACCTGCCACGTGTCATCGGTGGAACCGTCGTCAATGAACAGGATCTCGTGTGGGTAAGCGGCCAGTTGCTCGCGCACGCGCCTCGTGAGTTCACCCACGGTGTCGCGCTCGTTCTTCACGGGAACAACCACACTCACAAAGGGGAGGGGCTCCGTGGCCTGCGCAGGAGACGGAGGCAACGAATCTTCGGGAAGTTGGTCGGATGCGGACAAAACTCAGTCTCTTTTCACCATCACGCGCCGGGCTGAAGCAAAAAAGCCTCAACGTGCGCAGCATACAGGAACAAATCAGGGCTTTTGCAATGAAGGCTCTTGCGCAAGCCTCGCTTCGCTAGACCATTGCCGGGTGTGTGCCATCCTGCCTTCGCCGATTCGCACACACCCAGGCATGCGCTACTGCTTCTTGCCCTGGTTAGCCACGGCCTCTGCCGCAGCCGCCACCTTTTCCGGATCCCCCAGATAGTAGCTCTTGATGGGCTTCAGATCCGCGTCCAGTTCGTAAACCAAAGGAATCCCGGTTGGAATGTTCACCCCGATGATTTCTTCGTCGGAGATGTTGTCCAAGTACTTCACGAGCGCGCGAAGGCTGTTCCCATGGGCCGCAATCAGCACCCGCTTGCCGCTCTTCACCACAGGCGCGATCTCGTCGTGCCACAGAGGGAGGAAACGGGCCACGGTGTCTTTCAGGCACTCGGTGAGCGGCAACTCTTCCGGCGACAGGTCCGCATAGCGGGGATCCTTGCCTGGATAGCGCTCGTCGGTGGGCTCCAGCGCTGGAGGAGGCGTGTCATAACTGCGGCGCCACACCTTCACTTGATCCTCGCCATACTTTTCCGCGGTCTCCGCCTTGTTCAGCCCCTGCAATGAGCCATAGTGCCGCTCGTTCAGGCGCCAGCGCCGGTGCACCGGAATCCACATCAAGTCCATTTCGTCCAACACCAGCCAAAGCGTTCGGATCGCCCGCTTCAGCACAGAAGTGAACGCAACGTCGAAGGTAAATCCGTCCGCCAGCAGTTGCCGTCCGCCCTCTGCGGCTTCTAGCCGGCCCTTATCAGAGAGGTCGACATCCTTCCAGCCAGTGAAGCGATTCTCCTTGTTCCATTGGCTTTCGCCGTGACGAATGAGTACGAGTTTATACATGAATACCGTCCTGATTGCAGACCCGGGAGGCGCACCACGATGGGTGCCACGGATCTTTGGTCTCCGCCGCTGGGCCGTGAGTTGGCGCCAAATGCCAGTATACGTTAGTCGCCACGCAGCCCTGCGGACACGTATGAATCCGAGGGTTCAGTTGCCCGTGAGTCGACGCCACAATCGAGCCGGACTCCTTACAACGCGGTCCCAGAAACCAGGTGTCTCAATGGGGGCGGGCCGTCCGTCAAACGCTGGTTCTGGCAGCCTTTGCATGATTGGCAACTGCTTCAGCGGGTCGTAGTTAGGCCACGGGACATTCTGCACCAGGCGCACCCTGACGCCGGTCAACTGGTAAGTTTTCCGATGCACCACCCCCTGCCGCTCGCGCACCGCGAGGCGAAACCGAGCGCCCTCCTCGTCCGGTACAGAGACTTCTATCGGAAGGTAACCCTCCACGCCGCGCTGAATCATCGACGTTTCATAGCGCGACAGACGGTTGTTCCAGATGAAGACGCGGAAGCTGTCAAAGTCGTAGGCGACATCCGAGGCGCTCAGCGTGGTCCATAGCCAGTGATGGGCTGTGCCCTCCTTGTTGGCCGGGCCCAAGGAAAAGTAGGACGTGATGCGCGCACCCTCTGCATACTGGGCTACGCGGTCTGGCAGTGCCGGCGAAAGCCTCGCGTTGAGTGCCCAGCCAGCAAGTCCCTCGGCATTCTTCACCAGGGTCCAGAGCTCTCCAGAGGCGCGTGGATTGGGGCTTTGGTATTCGTCAACAAGACCCTCAGTTGCAAGCTGGCGAACACGCTCCGCGCTCAGCCCCGAAAGGCGCATCCACGCCATTGGAGGCGGGGGCGGGGCCGGAGGCGCCGGCGGCAGAATTTCTTCCCGCTCACGGGCTTCCTCAGCGGGTCGTGCCGCGGATGGGGCAGAGCGAGGTGAGGGGGTTTCCAGGAGCGGACCGGCTTCATAGGGGCGACGCGGATGACGCTCATGCGCAATCACCGTTACCAACTCGCCCTCCTGGATCTGAAAGATGCTGGGCGCTGCGCGATTTGGGTGGTTGTGGGCATTGAGTGGTGAATACACTCTCGCTTCACCTTGCCCTGGACTATCCGCTGCCAGTCTGGCAAGCGCATTCACTTCTTCCACCTGTCTCTGGTTGAACAAACCGCTGCGGTGCGTCCAGCCCTCCACGCCAGCCTCGCTTCGCACATAGTAGAAGTTCCTGCGCCGCCGCAGCAGTTGCACCTGCTCGCCAAAGCGCATCTCACCGCTAACGGCAGCCTGCGGTTCCAATTCGACGTACACGCGCAGAGTGATAGAACCCACGTAGGCCGTGCCTAGGGAGGAGATAGTCTCGGCCGGACGGTTGCACGCACCCAGCAGAGCCAGCCACAAAGCGCCAGCCATTAGGGGGATTATGAGTGCCGGGGAATAACGAAAGTTGGTGGTCACGCCCTGCCGCTATCGTAACAACCATCCCAGTGGATGGCGAAGTCTTGCGTCGTCATTGGCTGGGCAGGTTAGCCGGATCGTCGTAGACGAAGTGCAGAACCTTCTTCAAATCTTCCCAGCTAAGCCGTTTGGCCTCCGGACTATATGCCCGCAGCAGGAATGAAGGGTGGTAGGTCACCATCACGGGAATGTCTCGCCAGCTATGCCAGTTGCCGCGGAGATCACCCATTTTCTCCCGCGTGTTCAGCAGCGCCTGGGCCGCTGTCGCGCCCAGCACACAAATGGCTTTCGGTCGCAGTACGGAAAGCTGCCTGTAGAGAAACTGGCCGCAAATCTCCATCTCATCGTTTTCCGGCTTCCGGTTCTTCGGAGGACGGCACTTCACCACATTACAGATGTAAACGTCCTTTCGCTGGATGGGCAGCCCTTCCTTCTCCGCAGTCCCCTCAATCATGCGGGTGAGCAGTTGCCCCGCCCTTCCCACAAAGGGGACGCCGCTCAGGTCCTCATCCTCGCCAGGACCCTCTCCTACAAACACCAGCTTGGCCTGCTCATTCCCCGATCCAAACACGATGTTGGTGCGGTCATGGCAGAGGCGGCAGCGCTTACAGTCGCCGATGTCTTCCCGAATCCGGGCCAAGCTGTCGTCTTTGGGGTCTAACCCCATGGCATCGTACATATCCGGTGATTTCGCAGCCAGCTCTGGGGACTTCCATTGCGTTGAGAGCAAGGGCAATAGCGGTTTGTTCGACAGTGGAGGCGCCCCTGAAGTGACAGCGGGGGGTACCGCAGCCTGCTCCGCCACTTTAGGCGTTCCCTTTGGCTCCACGGAAGCAGAGGGCTCTGCCCGCGTCCGCGGTGGTTCCTCGCGTGGAGTGTCCAAACGCGGCGTCAAGGGCCGCGACGAAGTGACCTTGGGTTGGGGTGGAGGAGTGGCTGCGCCAGCCGCGGCAGGCTTTGTCGCGCCCTGCACCAATGCCGCCAGAGTGCTCACGCCGTCGGGCAGGTAAAGCGAGTCCAGGCCCAGGTCCTGCAGATACTCCAGTTCGCGAATCAGTTCTCGTGGGGTCATCGGTTCGGCTACAACGCCCCGTGGAGCGCCAGTCGCAGTTTCAGACTTTCATCCAGAATACGGTCTGCAACCATGCGCTTGGAAGCCCGGGCAACCGGAATGGCATCGCCACGGCGCGTCACAATCACCACTTCATTCTCATCGGCTTCAAAACCAACGCCCTCTCCGCCTACCAGGTTCCCCACCACCATGTCGCAATTCTTGGTTTCCAGTTTGCGCCGGGCTTCCCGCTCCAGGTTCTGGGTCTCAGCGGCAAAGCCGATTAGCAGACGGTCCCCTCGCACCCGGCCCACTTCGGCCAGAATGTCCGGTGTAGGGCTAAGCTCCAGGGAAAAACGCGCCGGAGTCTTCTTGATCTTTTGCTGGGGCACCTCTTCCAGATGGAAGTCCGCCACGGCGGCGGACTTGATAATGATGGTTGCTTCCAGCAGACGTTCCATCACGACATCCCGCATCTCGCGCGCGGTGCGCACCGATACCCGTTCCACGCCTTCCGGGGCGGCAAGGTCAACCGGACCGCTAACCAGTATCACCCGCGCACCGCGGGAATGGGCGGCCTCAGCCAATGCGTAGCCCATCTTGCCACTGGACCGGTTTGAGAGAAAGCGCACAGGATCGAGGGGTTCCTGGGTAGGACCGGCCGTAACCAGCACCACTTCGCCGTTAAAGTCCCGCAGCGGATGTGCGACAGCATCTACGGCTGCGGCAATCTGCGCTGGTTCCGCCAGTCGTCCCGCGCCTACGGTACCGCAGGCCAACGGACCCACTCCTGGCTCCACAATCGAGTGTCCACGCTCCGCCAGCACCGCCAGATTGGCGCGCGTGGCCGCGTGTTCCCACATGTTGGTGTTCATCGCGGGTGCCAGCACCACCGGGCCGCGAAATGCCAGATAGAGGGTACTCAAGAAGTCATTCGCCATCCCATGCGCGAACTTCGCCAGAACATCGGCAGTGGCGGGCGCCACCAGCAGCAGGTCGTTATCCTGGGCCACGCGGATATGCTCCACCGCGCTCGAAAGCACCTCATCCCCGCTCCCGCTGCTAAAAAGGTCCGTTACCACTTTGCGGCCGGTAAGCGCAGCGAAGGTGAGGGGGCGAATGAATTCCTGTGCCGCCTGGGTGAGGACCACCTCCACCACATGGCCGTTCTCCATCAACAACCGGGCTAGTTCAGCCGCTTTGTAGGCGGCGATTCCCCCGGAAACGCCGAGAACGATCTTCATGGAACCCCCGGAAACGAAAATGCGGTAAACCGCGACGTGACGGCGCGAGGGCGCGTCCGGCTCGCAGGTTTTGGACTTTAGCTAGCGAGGTTTGCGCGTGCTTCGGGCGAGAGGACTTCGTATTCCACCAGGCCACGACGGACTTCTTCCATCGCCACTGCAGTGGCCTTGCTCGTGGCGGAAAGCAGATAGGGCCTTGCCCCCGCCTGCAGTTGCCGTGCGCGTCTTGCGGCTACGGTGATATAGCGAAAACGGCTACGCTCCGGATCGTCGGGAATGGACGTGGACTGAGTCTTGGTTACGCGATACTGGCGGGTGCTCATGATGGAAATCCAGGGTTTGTGTGTTTGTTGAGCAGACGCTGCCTGCTGAAGAATGTCGCTAAACCTCTAGTGTACAACAGCTTGCGCCATCGCAAAACCAGAGGCGGCGCAGAACTCAAATGCAAACGCCGGGGTGGCGCCACCATCCAGGCAGCTCCACCCCGGCATTGCCGGTCTTACGCTAATTGCCGAAGATGATCCGGACCGTGTCGACGGTGAACGCCCCGAACGAATCGGTAACAGTCAACTCGTAGACATAGACTCCCGGACCGCCCACATTCGCCACCACTGTGGCAGTGGGAGATTCGGGGTTCACGATGTTCGAACGATTGCCGCTTAACTGCCGCCAGCGGTAAGTAAGCGGGTTGCCGTCCGGGTCAAAGGAGGCAGACCCATCCAGCGTAAAGGTACCCTGGGTGACGTTCCGGTCAGGGCCAGCATTCGCCACCGGAGGCTGATTGCCGCCGGCACCGCCGCTGCCCGGACCCTGGATTACCACCACCGCGCTGACGCTGTTGCCCGGACCATAGGCAATCAGCGTGTAGCTGACGGCCGCCGAGGGGCTAACTTCCACGCTGCCGCTGGTAGCCACCGTTCCCACGCCGGTGATGATCACCTCCGTGGCTCCTTCGGTCTGCCAGGTAAGGGTGACTGGCGTGTTCGGTGCAGCGATCGCCGACGGCGAAGCACGGAAGTCCAGGATCCGTAGCGCGCCCACCACCGTCACCACCGTTTGTGCGGTGGATTCGCCGCTGGCGTTGCGCGCCGTCAGCACATAGGTGGTGGTGGAAGCCGGCGTCACCGCCGAACTGCCATTGGGCTGTACGGTTCCCAGGCCCGTGATGGTCACCTCTGTCGCGTTCTCCACCTCCCACACGAGGGTGGATTGCGCACCAGGGATAATTTGCGGGTTGCTGGCCGTGAAGCGCAGGATGCGCGGCGATGCCGCGTTGCCCACGCTTACCGTCACCGCGCTTTGGACGGTTGTGTTTCCACGAGTGGCCGTCAGCGTATAAGTGGTGGTCTGCGATGGCGTCACCTGCTGGCTGCCGCTCACGCCCACGGTACCCAATCCACTGATCGTCACCGCATCAGCGCCTTCTACTGACCAGGTAAGCGTACTGCTTTGGCCCGCGCTGATGCTCACCGGCGAGGCCTCGAATCGGTTGATCCGTAGCGCACCGGGAAGCGTCCCGCTAAAGCCGCCAACCTGTACCATCACGACAGCGCTCGCGTTGTTCACCGGGCCATAGGCCAGCAAGGTATAGCTGGTGCTGGCTGCCGGGGAAACCTGGATGCTGCCGCTGGTTGCCACGGGACCGATTCCCGTAATCACCACCTCTTGCGCACCCTCCGTTTGCCAGCTCAGCGTGATGGGCGTGTTCGGGTCCGCGCTGGCCGGCGGGTTGGCTCGGAAGTCTACGATCTTCACCGGGGCCGTCACCGACACCACCGTCTGCGCGGTGGATTGTCCGTTGGCATTCCGTGCAGTCAGCACGTAGGTGGTGGTCTGCTCGGGACTTACCGTGGAAGTACCCGTCTGTGACACCACGCCAATGGAGCTAATCGAGACTTCCGTCGCGTTTTCAACCTCCCAAATCAGGGCGCTTTGGCCACCCGGGGCAATCTGCGGATTGCTGGCCGAGAAGCGCAGGATGCGCGGTGCCGCCGTGCTGCCTACGGTTACCGTCACTGTGCTCTGCACCGACACCGAACCGCGGGTAGCGGTGAGTGTGTAGGTGGTGTTCTGCATCGGCGTCACAGACCGGCTGCCCGCTGCTTCCACCGTGCCCACGTTGGTGATCGTCACCGAGTCCGCACCTTCCGTAATCCAGCTCAGCGTAGTGCTTTCACCCGCGCCCAGATTCATCGGTGATGCCTCAAACCGGGTAATGCGAACGCCACCCGGAACGCTGCTGCCCAGCCGTTGCGTGCTCACCGTAGCGCGCGCGATGCCCGTTGCCCCTTCCGAATCGCGCACCGTCAGGCGGAATACGTAGGTCTGGTCCTGCTCCGCGGTAAAGGATGCCCGGCTGGTATTGCGTCCACCCAGCGATACCGTGGGCCCGGAAATCTGGTCCCACTGGAAGCTGATGGAATCGCCATCCGGATCGTAGGATGCGCTGCCATCCAGAATGAACTCGCCGGCCTCCACGCCCAGGCGGTCGCCGCCCGCGTCCGCCACTGGAGGCGTATTGCCTGTCCGCTCCACGCGCTGTACCAGTTCATAACGCACGCGCGGAATGTCCACCGGCACCGGCCCATCGGCCAGTGCGTAATCTTTCGGCTTCAGCCAGTTCCCGAACAGCAAGCCCACCGCAATGCGCCCGTAGTTGCTGTTGCCCACCAACGTCTCGTTGAGGCCGGCTTCCACAGATACCGCCACACGCTTGCTCACCGGCTGCACCAGGCGGCCCATGCCGCCAAACTTGTTGTCGCCAAACTGGCGGAACAGCGCTCCCGCATTGCCCTCAACATAGGCATCTCCCCACACGCCCACCTGCCCGGAGAAGCCCAACTGGTCAACCACCGCGGCGTAGGTATCCACGCGAAACACGCGCGTGGGGGAGGTCAGTTCGCTGTTCACAAGGCGATCCGTCAGGAAACCCTTGGTGCCATAGGCGCCAATACGACCGCGCCCGAACACGTAATCCACTGTCGCGGACGCCTGGCCCAGCGTCGTGCCGGCGCTGAACTCGCGGAAATTCACGTGCCGGAAGCTGGAGAATAGGCCCAACTGCATTGGCCCGCCCCGGCCCACAAGACCCACATCAAACTGGCCTTCCTGCCGGTCTTTCCAGTACATGAACTCACCTTCGCTTTGCAAGGCGAAGTTCTTGCTGAATGGGTTGAAGTAGCGCGCCCGGCCCGTAAACGTGAGGTTGCCATCTGGAGTGCGAGGCCCAAAATTGAGGCCCATCAGGGTGAACTTGTTGGAGTCGTAACCGCTATAGGTAGCACGGTCACGATTCATATCCTGGTCCAGCAGTTCCTTGGTGGCCTTGGCAATATCCTGTGCCACCGGGGTCGTGCCCGCAGCGCCAGCAGCGCCTGCCGCGCCCGCCGGACCGCTCAACTGCCGGGCCATCTCGTCCTGGCTGCTCTTCACACGATCCAACTCATTGCGCAGCTTATCGTTTTCGTTCTTCAGCCCGTTGATTGCGGCTAGAATATCGTCCAGTTTGTCTAACCGCCGCAGAATCTCGCTGCAGCACTCTTCCTGCTTCCGCATTAACTCCTGCAACGCGGCAATGCTATCGCCAACGCCACCCGCAGCCACCACATTGCCTTGCCCGTCCTGCAGGTTCATTACCACCCGGCGGTTGATGAAGCGGCCCTCTGCCGTTGTATTCGGCACCTTGGGTGCGTTCTTACTCTGGCCAGTGGTAGTGATCTGTGAATCGCTTGCGCCATATTTCACCAGGAATTCCTTCACCGTATTGGCGCGCTTTTGCGACAGGCTATTGTTGTACTGCACGGTACCCATCGAGTCCGTATGGCCCACTAGCTCCAGGCGGTAGCTTGGATTCTGCTTCAGCAACTCGGCAAGCCGCAGAAGGCTGGGGTATCCGTCGCTCAGAATGGCGGAGTCGAACTCAAAATTCACCTCTTCCCAGTCTTTCGCGTTGTCGGTGGTGGTAAGCCCCTGCGCGAGCACTGGAGATGCGCTTGCCAGCGCCAGAACACAGGCCAGCAACAATGGCCAGCAACTCTGTTTCATTCGTCCAATCATCCAGTTAGTCATGGCGGCTAACCCTCCCACATCTAATCTAAGAACCGGCGTCTCCAGTGGCTACCGGCAGTTCAAACCTGCCACAAACCAGGAGACTCTTCCGGTAGCAAATTTATCTACCGTCTGGAAACAAGCACAAGGCCGGGACACAGCCCTGCCGAAGCCTAACATCCACTATGGTTAATCATAACGCAAACACTGCAAAATGAACCGCTTAAATACAGGATCTAAGGTGGATAATTCACATCCTCGCTCCTCCGGCTCCGCCGAAAAATTGTGCTACCGTGAGAGCGGGGCTGGCAGGCAGGTAGTCGCTCGGCGGCCTTGTGCCGCTGGGAGGAAAGTCCGGTCTCCGCAGGGCAACGCGCCGGTTAACGGCCGGGGGCTGCGCTTCAAGGCGCATGCTACGGAAAGTGCAACAGAAAAGATACCGCCCAAGCGCTTCGGCACTCGGGTAAGGGTGAAATGGTGCGGTAAGAGCGCACCGCGGACGGAGCAATTCGTCCGGCATGGAAAACCCCGCGTGGAGCAAGGCCAAATAGGGGAGGACGAGGCGGCCCGTCTCGCTTGAACTCCCGGGTAGGCTGCTAGAGCCCGTCAGTAATGGCGGGCCCAGAGGAATGACTACCACGCGCCATGGCAACGTGGCGCGCACAGAAACCGGCTTATCGCCTGTCGGCTCCGCCTTCACTGATCCATAGCTTTCTTCGGTCGCCGAAGCCCAGCATCCAACCCATTCCGCACTCACCCCTAAGAGCCATGGAATGAATCGCATAAGCCCCCAAAGGAGCTGGCCCGCGCGTTGCTACCGTGCTTCTCGTCTGGTATCCTGACAGATTGCGGGCAGGGCTACGCCCCACCATATCGGTGGAGCGCCAGTTCGCTTTCCGTGGTTCCAACCCGCTCCGGAACCCCGCCAATGCAACCATTTCGCAGCCAGAGGTAGACCAGCCATGTCAGGACATAATAAATGGTCCACGATCAAGCACAAGAAGGCCGCCGCCGACGCCAAGCGCGGCAAGGTTTTCACTCGCCTGATCAAGGAAATCATGATCGCCGCGCGCAGTGGCGGAGACCCCGACATGAATCCCCGTCTGCGTACGGCGATTGCTGCCGCAAAATCGGTGAGTATGCCTGCCGAAAACATCAAGCGCGCTATCATGCGCGGCACCGGGGAGTTAGAAGGCGGCCAGATTGACGAAATCACCTTTGAGGGCTACACCCCCGGCGGCGCCGCAGTGATGGTGGAGGTTGCCACGGATAACCGTAACCGCTCTGTAAGCGAAATCCGCCACATGTTTTCAAAGAATGGCGGCAACCTTGGCGAAGTGGGCAGTGTGGCCTGGATGTTCGACCGCCGCAGCCAGATCTACGTCAATTCCAGCCTGATCTCGGAAGACAAGCTGATGGAACTGGTGCTTGAAGCCGGTGCCGAAGATTTGCAGCAGGATGAGGAGCGCTTCGAGATTCTCAGCCCCTCGGAGTCGCACAACGCCGTCCTTGAAGCGCTGGAAAAGGCGGGCATCGCCGTGGAGGATAGTTCCATCGCCATGATCCCCCAAAACACCATTACGCTCGAAGGGAAGAACGCCACGGCCACCGTAAAACTCATGGATCTGCTCGACGAGCACGACGATGTGCAGAACGTCTACTCCAACTT
The DNA here is from genome assembly GCA_964618435.1 of uncultured Solibacteraceae bacterium. Taxonomy (GTDB): domain Bacteria; phylum Acidobacteriota; class Terriglobia; order Bryobacterales; family Bryobacteraceae; genus JACTMJ01. The sequence goes on from CAZUAX010000043.1 coordinate 25,759, forward strand.
CGACATCGACGATGCGGAGATGGAACGGATCAACAGCTAGCAGCCGCGGACCCGGCGTCGCGTCACAACTCCGCTGGCGCCCTTCACCATGCGAATTTTGGGAATTGACTGCGGCTCAGCCCGCACCGGCGTAGGCATCATCGAAAGCGATGGCCTGCGCCATTCGCTTATCTACACCGCGGCCATTCATACCAAGCCAAGCCATCCCTTTGCCGAACGGCTCAACACCATCCACCAGGAACTGCTGTCGGTCATCCAACAGCATCAGCCGGAATTGGCGGCAGTGGAGGAAGTCTTCCACCACGCCAACGTCCAGAGTGCGCTGAAACTCGCCCATGTCAGAGGAGTTGCCCTGCTGGCCATCGCCCAAGCGGGGATTCCATGTAACGAATACAGCCCCAATGCCATCAAGCTGAGTGTGGTAGGGTATGGCAAGGCACAAAAGCATCAGGTGCAGTTGATGGTGCAAACCCTCCTGCGGCTGGACGGCGCGCCACCTTCCGAGGATGCCGCGGACGCTCTTGCCGCCGCCATCTGCTGCGCCAATCATCAGGGCTTTCATCGGAAATTTCAGTCATCATGAAGCTGCTTGTCGCTGGATTTGTGGTTGTCCTCCTGCTCGCGCTGTGTGTCCCGGGCGCCGTTGCCCAAGCTTCTGCCCAGGCTTCCACCGCCAATTCCCAGCCTGCCTCGGAACGCGTCATCTACATCAAGGAGTTCCCTGGCAGCAATCCCGCCTACCAGCAGTTGATCCTTAACCCGGCTGGCGAAAGCGTCTACAAGGAAGCGTCTGACGACCCGGACCCCGTGAATTTCGTCCTTCCCCAGAAAGTCACTACCGAAATTTTTGACCTCGCCAGGCAACTGGAGCACTTCCGCAACCCCCTGGAATCCGGGCTCAAGATCGCCAAGATGGGCGAGAAGACCTTTCGCTTCGAGGGTGCGGAAACCCACTCCCAAACCTTCAACTACACCACGGAGCCAGTCGCTCAGAAACTGCTCGATCTCTTCGAGAGAATTGCCGAATCACAGCGCCTCTTCATTCGCCTGGAGTATACGCTGAAGTTCGACCGGCTAGGCGTAAACGATGCCCTCATCGCCATTGACTCCCTGCGCCAGCGAGACCGGCTGATCGGCGTAGACCACATGCTGCCGCTGCTCGACCAAATCGTCAACGGAAAGCGCTATATGAATATCTCGCGCAATCGTGCCGACGGCATTGCCCGCGCGCTGCGAAACGCCAACGGCCAGGGGGCGCAGTAGCTGTGAACGGAACCTTTGCGCGCATGGCGCTGCTGGCTCTTTGCCTGTCCTCCCTTCCCTTGTGGTCCCAGACGGAGCCTGAAGCGCAGTCTACGCCGGATACCGGTGCAGCCGCACTCCCTAGCGCCGAAGAGAGCGCCCTCCGCCGCGCAGTGATTGACGCGCAGGGCAGCCCCGTGGACTTGGCAAGGGGCCTTGAGCGCCATCTACAGTTATTCCCAGATGCCAAGCGCCGCGAAGACATTGAGTTCGCCCTGCTCAAGACATCCCTTGACCTGAAAGACGATGCCCGCATCCTGCGCTATGGCCAGCGATTCCTCGATACCGGAGCCAACGATGCTTCGGTATTCGACCGCGTGCTCCCCTTGCTGCTGGCAGGTGCCGATGCGGAAGCCGCGGCGAAGGCTCTCCAGTATGCCAAACGCTATCAGGAAGCCGCCCGGCAGATCGAGGAAGCTCCGCCCGCACAGGCCGCCCAACGCATCGCTTGGCGTAAGCGCGTAGACCGCGCCCTTAGCCGTGCACTGGTCTTCGCGTCGCGCGCCCAGGGCATTCTGGGCGATTTGGAACAGGCTCTGGCTCTGGCGGAAGAGAGCTTCGCCACTCTGCCCACTGCCGAAGCGGCGCGTGAAATTGCAGGATGGCTGCACAAGCAGGGTCGCCACGAAGAAGCAATCCACTTCCTGGCGGAAGCCTTCACCCTGGAGGACGGTTATACCAGCCCAGCCCAGCGTGCCCAGGATCGCCAGCGTCTTGGAGAAATGCACGTCCAGCACTTTGGCAGCGAGCAGGGGCTCGGCGACCGCATTCTTGCCGCATACGACCGCGCCCGCGAGCGCACCATCGCCCGTGAGAAAGAGCTCGAAGCAATTGCCCCAAACGCTGCCGCCTCCCGCCCCGTAGACTTTATATTGAGTGGCCTCAAGGGAACCCCCCTGCCTCTGGCTTCGCTCCGCGGCAAAGTAGTCGTGGTGGATTTCTGGGCCACCTGGTGTGGACCCTGCCGCAAGCAATACCCTCTCTATGAGGAAGTACGCAAGCGCTTTGAGGAAGAAGGCGACGTCACCTTCCTCTCTGTGAATACAGATGAGGACCGCAGCGTTGTGCCAC
>CAZUAX010000044.1:0-2580 GCA_964618435.1 uncultured Solibacteraceae bacterium
CCCCCTTTGCCACGGAACAGCAACTGCTGCGGGTACACTCGCGGGATTATGTCCGTGCCTTCCTCGATGGCACACTCTCTGCGCAAGCCATCCGGCGTATTGGCTTCCCCTGGTCGGAAGCGCTGGTTTACCGGACGCTGGCCAGCACCGGCGGGGCGGTGGCGGCGGCGGACGACGCCTTCACCCAGGGATTTGGCGGAAATCTGGCTGGTGGCACGCATCATGCATTCGTGGGGGAAGGTTCTGGATTCTGCGTCTTCAACGACATTGCCGTTGCCATTGAGCACCTCAGGGCAACGCGCGGAATCCGACGCATCGCCGTCGTGGATCTGGATGTGCATCAGGGCGACGGGACGGCGGCGATTTATGAAGACGACCCCGGAGTGATGACCTTCTCCATGCATGGCGCTCACAACTTCCCGTTTCGAAAGCAACGCAGCAAGCTGGACGTCGCTTTGCCCAACGACACCGGCGACACCGTGTTCCTGGAAACCCTGGAGGCCAATATGCCCCAAGTGCTGGCGTTTGACCCGGAGGTGGTTTTCTTTCAAGCTGGCGTGGACGGCCTGCGAGAGGACAAGTTGGGCAAGCTCGCCCTCACGCCCCATGGTTTGCAGCAGCGCAATCGTTTTGTGCTGGAAACCTGCAGGCGAAAGGATATCCCCGTGGTGATTTGCATGGGTGGAGGCTACTCGCTACCCATCATCCACAGCGTACATGCCCATGCCCAGGTTTTTCTGGACGCGGCGGAGGTTTTCCTGCCCTCTGCTCGAGAACGAACTGCCTAGCTCACCGTCGCAGGATCTATACGAGAAACACTCGCCACACCGTAACCACCAGAGCGTGCGTTACCATCGCCGCGCGGATGCCCCCGGCTCGGTGGAACACCATACCGTAAGCGGCATGAGCCACGGTGGCCAGCAGGGCAAACTTCCAGTTGGGAAATTCACGAAAGGGCAGATGCAGTGCCCCGCTAATCAAACTCGTTACCACCAGTCCACTACGAAACGAACCCAGCCACTCCACAAACCACTGCTGCAGCAGACCCCGCAGGAAAAACTCCTCAGACAGGGCGACTACCCAGAAGATTCCGAAGAAGGTGCCTACGGTGATGGCTAACATTTGCGGCCATGGCCTGGAAAGCTCGCGCAGCCCGAAGAACTCCAGCAGCCAGCCCATGACGAAGAGGACTGGAAACAGAACGACGAAACCCATTGCGCCAGCACGCCACTCTCTCGCATTGGGCCACCAGCCAAAGCCGATTCCCGGCATCTGGCGCAGTAGCAGGGCAGCGGCAATTCCCAGGCGGATCCAGAGAATGCGGCCCAGGAACTCCGCTTGAAGCTTTGGAGCAGCATCCGGGTAAATGTCCTTGAAAACCCCGCTAAGGGTTACCGTCGCCACCAGCAGCAGAAATCCAGCATCGCGCAGCGCACCCGCTGGCAGCACCACATACCAGCAGGAGATGGCGGCTACCAGTACACCCAGCACCAGCATTTGACGGAAACCGAATACACCCGTGCCTATCACGTAGACCAAGAAGGGCAGCAGGGCCGAGACGCACATGCCTACGGCAATTTGTTGAGGTGAAAACGTTTCGATTAGCGCCTTGCGGACGCGACTCCAGCCCAGAGGCACGAGGAAGAACAGCTCCACACAGGCCGCCAGAAAGAATGGAATTCGAATCCCATTCGGGATATGCTGAGGCAACAGGAAGGCAGCTGCGGCTGCGGCTGCCAGCCAGATTGTGGCTACGGCTACCCAGACACTTCCGGGGAGGCGTAACACATTGACGGGAACGCGAAGAGGGGAAGGCATGCAACGATACGCGCCCATCTTAGCACTGGCGGGCCTGCTGGCCGTGAGTTTGGCCCTGCCTGGAAATGCTGTGCACGCGCAGTCGCCAGCCTCCAGCCCTCGTCCGCCACGGGACCTCGCCAAGCGCGTGGCCCGGAACGAGTCGTTCATCCGCGCCATGCGCGACCAGTACACCTTCCAACAGCGTTTCCAGTTCGAGGAACTTAGTAACAGTGGGCAACGCATGGGCCTTTACCAGGAAGTACGTGAGGTTATCTTCACTCCGGATAAGGGTCGGGATGAGGTGCTGACGACGTTGCCTTCGAACTCTCTGAAGCGCATCCGGCTCACCGACGAAGACTTTCACGATGTCCGTGAGATCCAGAATTTCCTGTTTACGGAAGATGTTCTGTGGCTCTACCAGATCCGCTACCAGGGCGAGGAAAGCGTGGAGGGCGAACCCTGCTGGGTAATGCGGGTGAGCCCGAAGAATGAGTTGGAGGGCATGCGGTTTTTTGAAGGAGTGTTGTGGGTGAGCAAGACCGATGAAGAGATCGTGCGCGCCAGTGGGCACGCCGTTCCGGAGATTCGGACAACGAAACACGAGAATCTGTTCCCCGCATTCACCACCATCCGCCAGCGGATTGATGGCCACTGGATGCCGGTGCGCACCTTCGCAGATGACCAGTTACCCTATAGCAGCGGAAGCCAGCGGGTGCGGCTGCAAGTGGACTTCGCCGACTACCGCCGCTTTGGAGCGGAAAGCGCGATCGCCTTTGGCGA
>CAZUAX010000044.1:2680-5354 GCA_964618435.1 uncultured Solibacteraceae bacterium
AACGTACAAGTAACCCTTGCTCACCGCCCGGAAGCTCTGCCGATGGAGACCGATTTCCGCGTGGTGGAATCCCCGGCGCCAACGGCAGGATTAGGCCAGTTCCTGGTGCGCACACTGTACCTCTCGCTTGACCCTTACATGCGCGGCTGGATGCGGGAGAATCCCGGCTATAGCGCGCCCATGCCGCTTGGGGCAGTGATGCCCGGCGGCGTGGTAGGCGTGGTGGAGGACTCGCAGCATCCCGGTTTCCAGCCAGGCGACATCGTGGAAGGCATGCTGGGCTGGCAGCGCTATGGCGTTACCGACGGTGCGGGATTCCGCAAAGTGGACCCTTCGCTGGCACCGATCTCTACCGCGCTGGGCCTGCTGGGAATGCCTGGCCTGACCGCATATTTCGGCATGATGGTGATCGCCCAGACCAAGCCCGGTGAACGTGTGTTCGTGTCTGGGGCAGCGGGCGCGGTGGGCTCCGTGGCCGGACAGATTGGGAAGATCCTGGGATGCCATGTAGCCGGGAGTGCGGGTTCTGACGACAAAGTGCGACACCTTTTGGAGGACCTTGGCTTCGATGGCGCCTTCAACTATCGTGGCGGCAAAGACTATGCCTCTTCGTTGTACGAGGTTTGCCCGCAAGGCATCGACGTCTACTTCGATAACGTAGGCGGCGCCATGACGGACGCCGTTGTAGCCCAGATGAACCTGCGAGGGCGTATTGCCGTGTGCGGACAGATCTCGCAATACAACCTCAAGGACCCGGATCTGGGCCCCCGCTGGCTGTTCCAAACCATCATCAAGCGGCTGCGGATTGAGGGTTTTTTGATCTTCGACTTCGCACCTCAGATTCCAGAGGCATTGGAACAAATGGCAGCGTGGTACAAGGAGGGCCGCTTCCAGTACCGTGAGACCGTTGCCGTGGGCTTGGAGAACGCACCGGCAGCCTTTATTGGCATGCTGACTGGACACAATTTGGGCAAGCAACTGGTGAGGGTGAGCGAACTTTAGGCGCTTCCGCAACGCGGCTTCCATATAATGACGGCATGTTGCGCATCACCCTGCTTAGCTGCCTGATTAGCCTCTTCCTGGCGGCGCAAGCACCACCCACGGAAACAGCCAGGGAGCTTTCAGACACTGACAGGGAGCGGGAATCCTTCGAGCGAATGCTGGCTTCCAAGACGGAATTCCGAGCCTCCTTGGAGCGGGAAGCGGAGCGCATCACGCAATCAGCGAGGGAGGAATTGGCGGACCCCGTCCGATGGGCATCCGTGCGCGCGCAACGCCTGGAGGAGATGCGCGACATGCTCGGACTGCTTCCCTGGCCTGCACGAACCCCATTGAACGTACGCGTGACTGGCGTGTTGGACAAAGGCAGCTACGTAATTGAAAAGATCGCGTTTGAGAGCATGCCTCGCGTGTACGTGAGTGGCAATCTGTACATTCCGAAGGAGCGCGCAAAGCCGGTACCCGCAATCATCTACGTGTGTGGGCACTCCTATTCCCCGTTTGGCGACAAGGCGCAATATCAGCGTCATGGCATCTCGCTGGCCAAGAACGGGTACGCAGCCTTTATCCTGGATTCCATCCAGATTGCAGAAACCTTCGCCCTTCACCACGGCGTACACTCGCAGGAAATGTTTGACTGGTTCGCGCGAGGCTACACTCCGGCGGGCGTGGAAGTATGGAACGCGATGCGGGCCATCGACTACCTGGAAACGCGGAAGGAGGTGGATGGGAACCGCATCGGTATGACCGGACGGTCCGGTGGCGCCGCGATGAGCTTCTTCACCGCGGCAGTGGACCCGCGCGTGAAGGTTGTGGTGCCCGTGATGGGCATCAGCACCTACGCCGCAAACCTGAAGCACGATACCCAGCGACACCATTGCGACTGCATGTTCTGCATCAACACCTACAAGCACGACATGCTGCACCAGGGCGCCCTGATTGCCCCGCGCCCCTTGCTGATGGCCCATGGCAAGCAGGACGTCCTGTTTCCCGTAGACGGCTACCGGGAGTTTGAGCGCGTGGTAGGCAACCTCTATGAGGGGTATGGCGAGGGAGCGAAGTTTCGCAACATTGAAGTGGACACCGGGCACCAGGATTCTGACTTCCTGCGCGAGCAGGCCATCCGCTTCTTTGACCAACACCTGATGGGCATTCCCTCGCGCAAGCTGGACATGGACTACAGCAACGCGGAGCCGAAGACTCTTGCCGTGTTCGACGGGAATCCACCAGCGGACGCGGAGAACTACCGGGTACATGAGACCTTCACCACACGGCCACCCTCAGGCGAGTTCACATCGCTTGCGGCATGGCGGCAACGGCGTACGGAGTTGATGGCAGCACTGCAAAAACTGCTTCCATTTGAAGATGCGGACCCGCTGCCGCGGATGGATGTGCATCTTCGGCGAAAGGCGGAGGGGAAATCGCCAGTGCTGGTTTGGGTGGCATCGGACGGAGAGGATGTACGCTACCAGAACCTGGTGCTCTCCGGTGCGCATTCGCGCGAACAGGTGATTCGCGTGGTGGTGTGGCCGCGAGGCGTGCAGGAACTGCCCTGGCCAAGGATGTTCCAGCGGGATGCGCTGCGGAACGCCATGCACGTGGGAGAAACGCCGGACTCGCTCAGGCTGCGCGACTTGCGCCGGGCGCTAAAGCACATTGCAGAGATGCCCGAGGC
>CAZUAX010000044.1:5454-12667 GCA_964618435.1 uncultured Solibacteraceae bacterium
GGGAGCGCTGTCCAGGGCAAGCGGACTTTGCCATCATGAAGAAAGGCCCACCCGGCGCCCAAGGAGCATCACAGCATGAGCAGGCACCAGAACTACATCGCAGGCGAATGGACAGATTCCGGCGAATTCCAGCCCAATGTAAATCCATCGGACTTGAGCGATGTGATTGGCGAGTATGCACGGGCCGACGCCGCAGCGGCACAGCGGGCTGTTGACGCGGCGGCGGAAGCCTTTGCCACCTGGCAACACAGCGGGATTCAACAACGGGCGGACATCCTGGACAAAGCAGGCTCCGCAATCATCGCACGCAAGGAAGAGTTTGGGCGGCTGCTGTCCCGCGAGGAGGGCAAGACGCTAGCCGAAGGCATTGGCGAGGCGAACCGGGCGGGACAGATATTCAAATTCTTCGCAGGCGAGGCTCTCCGGATACAGGGCGACAAACTGGCCTCGGTAAGACCGGGCATCGAGATTGAAATCACGCGCGAGCCCGTTGGCGTGGTGGGCATCATCACCCCTTGGAACTTCCCCATCGCCATTCCAGCATGGAAGATTGCACCTGCGCTGGCCTTCGGAAACTGCGTGGTGTTTAAGCCGGCAGACCTGGTGCCGGGTTGTGGATGGGCCATCGCGGAATTGTTGCACGAGGCAGGAATTCCAAAGGGCGTGTTCAATCTGGTGATGGGACGCGGCTCCGTGGTGGGGCAGGCGCTTGTGCAATCGCCCCATGTACAGGCAATCAGCTTCACAGGGTCTGTGGGAACCGGGCACTCTCTCGCGGTGCAATGCGCTGAATTGGGCAAAAAGGTGCAGTTGGAGATGGGCGGCAAGAACCCGCTGGTGGTGCTGGACGATGCGGATCTGAAGGTGGCAGTGAACTGCGCCATCCAGGGCGCCTACTACTCCACGGGCCAGCGCTGCACGGCGTCCAGCCGACTGATTGTGACGGATGGCATCCATGATGCCTTTGTGGCTGCAATGAAGGACACCATCAGCAAACTGGTGGTGGGCGATGCGCTGAAGCCGGAAACGCAGATTGGGCCCGTGGTAGATGCCACGCAGTTGGAGCAGGACCTGAGCTACACGACGCTTGCAAAAGAGGAAGGCGCGGAGGTCTTCGGAGGGCGTGGGCTGGAGCGCGAAACCAAGGGGTACTACCTGGAACCTGCGTTGTTTGTGGGAACCCACAACCAGATGCGCATTAACCGGGAGGAAATCTTTGGACCGAGCGCGAGTGTGATTCGCGTGAAGAATTACGAAGAGGCTCTGGCAGTCGCCAATGATACGGAGTTCGGGCTGTGCGCGGGAGTGTGTACGCAATCGCTGAAGTACGCAAGCCACTTCAAGCGCAATTCCCAGGCGGGCATGGTGATGGTGAACCTGCCCACGGCGGGCGTGGATTACCATGTGCCATTCGGCGGACGGAAGGGATCGAGCTATGGCCCGCGCGAGCAGGGGCAATACGCGGCAGAGTTCTACACCACGGTGAAGACGACATACGTTGCCCCGTAAGGCCTGAAGCAGGCGCTGCGTGATGGCTAACGCAGGCGGTTTTCGAACCAGACGACGTTGTCGCTGGCCTGCCCGGCCACCAGCAGGTCAAGGTCGCCGTCGCGATCCATATCCACGAGGCGCACATCGTAAGCAGCCTGATTGCCACCGATGATGTGGCGTGCGAAATTCCCCTTGCCGTCATTCTGGTACCACACTGCGAGCCGGCTATCTTTGGCGCAGGTAGCGGCATCGACATCGCCGTCGCCGTCCAGGTCACCAATCGCCAAAGCGTGTGGACCGCGAAGGTTGGGGTCAATTTCATGAGGGGTCCATTGGGGCGCTTCCAACCAAAGAACGCCCGCACCGTGACCACGAGTGGCGATGAAGTCCAGCTTGCCGTTGCCGTTGACATCTGCCGGCAGGATATTGGTGGCGCCCAATTGCTCACGTGCCACCCAATGGCGGGTCCAGGGTTGCATGGGGTCCGCGGGCTGCTCCCACCAGGCGAACCAGTTGCCATCTGGTGCGTCTTTTCCAGCGGAAGCGATATCGGGCCGCCCGTCGCCATTCATGTCGCCCATACCAAAGTAATGGCTGAGGCCGGGGGCATCGCGGTCTGCAAAGATATGGCGAACGAAGCGGCTGCCCTTTGCATCGCGCACCAGCTTAAACCAAGCAAGCGAGTTGGGAAACTGTCCGTTGGGCTGGGCACTGTTGGCAATCAGGTCGGGTAATCCATCGCGATCCACGTCGCCCACGAGCAGGCCATGGATGCCGTTGACGCCGCCCGCTTGGAAGTTGTCGATCTCGCGATATACCCAGGGGTCAATGAGCGGCTTGGCCGGACATTCCAGCCAGAAGATGAGGCCCGGGGAGTACCGGGCGGCAACGAAATCGAGATCGCCATCTCCATCGACATCCATCAACTCGGAGGCAAAAATGCCGCCGATGCCTTCGTGGATCACCCGCCTGGAGCCCTTAGCGTCCCCTGCCAACAGGTAGGTCTCGTCGTTTCCGCTGACAATGATGTCCAGCCGCGGACTGCCGGTAATGTCTCCCGCAACAATGGTGTGGTTGGCAAAGCCGCCAGTTACGCGGTGAGCTACCCACCGTGGCTTAGCTTCGTTCCAGTAAACGCGGACATTGCCCGTGGCACGGCCAACCGCGACAATCTCCGGAAGACCATCCCCGTCAAGATCGCCCACGGCGACGTCCTCGGTGGCCATCTCGCGATCGATTACCTGCTTTTGCCAGGTGTCGTCGTCCTGCCAGCGATAGGTGGCGACCCCAAAGTTACCTTTGCGCCAGCCGGCAACGAGCTCGTCCACTCCATCGCCATCAAGGTCTGCCCAGGCCACCGCATGGCCTTCCTCCAAGGACTCGTCAAGCACCATTCGTTCCCAAGGAAGTTCGCGGGTTTCGCGATAAACGACAAGGCCATTGCCGTGCCACGGTTGAATGGTGGCGGCCACACGTGTGCCACCCAGAAGCCCGAACTTTACCTCCCCAGGGTTACCCTCACCTAACAGGTCCTGCCGCCATTTGCCTGCAGGATTGCGGCGATGCAGGTGCAGGCCTTCGCGCGAAGCACTGGCGACGGCGCTACCCGCTTCGCGTCTCCAGGCCAGGGGAGCCAGATTGTGCATCACGTGAAGCGAGTTGTCGGCCACTTCCGCGGGCCAGGGCTGGGTCTCGGGCTGGGCGGGAGGGCTGAGCACCAGCAGGCGAAGGGGTTCGTCAGCCGGGTCGTCGCCAAGCGCACGCCCGTGCAGGGGAGCGACCAGTAGTTCCGGTTTCCCATCGCCAGTGACATCGGCCCAGCGCATGCGATGGGTGGTGGGCTCCTCAGTAATGGGGAAGGCTTTCCAGAGTTCGCGTCCCGTGGGCTCACTGCGGCGCATCCACTGGATGACACCGCCGGTCTTGCGATCTGCCGGTCGCCAGGAAGAACCCACCGCAAGATCGAGCTTCCCGTCGCCGTCGATATCGTGCGCCGCCATGCACACGTAGTTTTTCGCCATCGATGCGTCGGCGAGTATGTGCATCTGCCAGCCAGGATTCTGGAACCACACGATGCGGTGCTCCTGGGCAGCCACGATGTCGGGCTTGCCGTCGTGGTTCACATCCTCAATGAGCACCGCCATAAAGGTGCTGGACCGGCCTATCAGTTCCTGTATGCGAAAAGGCTGCGCGGAAAGCAGCCCGGCAATCGACAGCCACAGAACGAAACGAACCCAGATGCGCAACATGCGCCTATGCTATCGCGGAGCGGTACGGAAGTGGGTTGGCGCCGGCTCTACGAAACGAACCAAAGCAGAGCCCACAGATGATTACTGCTTGGGTGCCCGTTCGAGAACGTAGTTGAGGCTGGCCGCGGGCACATCCCACTTGGTGACGCCCTTGTTGCCGAGGAAACCGACGTCTTTGAAGCCCTCACGGGTGGTGAAGTAACCATCCACAATCATGCGCCGGGCCAGGGTAAAGAACTCGATGCCAGGAGCAAGTTCGGGGGTCTCGTTTTTCTTATAGGCAATGAGCGTAAGGAGTTCCGTCTGCTGGGCTTCGCTGGACGAAACGAACTTGGCCTGGTAACGGCGGGTGCTGATGCCGTCAAGCCATTGAAGGCCGCCGGTGTAGGCCATGGCGACCTCGGGAGCTTTGCTGCAGATGAGGTCAATGAATTCGTGCGCACCCACGGTGGCGGCGCTAGGCCCCCCTTCGTCCGCGGGGATCACCAGTTCCGCAAGGCACTTCATGGTAGCCATTTCATGGGTATTGAAGAACCGTGCCTGGTATGAGCCGGAGGTCTTCTTTTCGGTGGTAACAGCATGGTGAGCGTGCTGCTGTGCATCGAGTGACGCCGTACCTGCCGAGACGACCGTCGCGACGCTGAGGCCATGAAAGAAATTGCGGCGAGAGAGCCCCTGGGAATCTACGGTGTCCTGCTGCTGCGGGTTCTGGTTAGACATTGCCTTTTTTCATCTCCTCAGCCAGGTAGTCGGAAGCGCGCCAGGCGAGGGCGCAGATGGTTAGCGTCGGGTTCTTGTCGGGGTTGCTGACAAAGGGCGCGGCATCCGCCACAAAGAGGTTCTTTACCTCGTGGGCTTGATTGTACTTGTTGAGTGCGGAGGTCTTGGGGTCGTCGCCCATGCGCACCGTGCCCAGTTCGTGGATGATTGCGCCAGGCACGGAAATGGTGGGTGTTTCCAGTTCGGGCTTGCGCGCGCCGAGTAGCTTCCCGCCCATGCGGTCGAAGATCTCTGCAAAGGTCTGCTCCATGTGACGGGCCTGGCGCAATTCGCTCTCGCCCCACTCGAAATGGAAGCGCAGAACAGGGATGCCCCAGCGATCCACTACCTGTGGGTCAATATCGCAGAAGCTCTTCTCATTGGGGATCATTTCTCCGCGACCGCTGAGACCGACGTAGCAGCCATATTCGCGGCGGATGGCGTCCTTAAGTCCCTTGCCAAACCCTTCGTTGCGGGCGCAGGTGCCGTTGAAAGCCCCGAGGGTGGGCATTCCAAAGCCGCCGCCAATTTCAACGTGGTAGCCGCGCGGGAAGTCCTTCTTCTTGTCCTCAAGGCCCCACCAGGGAATGTAGAGATGGCCGCCACCCATGCCATCGGTATCGTACTTGGGCATGCCCTCCAGCGAAGGCACGTAGCCCGCCATGTCGCGACCGACGGAGTCCATGAGATAGCGACCCACAACGCCCGAGCCATTCGCGAGACCGTTAGGGTGACGGGCGGACTTTGAGTTCAACAAGAGGCGCGCGGATTCGCAGGCGCTGGCTGCCAGCACACAGACGCGGCAGTGGATGGTGCGCTCCTCACGCGTCTCAGTATCAATGTAGGAGACTGCCTTCACGAGGCCTTTGTCGTCCGTGATGAGTTCCCGGACCATCGCGTTGCAGATGACATTGAGGTTGCCGGTCTTCATGGCCGGGAAGATATCTACCTGGCTGGAAGAGTAGTTGGAGGCCGTGACGCAACCACGCCCACACTGGCCACAATAGTGGCAGGCGGCGCGCCCGTTGTGGTTTTTGGTGATGATGGCGAGCCGTGCCGGAATGGCCTTGATGCCCATGGGCGCGGCGGCGTCCCGCACCAGGCGCTCGTGAACGCGAGGCGGCGGGCATTGCATGAACTTTCCATCGGGAGCGGTGCGGATGCCTTCGGCGCTACCCGTGACCCCGATGAACTGCTCGGCGAGATCGTAGTAAGGAGCCACCTCATCGTAGGTGAGGGGCCAATCCCAGCCAAGGCCGTCGAAGCTGCGGGGCTTGAAATCGTAATCACTGAAGCGGAGGGTGATGCGGCCATAGTGGTTGGTGCGTCCACCAAGGATGCGCGAGCGAAACCAGCGGAAGTTCGTACCTGGGGCCGTGGTGTAGGGCTCGCCCTCCATGTCCCAATAGCCGTTGGGGGCGGCGAAATACCCCCACTGCATCTTGCCGGTGTAGAACTCAGCCGCATCGCCAGCGCCGCGATGGTCATAGTCGTAGGGGGTCTTGTGTTCCTTGTAGTCCTTCGCCGGAGTGAGCATGCGCCCGGCTTCCAGCATCGTTACCTTTACGCCTTTGCTGGCAAGGACGCGAGCGACGGTTCCGCCACCTGCGCCAGAACCAATCACCACCACATCATGCACCTGGGGGCTTCGCTGCACCTGAAACATATACCGATTGAAGCATAATTGCCTCTACTACGAAACGAACTCAGGTTCCGCTGGCGGTAAACAAAAAAAGGGGACCCCGCCGAAACGGGGTCCCCCAACGTCACTAAGGAGTTCAACCTTCGAACATGCCACGCCAACCATGGCCAGAACCTGAGGGCCCAGCCAAGCTTTCAAAAATCCACAATTCAGGCGCCAGCGGCCTGAAAGATGCCTAGACGATTGAAGACCGCCACTACGCGGGTGACGATGCCCACCACAAGTCGCATCACGCTATCGCGCGAATAGTCTTCGCGGAGGCCGTCCGCGATGCTGGCGTAAACCTCTTCCACCACGCCCGTTACAAGATTCAACTTCTCCGCCCCCGATTTGGGAAGAGAGATATGCGCTTCGGCAGCCTTGACGGCGGCGAGAATCGCAGGAAACAATTGCAAACCCAGCAGGATGTATTTCATCGGGAACCGCACTTTCCTTGGCGGGACAATTCGGGTTAGAGGAGAGGCAAGGCCGGATCGCCACCACCCCGCCAAGATTGGCGGCGATCCGTGCCTCGCAGGCACGCCATCCATCACAACGGCGGCCTCATCGGGCGGGCGACAGGAAATGTCCGCGACCCGCCCGGCCCAGCAAGCCGCCAACGCCCCCGCGGCTCACTTCGCAAAGAGCATACAGACAGGCTCTAGCGAGATCGGTACGTCACTTTCATAAGCTGCTGATACTAAGGGAGATATTTATTTCCAATTCGCAAACCAGGTCATGAGGAAATGCGCAGAGAGCGGAAATGGAGGCTAGATGGGGAGAAACCCTCGAGATTTCGGCGTTCGGTCGTGACCCACCGATGGTGCGGTGGCTGGATGGGGACAGGCCAAGGACCCCTTGAGACAAGCAGAGAGAAATTGCAGACGCTCTGGGGGTGGAATTTGGAAAGCAAAAACCCAGCGAAAATGGATCGGGAATGGAACTGGCAGATGACTTTCACGACGACAAAGACGTTGAGGCCAGCGATGGAGGCGGGGTGGTGAGCGCGGAAGGAATCGAACCTTCAACCTAC
>CAZUAX010000044.1:12677-27733 GCA_964618435.1 uncultured Solibacteraceae bacterium
CTGATTAAGAGTCAGTTGCTCTGCCAATTGAGCTACGCGCCCGCAGATTCTCATTGTACCGCAGGTTGTGCCTCTGCTGGATTCGGGGTGGCAGCGGAAGGGGCACCGGGGCGGGTTGGCGGGATTTCCGGTGGCTGGATGGGGGAGGCGCTGGCAGATTTTGCTGTCGGGGCTTGCGGTGGCGCGATGCGCGGCGGGGTGTTGCGCAGTGGGGCGTTGCGCTGGATGCCCCTGCCGGATATGCCTTGGCGCGTAGGGCGGTCGCGGGGCGCCTCAAAGACCTTCTGCATGATGGCATTTACGTATTCCCTGGTTTCCGTAAAGTCCGGGACTCCGTTGGCTTTGTCGACTGCGCCTTCGCCGGCGTTATAGGCGGCCAGAGCCAGGTCCGGGCGGCCCTTGTATTTGTCGAGCAGGCGACGCAGGAACCGAACACCGCCATCGATGTTCGCACGGGCGTCAAAAGGGTCAGCAACCCCCAAGGATTCAGCCGTGTCGGGCATTAGCTGCATCATGCCGATAGCGCCCTTGGGAGAGACCGCACAGGGATGGAAGCCAGATTCGCGGCGCACCACCTCACGCACAAGATCGAGCGAGACCCCTTCCCGGGTAGCGCTCTCGCGCATGAATGCTTCGGCGATGGTGCTGTCGAGAGGGTCACAGTCCGCAGGCGGAGCAGGTGTTCCGGTGGATGCCTGAGGGTCAACGGGATTGTCAGAGAACCATTGAGAGACAAAGAAGCCATCGCTGCCACGGCGAGCCCGGCCAAGTTGACGCTGCACACTGGCAGACTGGCGCTGCAAGGCATTAGCGGGCATGGGTGCGGGAGCTTCCACTGTGGGTTCCTCAGTTTCCACATCAACGGCGGCCGTTTCATCGGGAATGGATTCCGCGGCAGAGGGTTCTTCGGCAGGGGGATCTGCGGTGCCCGAAGGCGCCTCCTGCGCAGGGAGAGAAAATGCCAGTGCGAGAAGGACGCCCAGGAAAAGCAGGCGGGCGCACCATAAGCGCGCCCGCAAGTGCGAAGAGAGAACCGGATGCACGAAGGATTGATCGGCAGTTTGAGGGAATGGCTTTACTCAAACGTTGAAGGCAGTGCCAGCGTATGGAAGGCCCAAGCAGAGAACGGCACAGGCAGAAAAAGGCCTGCGTAGCGAAAGACTAGGGCGCCATTTCCCCGAGCAGGATGGCCGTGTCGGTAGCGGGTATGAGTGGGCTGTCCACGGATGCGGTGGCATCGGGCTTCACTTCAACGGACTTCCATCGCTGGCCAAAGTGGGCGAGGAAATCAGGGTCCTGGGCGGGTCCGCTGTCCAGATCTTCAAACACGAAGACCCGATAGTGACCGGGAGCGACAGCAGCGAACTGGAAAGCGCCATCTTCTCCGGTGAGAGCCGACATACGCCAGATGGAGCGGGCTTGACCGGTGCGCTCAGGAAGCAGCACCACGCGCGCATTGGCGATCGATTTGCCGGATGCGTCGCGGGCAGTGCCGGTGACCGTACCGCCATCGGCCCCTAACTGAATCTGGAAGTCCCCCAGAACCTGAGCAGGAGCGTCCGCGCCCTGGGCCAGAAGGTCGATGCCGCCCAGCTTCATGGCCTTCACGTAGAAGCCATCGGGCAGGCCTTCAAGAGAGAAGTGCATGCGATCGGCAGCGGCGGCGCTCAATTGAAACGCGCCTTCCGCATTCACACGAGCCAGCCGTTGCGGCCCCGGAAGGGCACCTTCCAGGATGACGCGAACACGCTCCAGTTTGGCATCCTGACTCTCTTCCGGGAGCAGGACGGTGCCCTGCAACTGGAGGTCAGGACGCAGAGGGATGGCCACGCCTTCCAGGTGTGCGTTGCCAAGATCCGCGATGAGAGTGCCGGACGCCCCGGGTGCGGGGGCTGTACCGCGGCGCATGCCCATGGAACGGGCAATGAGTTCATAGCGGCCGGGAGGAAGGCCGCGCAGGGTGAAGGCGCCTGTGCGCCCGTCGACGGAGGCGAAGGATGTAGGTCCACCGAGGGAGGTCGCATTCCCGGCACGACGCGCGGTGACGGTAATGCCGGTCATGGGTCCGCTGGTGACACCAGTCACTACGCCCCGAATAAAGTAGGTGGAACTAGGAGTAAGTCGGAAGTCGATACCGCCCATCTCCGCGCCAGGGGCCAGTTGCAGGGGAATCGATTCCTCAGGGAATTCCGCCGAGGGATAGTAAGTGGGCTGGTAGGAAACAGCGCCCTCCAGGGAAGCAATCATGCCGGCACGGCCATCCGCGCCACGCATGGCGCCCATTCTACCGGGACCGGCGCCGGAAACCATGGCGCCGGCAAGGCGAGCCATCAGTCCACGGCCCTGCGCCTTCAGAAAGTAACGCCCCGGAGAGAGATTGAAGATTCGGTACTGGCCACGATCGTCGGTGGTGGCGCGGCTGGTGGCGGTAAGCACCTTGGTGCCGCGCAGGTAACGATACTGTTCGGCCTCGACCACCACTCCAGTCATGGGCTCGCCGTCCTCGTCTACTACCTGGCCGGTAACCACCGCGGCGCGGAGGAGCCGGACCTGGATGGTGTCGAGCTTCTGCCCGTCGCGAAGGGAAAAGCGGGTGGCGCATCCCTGCTGGCGACCGGACAGGCCCTTCACCTCGGCTCCACAAACCGCGTAGGAGCGACGGGTAACGCTAAGGACGTAGTCCCCCGCAGGGATACCCTGAAGCAGGAAACTGCCATCGGCTCCCGTCCGGGCAACCATGGCACCCGCCGCCGGAGAGCCAGGCTGGGAACCGCCAGGAGGGCCGCCAGAAAGACGAACTTCGGCCTTCGACAGCACTTCGCCACTAGCGGCGTCGAGCACCTTGCCAGCAATCTCCGCGGATCCGCCAGCGGACTGAGCAAAAGCCGCGGCGACGAAAAGGACTGCGGAAAGGACAAAGCGCAGAAGGGGAGACATAGTTACTCATAGAATAAGCACCGGTTGCTGGAGAAAGTTGCGCAGGCTAGCCAGAGAGACGGCCAGGGATTTGGCGTTACACCTGTAAAGGATTGGAAATGGCAGGAATCGGCGGTAGAGGTGGGGTATGCTCGAACCAGAATGCAGCGCCGCTCATTTACATCCCTATTGGCCACAGGGGCAGTCGCATGGCCCTCGCTGGCGGCGGAAGACGGAATCCTGGACCGGTTGAATCCGCAGCATCCGCGCCTGTTGATCACGGAAGAGACCCTCGCCCGTGCGCGGAAACTGATAGAGGACGATGAGCGGGCGCGGGAAATGTACGCGCAGCTGCAAAGGCATGGGGAGCGATTGCTCAGCGAGCCCCCGGTAAGGTACGAGTTGATTGGGCCACGGCTACTGACGCAGAGCCGGAACTGCGTGGAGCGGGTTTATGTGTTTGCAACGCTGTACCTGCTGCAGCCCGAGAGCCGATGGCTAGATGGAGTCCGCAACAACATTCGCTCTGCCGCGAACTTCCCGAACTGGAACCCTTCGCACTTCCTGGATGTGGCGGAGATGACCCACGCCTTCGCCATTGCCTATGACTGGCTGCATGGCGCGTTAAGCGCGGGCGACCGCAAGGTAATCCGCGAGGCGATTTTAGAGAAGGGGCTGCGCGCGGGAATTGCTACCGGCTACGAAGCCGGGCCAGGGAAGACGCCCGCGCGGTGGGCAACAACGACGAATAACTGGAATCAGGTCTGCAATGGGGGGATGGTGCTAGGGGCTCTGGCGATTGCCGAGGATGAGCCGGAACTCGCTCGCAAGATTCTCCCCGCCGCCTTGAAGTCATTGCCGCTGGCGATGAAGGAATTTGCCCCGGATGGGGGATGGTTTGAGGGTGTAAGTTACTGGCAGTACACCTTGCGGTATACGGTGCCTCTGCTGGCGGGGCTGGAGACCGCGCTAGGCAGCCGGTTTGGGATTGACGACGCGAGCGGATTTGAGGAAACCGGCGACTTCTATTTGCACGCGGTTGGTCCTACGGGGCTGTTCTTCAATTTCTCTGATTCCGGACGGCGGAAGGACGCAGGCTTCCCGTGGTTGCACTGGATGGCCCGCAGATTTCAGCGTCCGTTGTGGCACTGGGCAGCTTCGGCCAATGCGAGCGGACAGCATCCGCTGAGCCTGTTATGGTACGAACCCAACCCGTTACCTCCGCGAGATGGAAGCACGCCAAGAGAACGGGTGTTTCTGGGAATCCACGCGGCACTGATGAGGTCTTCGTGGAGCAGGCAAGCCTCCTATGTGGGCTTCTACGCAGGACACAACGGGGTAGCCCACTCGCAGCTGGAGATGGGCACGTTTGTGTTCGACGCGATGGGAGAGCGATGGGTGGAAGAGCTGGGCGTGGACGACTACAACCTGCCCGGATACTTCGGAGCCAAGCGGTGGGACTACTATCGGTTGAACAGTCACGGACAGAACGTGATGCTGTTTGATGGGAAGAGCCAGCAGACGCCCGCGCACGGAACGATTACGTCCTCGGGAGCGGGAAATGGCAGTGCGCACGCCATTGCGGACCTCACCGCTGGGTATGCGGAGATCGCGAACTCCGTGAGGCGGGGCATACGACTGCTGGATGATCGGCGTGTGCTGCTGGTTCAGGATGAGTTTGAGCTGAAGAAACCGGCCGTCTACCAGTGGCAGATCCACACGCTGGCTGAGGTGCAGGTGGATATCGACAGGGCGCGTCTGGTGCTGGGTGACAAGATGATGGAGATCCGAGGGATCTCCCGTGTGCCCCTGGACTTTGTTCTGGAAGCGCCACGCACCGCCGAGCCCGCGGGCGGTGACGGCAAGACGGAGCAGACCAACACGGACTATCGCAAGCTGGTGATTCGCACAAGGCAGCCGGTACAACGCGGCGCGGTAACGGTGGTGCTGCATCCGCTTGTGGACCCAAACGCTCCGCGAGGGGCGAATTTCGTGCGTCCCCTGGATGCCTGGGACTAGATATTGAGGCGGCAGGGGCATTGGAGAGATCGGTGCGCCACGCGGTGAATTGGGGGAGAATGAGTCCATGAAGATTCCCGTTGGTTTTGCCTTGGCCGTGCTGGGCCTTGCGATGCTGGCTGGCTGCGCCGCAAAGAATGAGGAGGTTCCTGTCGCCGTGTCCATGGAAAAACAAGATTTCGGAATGGTGAGCGGTAAGCCCGCGCATCTCTACGTGCTTCGTAATCGAAACGGTATGGAGATTGCCGTCACGAACTATGGTGCGCACCTTGCGCGGGTGAAGACTCCCGACGCCAAGGGAAACATTGCGGATGTGGCGCTTGGGTTCGACACACTGGAAGGCTACCTGGGCAAGCACCCTTATATGGGCGCCACCGTTGGCCGATACGCGAACCGGATCGCGAAGGGGCGCTTCACGCTGAACGATAAAGAGTACACACTGGCTACCAACAACGGGCCGAATGCGCTGCACGGGGGTCTGGAAGGGTTTGACAAGAAGCTGTGGGATGCCGAAGAAGTAACCACCATCGAAGGTCCCGCGGTGCGGTTCACTTACGTGAGTCCCGATGGCGAAGAGGGCTATCCAGGCACGCTGACGGTGAGTGTGACGTATTCGCTAAAGGCAGACAACGAGATTCAGATCGACTACCAGGCCAGCACCGACGCCGACACCGTACTGAACGTCACCAACCACAGCTACTTCAATCTGGCGGGTGCGGGCAAAGGAGCGATTCTGGATCATGTGGTAATGATCAACGCGGACCGCTACACTCCGGTGGATAGCGGGTTAATTCCGACTGGCGAATTTCAATCGGTGGAGGGCACGCCCTTCGACTTCCGCAGCCCGATGGCGATTGGGGCGCGGATTGACGCAGATCACGAACAGATAAAGCGCGGTGGCGGCTACGACCACAACTTCATCATCAACGGCGAGGCGGGCGGGCTGCGATTGGCCGCGCGGGTGAAAGAGAACACCAGTGGACGGGTGATGGAGGTGCTCACCGACCAACCCGGAATGCAGTTCTATACGGGAAATTTCCTGGATGGCAGCGTAACGGGCAAGGGTGGAATGACCTACGAGAAGCGCTTTGGTTTCTGCATGGAGACGCAGCACTTCCCGGATTCTCCAAACAAGGGCGTCTTCCCATCCGTAGTGCTGAAGCCAGGCGAGCGATTCACGAGTACGACGGTGTACCGGTTCTCGACGGACAAGCAATAGCTTGAGCAATATCTAGCGATTGCATTACGGCGCGCTACTGCGCGACTGCGCCCTAAATTGTGTGTTACCGAGCGACGGGTTCTCCCCCGCCCTCATTGCCGTTCCCACGCGAAACGGGTGACTCCGGGGCTTCCGTTTTGGGGAGGAATGGCATCATGCGCTGCTTCACCGCCGCGTGGCGAGCCTCCGATGCCAGATTTTTCCACTCAAGCGGATCGCTCTGGTGGTCGTACAATTCTTCCGTGCCATCTTTGTAGCGGGTATAGCGCCAGCGCTCGTCGCGCAAGGAATGATTGCCGCGTCCGAATGTGGTAAGGGTGGGCGTATTCTTTGGGGCGCGTGGATTTCTAAGGAAGCGCACCAGGCTATCCCCCTCCACCGCCGCGGGCTTTGGCACACCCAGTAACTCGGTAAGCGTGGGATAGACGTCCAGCAGATTCACTGCCCGGGTGCAGCGGCCGCCAGGCCGAGTGACGCCCGGTGCGGACATCATCAGCACATTATGGGTAGCTTCCTCCCAGAGGGCAAACTTGCGCCAGTGAAGCTTTTCACCGAGGTGCCAGCCGTGGTCACTCCAGAGAACGACATGGAAATCGCCAGCATTAGGCCCAGTCTCCAGCGCGCGCAGGACGCGTCCGATTTGCGCATCGGCAAACGCAATGGAGGCAAGGTAGCCCCGAACCGCTTCGCGCCAGCGTCCGGCACCAGTGATGCGAGCATGGTCCCCCTGACGGGTGGCCATGCGATGGGCGATGGGCGGAACATCATCGAGGTCGTTTTCGTTGATGGATGGAACCTCGATTGAGTCCACGGGAAACATGTCGAAGTACTTCTTCGGGACATACCAGGGCAGGTGAGGGCGATAGATTCCGCAAGCAAGAAACAGCGGATCGTTCACTTTTCGGGATAGCTGATTGATGGCGAAGTTGGCGACCCCGTGATCGCCCATTTCCTCGTCCGGGTTCGTGAGCGGACCCCAGTCCAGATTGCCTGAGCCAGGCACTCCATTCGCGGGAAGCTCTGGCGGGACGGGCGAGGGAGGCTGGTTGCGAATTTGGGAAGGCCAGTAGTCATCCCAGCTTTGCGGATCAGGGTAGCTGCCGTGGTAGATCTTGCCGGCCCCGATGGCGCGGTAGCCGTGAGCGCGGAGCTGCATGGGAAGAGTGACTGCATCCTTCGCCACCGGGGACCGTCGGAAAGGCTGGGTATTCTCATAAACGCCCGAAGTCGTAGGACGAATTCCGGTCATCAAGGCGGCGCGCGAAGGGTTGCAGAGAGGAGCGGCACAGTGGGCATTCGTGAACAAAACGCCCTGGGCCGCCAGGCGATCGAGGTTGGGGGTCTTCGTTTGGGGATGACCACCCATGCATCCAATCCAGTCATTGAGGTCGTCAACGGCAATGAACAACACGTTGCGGGGACCGGCAGGCCGCGTGGATTGCGACCAGAGCATTGGCGCGGCGGAAGCGGCGAGGAGGGCACGACGACTTAGCATGGCCTCGATTGTATCGCCACTGCAGGTGCCCTGTATGGCCAGCCCGATGGGTACCCCGACTAGCGGGCAGGCGCGTGAGCCTTCAGGAAACCGCGCATTCGGCCGTGGTGATAGTTGCGGCCCTCTTCGAGGGGAGCGGTGTCCTGAGACTGCAGCAGGGAACCCTGGGCATCAAGCACATAGAAATGCGGGTAGCCGCTGGCTTCGGGGAACTTTCCCAAGGCTGCGGCGTTCTCATTTTCCTTGCTGAAATTCACCTTCACCATTACGTAATTGGCTTTGCGAAGCGCGAGAAGGTCCGGATGCTCTTCAAAGTAGCGGTCGAGGATCTTGCACCAGATGCACCAGGTTCCGCCCACTTCAAGCAGAACGTGTTTGCCCTCTTTACGAGCAACACTGAGGGCATGGCGGATATCGGCAGCGGCATCCCGCGTGTGGTCATAGACGTTCACTTCCCCTGGGTCCGTCGCTGCCTTAGGAGCAGGTTGGGGAGCGACACGCTGTCCACCAGACTCGTCCAACACCAGAACCCGCGCACTAAGGACCTGGGCATTGCTGTAAGTAACGCCTGGCAGGAAGCTGCACAGCGTGAAGTACAAGAAGAGGGACCAGCTATTTCGCATGACGAAGAAAGACCCTTTACATTCTAGGGGAAGCGACACGACAATTGCGCTCTCGATGGAACGCTGTCTCGATTGCAGACGTACGGGTACGCAGTTTCGTTTAGTTTTTCAGGGTTTCGCCAACCGGGGGCCAAGGTCTCGTAACGGGTTTATCGCACGGTTTCCAACCGCGACCGGGTCTGGATGGAACCGGACTGTGATCGTAAATGGAGGCCGAGAGTAACACGAGATGTAACATTGAGGTTGACTTCCCATTAGGACCAGATGGCTATTCATATCATTTTCGCTAAAGTACTAGCGGGAGGCCTTTCTTCAATCGACGTGTATCGGTCTGGGCCTCTGATTGTCACTGCGTACGAACAAAGAGGTGAAAAACCTGGCGGGTCCTGGCGGTTTTCACAAGGTCTTATTGGTTTCAATAAGTTAACTAAACTTCTGCCCGTTTGGCGACGATTGCGAAGCACATCCGGCATAGATCCAGTAGCACTCCAAAGCAACAATGAGGCACCACTCTGGTGAAATTTACAGTTGCGACGATAATTTCTGTTTTATCTGAGCGAATCAACTGGCATACTATAATCTGAAGGGTACTACTAGGATGAAAGTGAAGACCTTCTTCGATCTTGGGCTGCCTAGCATCGGCCGTATCTCATTGCAGGATATGGCGGAGCATCGGAATCCCATGGTGGTTGCCCTTGCGAAATTCCTTTCCGAAAAGGCGAAGTACCTGCCAGAGGATACGTTTGATGTGGATTACCTGCTTCACTTAGCCGGTTTCGTAGAACCGATGGGTGGAGGGAAACGATTCGACTTTTCGAAGATTCGGATCGGATCGGCAGGAGGTAGCGCGATTCACTCGGCGCGCGGCTTTTCCACTACAAGTAGCGGACAATCCAATGCCTGGCAGGTAGTTTACGTGCGGGAACGTCATCGCGCGGTAGAGGCGCTTGCGGTACGTAAACTGGGGCTCCATGAAGGCCGACGCGTTCTGTCGCAGCTGTTAAGCCGCGGGCAGCACTTCGGAATGGAATAGACGACGAACTTCCTCAAAGAAGAGAGCCCGCTTCTATCTGTTCGGACAGAAGCGGGCTCTCATTTTCTGTTGCGCTCTCGTTTCCTTATCGCTTTGGGGCAGCCTTCAACAGGAAGGCACGGACACGTTCTGGACTGTAGCCGGTCTGGGTGCCGAGGAGCGCAACCCGCTGGCTGCGAACCAATTTGCCTGTGGCATCCAGGACGAAGAAGTGAGGGAATCCGCGAATGAGCGGATAGCTCTCCAGTGCTTCCGGGTTCTGATTCTCCGCGCTGAAGTTCACTTTGACGTAGACATAGTTGCGGTTGCGTAGTGCCAGGACGTCGGGGTGCTGATCGAAAAAATTGTCCAGGACTTTACAGAAAGAACACCAGTCGCCACCGACATCAAGAAGGACATGCTTGCCATCGCGAGCAGCCACCTGCAGTGCATTTCGAATGTCGGCGCGGGCGTCGCGCCGGGGGTCAAAGACATGCACCTCGCCTGGCCCACCCGTGGAAGCGCTTGTGCGAGGGGAACCAGCCGGGGACCCAACAGGAGCCGCGTTGGGTGCTTTTTCGAAGTCGTCTTCTCCTAGCACAACAACGCCGGATTGCTGCCCGAGAGCAATGCTGGCGAACAGGAATGTAGCTACAACCAAAAGCAGGTTCGTGCGAAAAGGAGACTGCATCGGTGTTTTCAGTTTAGAGGAAAAGGGCGGAATTGAAGCGCACCAATAGGACCACGCTCCGTAGAGCATGGCCGTACCTACCGCATCCGAAAAGCAGACAAACGCTGCGGGTTAGCTGCTGGCTACCCCAACAATCGCATGCACCAGCAGCATGAGCATGCCGATGGGGATGAGGTAGTACCAGCCTAGACTCATCAATTGGTCGTAACGAAGGCGCGGGAAGGTACCGCGCATCCAGATCATGCCGTAGATGATGACCGCTACCTTGAAAAAGAACCAGAATGGCCCGGCAAGAGCGACGGATGCGGCTGGCCAGAAGAACAGAGCACCGCATGCGACCAGGAGAAACGCAATGGCAGCCAAAATCACCCTCTGATGGAGGGGCTTCAGACGCCGCAGCAGGTAGAGGCAGCCGAGGCCGGAGCCAAGGAAGAGAATTGCCGGCAGCGCCACGTGCATCGGCCATTCCAGCCAGGAAACGCTGGGAAAGGGGCGGAGCCAGCCACCAAAGAAGATGGTGACGGCAACGCCGGCTACAACGCACATGGCGGCGTACTCAGCCAGAAAGAAAAGCGCCCATCGAAAGCCGCTGTACTCGGTCATGTAGCCGGCAACCAATTCCGATTCGGCTTCGGGAAGGTCAAAGGGTGCGCGGTTCGTCTCTGCGATGGAGGCGATGAAATAGACCGCGAACGAGATGAACATCAGTCCGAAATTGTCGAAGATGCCCCAGGTCTGGCTGGCGGCCTGATGATCAACGGCCTCTACCATGCTGAGGGTACCCACTGCCATCACGCCAGCAAGGAGCCCGAGGCCAAGGGCCACCTCATAGCTAACCAGTTGTGCTGCGCTGCGGAGCGAGCCGAGGAGAGAATAGTGGGAATTCGAACTCCACCCACCAAGGATAATGCCGATGATGCCCACCGAGGACATCGCGCTCACGGCCAGGATGCCTACGTTGACGTCCGCCACGAAGATGCCCGCGCCAAAGGGAATGAATGCCAAGGCGGACAGCGCTGTGAGCGCCGCCAGAACCGGGGCAATCCAGAAGATGCGGCGGTCAGCGTCCTGGGGAATGGTGTCTTCCTTCAGCAGTAGCTTCAGGGCGTCGGCGATGGGCTGAAGGAAGCCATGGGGGCCCACGCGCATGGGTCCAAGACGGGCCTGCATATCGGCCAACACTTTCCTTTCAACAAGCACAAGGTACCCAGCAACAAGCGGGAAAAGTGCAATGATGCAGACTCCGGTGAGGAGGGGGACAAACCAGGGATGGTCAAGAATCGCTTGCATGGTGCGTAAGTTCCCTCCTTCAGCGTAGAAGTGTCATGCCCGCCAATCGAACAAAGGGTTCGGCAAAGATGCCGATGCCGATGGTGCCGATGACGGCAGTGGCAAAGGCAATCCCAAGCCCGCGACCCATGCGCAAGCGAGGAAGGACATCTGGCTCTTCAAAGAACATCGCGCGAATGACACGGAAGTAGTAGTAAATGGCGACGGCTACATACAGCACGCCGATCGCGGCGAGGTAGTAGTGACCGCTTTCAAGCAGCGCGAGGAAGATGTAGTACTTGGCGATGAAGCCCGCAGTAGGCGGAATTCCGGCCAGGGAGACGAGGAAGACAAGCATGGCAATGGAGGCAAAACCGTTGCTGCGCATCAAGCCATTGAGGTCTTCGAGATTCTCCCCACGAAAGCCTTTGCGGTGCAATCCGATGAGGACAAGAAACGCCCCCAGGTTCATAAAGGTGTAGATGAACGCATACAGGACAATGCCCTTAATGCCGGTGGCATTACCGGCAACCAGGCCCAGCAGCATATACCCGGCATGGGCAATGGCACTATAGGCGAGCATGCGCTTCACGCTACTTTGGCTGAGCGCGCCGAGGTTGCCCACCGTGATGGTGAGGATGGCAGCAGCGGCAAGCACAGGCTCCCAGATTTCACGGCTTCCGGCGAGTGGGCCTTCAAAGAGACGGAGCAGCATCGCCACCGCCGCAGCCTTTGATGCGACGGACAGATAGGCGGTAACGGGAGTGGGGGCACCCTCATAGATATCCGGAACCCACATGTGGAAGGGCGCGACACCAAGCTTGAAGAGCACACCGACGATGGTGCACCCAATGGCAAGCAGCAGCAGAGGGTCAGTGAGCGGACGCGTTTCCAGAAGTGCCCCAATATCAGCCATGCGCGTGGAGCCGCTGAGCCCGTAGAGCAAAGAGAACCCATAGGCTAGGAAGGCACTGGAAAAGGAGCCGAGCACGAAGTACTTCATGGAGGCTTCGTTCGATCGCTTGTCGCGCGCAAGGAAACCCACCAGCACATAGAAAGTGAGCGCCATAAGCTCCAGACCGACAAAAAGGGTAACCAGTTCGGTGGCTGCGGCCATGAAGAACATGCCGCATTGCGCCATCAGGATGAGTCCGTAGTATTCGCCCTGCTGCTCTCCTTCCTGTTCCAGATAGCGATAGGAAATCAGAGCGGTTAGGAGAGCCGCCACCAGGAACATCGCATTGAAGAAGAGGGTGAAGCCATCGATGCTAAGAATGCCACGGAAGGCAACCAAGGCGGGCAGGCCAGTTTCCTGCAAGTAAGAGAACTGCCGCCACAACGCGATCGCCGCGAAGCCTTCGGCAATGACGATAAACCAGACCAGTTTGCTCTTGTCGGAAGACTTTGGGAAGAGCCAGAAATCGAAAAGGAAGATAGCGCAGCCGAAGAGGCCGAGCAAAATGGCTGGCAACAGAGCCAGATGGTCAAGGGCTGTATAGAACTCGCTCATCGGGTTGCTGCCTCCACATTCCGGGCCGGCGCAACAGGGGGATACACCCCAGGCCGCACCCGCTCGACGATTCGTGCGACTGGTTTTTCGAGAACGTCAAAATAGGGTTTCGGATAGATGCCAATCCAGAGCGCCCAGATGATGAGGGGGGCAAAGATGGCCATTTCTCTGAAGCTGAGGTCCGCCAATCCTAAGTTCTTGCGGTTTGTGATTTTGCCCAGCATCGTTCGCTGATACAACCACAAAAGGTAAGCGGCGCCCAACACGATGCCGATAACCCCAAGCGCAGCCCAGAGGGGGTTGCGCTCAAAGGCGCCTTGCAGGATGGTGAACTCACCCACGAAACCGTTCAGCATGGGCAGTCCCGCGGAGCTGAGCATCGCAAAGGCAAAGACCGTAGCGAACTTGGGCATCACATGCGCCAAGCCCCCATACTCGGCAATTTCCCGGGTGTGACGGCGCTCGTAGATCACGCCAACAATCAGGAAGAGCATGCCGGTGGAGATGCCATGGTTTACCTGCTGGATGATGCTGCCCGCGAGTCCGTTGGGGTTCAGTGCAAAAATCCCCAGCGTACAGAAGCCAAGGTGGCTTACCGAAGAATAGGCCACAAGTTTTTTCCAATCCTGCTGGACTAGGCTTACGAAGGCTCCGTAAAGAATTCCGATGAGTGAGAGCGTTACTACAATCTGAACAATGGAAACGGTGCTGGATGCATCAGGAAGCAGCGGAAGGGAAAAGCGAATGAAGCCGTAGGTCCCCATCTTCAAGAGAACAGCCGCCAGGATGACGCTGCCAGCGGTGGGCGCCTCAGTGTGCGCGTCGGGCAGCCAGGTGTGGAAGGGGAACATGGGAACCTTGATGGCAAAGCCGATGAACAGCAGCCAGAACACCCATTGCTGCGTAGCCGCTGGTAGCGAAATGCGCAACAGTTCCTGAATTCCGAAGGTATATACGCCAAACTCCTGCTGGTACTGGAAGTAGAGAACGAGGATGGCGATGAGCATCAACACGCTGCCAGTGAGCGTGTAGAGGAAGAACTTGATGGCCGCATAGAGCTTGCGCGGACCGCCCCATACGCCAATGAGGAAGTACATGGGAACAAGAACGATTTCCCAGAAGACGTAGAAGAGAAAAAAGTCCAGGGCCAGAAACACGCCAATCATTCCGGTCTGCAAGAGCAGCAGCATGGCGTAATAGCTCTTGGTGCGGTCAGTAATTGCATTCCAGGAGGAGAGGATGGCCAGAAATCCAGTGAGCGTAGTGAGCATCACCAGCAACAGACTGATGCCATCGAGCCCGAGATGGTAGCGCGCGCCAAGGAATGGAATCCACTCAAAGTTCTCAACGAATTGATATCCATCGGCAAAACGATCGAAGTGAAAAACCAAGGGCAAAGAGACCAGGAAGCCAACAAAGCCAGCAAAATTGGCGGTAAGGCGCAGGGCCTGCTTGTTGGCACTTGGGATGAAGAGCAGCGTTAGCAGTCCGGCAATCGGGGTAAGAAGGATGATGCTCAGCAGGTGGTCCGTCATGCGTCAATTCCTTCCGTAAATTCCCATCAGAACGAGGATGCCCACGACAATCACCAGAGCGTAGCCTTGCACGGAGCCGGTTTGCGCCAGCCGTACGGGGATGGAGATGACGCGGAGCGCGAACGCGGTGAGCCTGACAGCGCCATCCACAATGTAGGTGTCCCACCAGATGGAGAGCGAAGAGATGGCCTTAGTGAGCCAGCCAGCGCCATTCACGCCGCCATCCACTACCCGGTGATCCGTTGCGCTCATCAAGCGGCCGCCACCGAGGGCAAAGCCACGCACTACAAACGCGTTGTAGAGATCGTCGAGATACCACTTGTTCCAGAGGAAGCGATACAACCCGGGAGCAGTAGACTGAAGACGATCGGGGAGTTCCGTCCGAACCAGATAGAACCAGCGAGCCACCGCGATGCCAGCCAGCGCGATGGCAACACTAAGAGCCATCAAGCCCCATTCGAGTAGTTCGTGGCCATGATCTTCCCCATGGGCAGGAGAGCTGTGCGCAGCCTGGATTACCGGCGCGGTTACCGGAGCCAGCCAATGCTCAAAGCTATGGAAGACCGCGGGCAGCGCACTCCAGACTTTGGGAACACCCAGCCAGCCGACGAGAATGCTGCCCGCGGCGAGTACCACAAGCGGCACGGTCATTACCGCGGAGGATTCATGGACATGGGCTGCGGTATGGGCATCCATTCTGGGTTCCCCATAGAAAGTGAGAAACATCATGCGCCACATATAAAATGCGGTGAGCGCAGCGGTGGCGA
>CAZUAX010000045.1:0-27517 GCA_964618435.1 uncultured Solibacteraceae bacterium
CCGCCCGATCCGTCAAAGACGCGACCGGAAATGGTTGCACGGAACTCCTGGCCGACGACGGTAGCAACGCAGACCATCATCATGAACAGAGCCAGGAGTTTGATGGGAAAGACTCTTGGTCTAGCCATGCAATTGAACCCCTTTCTTACCGTCGAGCGGAAGACCAGCTGTTGGGCAAGCAAGAGGCGGGAGAACTGCGGAGTGGCAAAGAAGGACGTTGCCGCATTCGGACGTATCCGAAACGTAGCAGACGCCGCTAACGGTGGCACACCTTCAGTACATCGAAGCCCTGTACCTGCACTCAATCTGTATCTGGCGGATTATTTCCCTGAAGCATCCGCTCGCGTGAAGCAGGTTTATCGAAGTCCGGAGCAGGAGTCAATGTCGCAACATATTGAAAGTGAGGGATTAATTGATTGCTGTATAGGATTTAATGGGCATTTGTATTTACTGACACATTAATACTCGTCAATAATAAGTGAGAGAGCCAGGTTGTTTATTTTGCATTGGGGAGAATGCTCTGCATGCATTGATCCCATTGGTTTAGATGACTAGATCTGCGGTACCCGAGTCACCTGAAGTTGGCGTGCAGGATTCCCCACCACTACTTCCCCGTCCTCTGCGTCACGCAGGAGCACACAACCTGCCCCAGTAACCGCGAAGCGGCCAACGCGTTTGCCGGGAAGCACAATTGAGCCAATACCCAGAAACGCGCCTTCGCCCACATGGGCGCCTCCACCCAGGACAGAATGAGGTGCCAGGTGCGCGAAGTCGTCCACTTGGCAATGGTGCTCCACCACGCTTTGGGTATTCAGCAGACACCCAGCCCCAACGCGCGCAAAGGAGTTGACCACGGCATGGGCCAACACTACGGTGCCATCTCGCACCTCCGCCGAGGGGGCCACCAGGGCAGTGGGGTGCAGGAAGCGCTGCCAGCGATGGCCTTGCTCCCGGAGTCGTAGCAGTACACGGGCGCGGGTAGCGTTATCCCCAATGCCGCAAATGACGAGGCGGGGACCTTCGCCCAGGGCTTCATGAGGAGCGAGGACAGGAAGGCCCAGAAGCGGCTTGCCCCACAAGGCGGTGTTGTCATCCGTAAGCACCATGGGACGGCCGGGCCAAGCCTCCCGCAGCCATTCGAGAATCGCAAGCCCCTGTGTGCCGCAACCATAGAAAACCAGTGGGGGATTAGGCGTCATGGTGCAACCCCTGAAACTCCGGCATCGTGGCGGCACCGGAACGGGAAATACCTTCACGCCCCATTAGCCTGCCGAGCGTACGCCAGGCGATGGTGATGTCCAGACGTGGAGAGATGTGCGAGACGTACTCCACATCCAAGTCCAGACGTTTCCGCCAGGACGTGGCATTGCGCCCATTCACCTGGGCCAGCCCCGTGAGCCCGGGCCGCACGTGGTGACGGGCCCGATGCTCCGCGGAATAGCGCGGAAGGTACTCGGGAAGCAGGGGCCGGGGGCCAATGAGACTCATCTCACCACGAAGGACATTCCAAAGTTGCGGCAGCTCATCCAGGCTCCACGAGCGCAGCCATTCGCCAAAGGGAGTGAGGCGCTGCGCATCGGGAAGCGGATTGCCCGCAGCGTCCTTAGCGTCATGCATGGAACGAAACTTCAGCAGGGTGAAGGGGTGCTCGTGCAGCCCAATGCGCGTTTGCCTGAACAGGGCGGGCGCTCCGAGTTTCCAGCGGACCAATAGGCCTAACGCAAGCAGAAGTGGAGCGAGCAACAGTAGTAACGTGGCAGAAACCGTGGCATCCATCACCCGCTTGATGGCTGGATAGACCCCAGCCAATGGCGTTTGCAGCGCACGCCATCCAAGGCAGGCAGCGTTTAGCGCAAACCATCCCCAGCACGCGACACGGAGAGGCCAGTGCCGCTGCAGATCTGGAGCCGGGACCAGACCGGGCTGCATACGTGCAAGCATATCGGATTCGCTGGAGCGATGCGCGCTCAAACGTAGCTGCCGCAGTTCGTTGAGGCGCCGACGGCTGCGCCAAGCCCAATGCCAGCAGGCAATCCAGATGCGCGCATAGCTCCAACCGCGAAGTGCGCCAAAGCAAAATAGCGCAACCTCCGTTGCCAGCATAACCGGGATGAAGCGGCAAAACAGGCGTGCCGGGTAGTTCAGCCAGACGAAGACCAGTCGGCCACCCAACAGACTTGCGAAGCGGGACTGGCTAAGCGGTTTCTGCGCGTACTTGTGCCAAAGCAGAGCGGCCGGCTGGTAAACCACGCGCCAGCCCTCAGTCCACGCGCGCCAGCAGAGATCGAGGTCTTCGGCCGAGGCGTGCCAGCCCGAGGGCAAGGTGTCGAAAACAGGAGAAAATCCGCCACTGGATTCCAGGAAGTCGCGTCGGATCAGAAAACAGCAACCCGATGCCGCCGGAATGTCCATGGGACTGCGGAAGTCATCATAGGGGCGATTTTTGCCGCGTGCCGAATAGAAGCCCGCGGGCAACAGATTACTGCCCGCTGCATTCAGTGTGCAGGCAGAGCCGTGCAGCAGAATGGCAGGTGCCACGATGGCGATACGCGAATCCGCCTCGGCGGTGGAAACCAATTCCTCCAGTAAGCGCGGATGAAGCTCCACATCATCATTCAGGATCACGATGTACTTGCCGCGAGCCTTCTCCATTCCATGCTGATTGCCACGCCGGTAGCCCAGGTTTTGGCTGGACCACAGACGGGGCATCGCTGGCCAATGGTGATGGAAAACCTGCCGGGTAGCGTCCGTGGACGCGCTGTCCACATGTACCAGTTCGAAGTCACCTAGCGATTGAGCGCGCAATGAATGGAGCAGATCGGGCAGGTGACGTTGAGACTGGTAGGTGACCACCACCACGGAAACCAGAGGATCGTTGGGTGCATTTGCAGATGAGGGCAATACTGCCGGGGACGCTTGAGTAGCTGGCTTGACCGTTTTTTCGCCCCGTCGTTTCTTGCGTGCCGCCATCGGGAACATGATCGGCGGGAGATGCGCACCACTTTACGCTAGTCAGATTGCCGCTATCCAGAGGGAGGGCAGGCCAAAGTGAATCCTCAGCTTGTGCGGTAACGGCTTCTGGCAGCGTGGCGTCCCAATGGCATGCGACCCATCGGGCTGACGCTCGCCTTTACTGCATTAACATGCGGACTCTTCGGACAAGGTTCGGCCGGCGAGGCGTCACCCGCGCGCGCCGTTCTGCTACGCGCACTCAATGAGAAGGGCGGAGTGATGGGGGAGGCGTACGCCATTCCCACCGCCGATGGCTATGTCACAGTCCGCGGCCTGCTGGCTGGCGCCTACCGGGCCGAGATTCTGGAGGGTGATCGTAGGCAGGAGATTGTGGAAGTGCGTGGCGAAGATGTGGAACGGAACCTGCTGGTGGTAGGCACAGGGATGAAACCTGCCAGTGTCGTGGAACCGGAGTTACTGGCGGTGACAGAACCGAAACAATGGAAGATTCGCTGCGGAGTCCAGAATGAGATCCCAGTCAACGAGTTTGTTTTGCGCGACCTGCCATCTTTTGGCATCGTGTACCTAGGCCGTACGGCTCATGGGGATGCCATCAGTGGCTGCCCGGCGTGGAATGAAGATGGGAAGTGGAGCGGGGTAGTGGTGTGGGAGAGCCCCATGGCTCGACCATCCGTGGCTTTGGTGCCAGCCTCGCTTTCCGCGGAACTCGGCCGTAAGCCTGCAACTTCCTGGAGCGAGTGGCGCAATGTCCAGGCCGGCGAGGGTGTCCGGTTTCGGAACAGCCTTCTGCTGGAATCCCTGCAGGACATTTGGCGCGCACAATACGCAAGTGCAATCGACAACCTCAGCCTGTTGCTCGACAAGCACCCAAGCCATGGGCGGGCCTGGTACTACCGAGGATATGCGAAGGCAATGTCCGGAGACCGATCTGGCGCGATTGAGGATTACGAGCAGGCAGTCACCCATGACCCTACCAACGTGGACGCTCACTTTAGTCTTGGGTTCTCCTACCTTCTGTTGAGGCGCAAACTGGAGGCGATGGAACAGGCCAAGGAACTGGATGGCCTTGACGAAGTGATGGCGTCGAAATTGCGGATGCTGATTGAAGCGATGTCGGAGCCGTCGCCACATGCTGAAGAGGAAGCGGAGCCGTCTGGTGCCAGTGAACCGGTACCTGTTCCTTCAGCCCCTAAGGATCCGCCTGCGCCTCAAGCGCCTCTCTGATTGATTATGTTCTGTCACGAAAGCTTGGAAAATCCCACCGCACCGCGGTTCAAAGCATCCATGCGAGAGTGAAGGGCGTAAAGAAGCAGCATTTGCCTACCAAACCCTGCGCGCATTGTGGCCGACCGTTTGCTTGGCGCAAAAAGTGGGAGCGCGTTTGGGATGAGGTTCGGTACTGCAGCGATGCCTGCAGGCGCAGCCGCAAGAATTCACAGTCAACAGGCGCATGTCAGGAAGTGGGCGCATGAGAGAGTTGACTTCCATGCGGCGGGATTTCGCCAACCGTGGCGACATGGTGGACTACCTTACGCGGGAGTTCCCTTCGGCAGCCAAGGTAGGCGCCGAGATTGCACAGACCGTGGGCGGACGGGACGCTGCGGTGGCTGCTCTTGCACGGATCCAGCCAGAGCGTTACGGGTTCAACCGCAACTACCTGAACGGATCGGTGAGTCGCCTGTCTATGTATCTTCGCCATGGCGTGCTTTCTCTTGCGGAAGTGCGGGATGCCGCCCTCGACCGTGTGAAGGAGGTGTCCCATGCCGCGAAATTCATTACAGAACTCGCTTGGCGAGAATACTGGCAACGCCTCTATCGGGACCTGGGCAAGAAGATCTGGTTAGATCAGGAACCGTACAAGACCGGCTTCAATCGGGAGGACTACGCTGACGTCATGCCCGCTGACATTCCCGGCGGTCAGACGGGTTTGGCTTGCATGGACAGCTTCGCGAAGGAATTGCGCGAGAAGGGATATCTGCATAACCACGCGCGGATGTGGGTGGCGGCGTACGTGGTGCACTGGCGTCGCGTGAAGTGGCAAGCTGGTGCGCGATGGTTCCTTACCCATCTGCTGGACGGAGATCCCGCTAGCAATCATCTCTCCTGGCAATGGGTGGCCAGCACGTTTAGCCACAAACCCTACTTCTTCAATCGAGAGAACCTGGAGAAGTACACAAGTGGAACCTACTGCCGAGGCTGTCAGGTGGCGGATTCCTGTCCGTTCGATGCCCCATATCCGGAACTTGAAGCTCGCTTGTTCCCCCGAAAAGAGTACGAAGCCGATTCCAGGTTGTCCCTGTACCCAAGCGGTTCGGACCGTTCTCACGGACCTGAGCGAAGACGACGGAGGAGTGGCGCATGAGTGTTCTGGTTTGGATCCACGAGGACAGTTTAAGCCCGTTTGATCCAGCTTTGGCTGCTCACCCGGATGTTCCCGCAGTTTTCGTTTGGGACGACGCTGCCATCGAAGCGGAAGGCTACTCGTTAAAGCGGATCGTTTTTCTGTATGAGTGCCTGCTGGCAATGCCCGTGCAAATCTATCGAGGTCCCACTGTCGAGACCCTCAGTGCATTGGCTGCTCGACAAGGCGCAAAGACGATTTGCACAACTGCCAGTGTGAATCCGCGTTTCGCGGAGACGGTGCTGGCGCTTCAGCGGTCCATGCAGGTGGAACTGGTACCGCCCCAGGAGTTCATCCCACAAAAACTAGAGGCTGATCTGCGACGCTTTGCCCGCTTCTGGAAACGCGCCGAGACACATGCCTTTCGCCGGACAGAGCGCTAGTTAAGACGGAAACCGGCGATCCACTGGTTAGCGAGACCGTCCGGCGCGTCAGTCACGGCGCAGGGTCTGCCAGTCTGGGTCGAGCTCAATCCGTGTGGGCGTAGTGGAAAATGTCCACTCCAGATCCTCCCCGTCGTTAGATGCCCGTACCCAGCGAACTTCAGTCTGCCCACGGGGCATGCGGATCACTACGGGCACCAATGCGCCAAACTCGTCGGCAACATTCGCCTGGCTTAGCTTGGCTTCCACTCGAACTTTTGGAGCACGTCCAGAGACATTGGTAGCGAGTGCGAGTCGAGGGATCCCGGTGCCCTCCACCCACTGGGCGAAAAACTCCTCGAGATCCCCGTCGTCTGACTTGGGCGGCATGAATTCCGCAGCGAATTCCCGAAACGCTGAAGTGCTAATCGGCTTTTGTTGAAAACGCTTGGGCAGTTCCGCCAGCATCTCACGGAATTTCTCGTCTCCCATTCGGGCGCGGAGCATATGGAATATCCAAGCGCCCTTCTCGTAGGTGATGGTGGTCCAGGCATTGCGATCACGGGAATTCACTAAGCGTTCTCCCCAAATGATAGGGCCGGCAGAGTCCAATTCCCTCCCATCGCCAAGGTCCGTAAGGAGATTATCGCGGTAATGAAGCAGAACCTCCACGACGGACTTCTTGCCCTTCTGCTCCTCCAGCATCAATAGAGCTGAATAAGTGGCTAGGCCTTCCATCAGCCACTCGTCCTGGTCAGATTCCGTGTACACCAGATTTCCCCACCACTGGTGCGACAACTCGTGCGCAAGCAGAAGGTTGCTATAGAAGGTCTTGCTGTACGTGTCGCGGGCGTAGCCAGGGCGATCCCCTTCCGGCAGGTAGGCGATCGTCGAAAGGTAAATCATGCCCGCAAAACCCTGGCCGAAACTGCCCGGAATGGGCGAGACGTGGATCGTCTGCATGGGAGGAGGCCCAAAGGCTTTGGTGAAACGCTCAAGCAGGTCTACCACCTCCCCCGCCATCTCGCGCAGGCGCTGCGTAGGGTCGGGTCGAGGAGCAGGAACAGTGGCGAGTGTGGGTGCTCCCACCCCACTGCGACGGCCCGCGGGCACACTTGGGCTTGGTACTACAATCACGCGGTTACTTGGCTCAAGGGCCGTTTCCAACTGCTTATTGGCCATCACGTTTGCGGTGAAGCCATTTCGCTTTACGGTGATGGTCTTGTACTTACCGATGTTAAATCCAAAGGTCCGGACTGGCCGCTGAACGGAAATGCGGTGTACTGCCGTTGTGCCTTCAATGGACACCTCTGCGGCATCACTGGTCGCGACAAAATTCAGATCGCGGGCGAGCCGAAACGTAAGGTCATACGTGGAAAAACGTGAACCCGCGCCGGGATACCACGTAGACCGTGATCCAACGAAGAACACTTCATTGCCGGAGGATTGGATTACCTTGCCGGCATGCTCGATTTCCAGTTCAAGTGGAGTGCCCGGAAGGGAAATGTCTGGCAGGCGCACTAAGAAAACGGCATCACGATCACGCCGAAAACTGTTCAGGCGCATCGCGGAAGGACGGTAGACCTCCAATTCCTGCGTCCCCACCCGGGCGGCACTGATTTGCATGTCCTGTGCCAGAAGCATGGCAATCGTCTTCCGCTCACTATTCGGCGTAAGCCGGATGCGCGTGCGGGCGCTTAGCAATAGGTCATCGCCCAGGGTAGCGTCGATAATGTAATGATCAACCGAGTACTCTTCCCCGGGAGACTCCCGTTTCCCGCTCATCACGGAGCGGGGCTCAAATTCCGTCCACATGTCGAAAATGGCACGGTTATCGCGCATGGAGAACTGTCCGAGGCGGATACTCTTGCGGGCGAGAGGATCCATCACAAAGTCGAAATTGCCCAGTCGGTTGCCACGCAGGCTGGCGAAGAAAAAACCCTCAACGGGGCTGGGCTTATCCATGATGTCCTTCACTAGCCGCAATTCCAGGCTCTCGGACAAATTCTTCACCAACGAACCGTACTTTTCGGCATAGAGTGGGCCGGCCTCAGGCACTTTCCTGCCTGCATAGCCTTCGGCAAGCCTGCGGACAATCTCCCCGTAGGTGTCATCAGTGAAGACAAACGCGCCAAAGCGGAAGTGTTCGCTGAGATTCGGAGACTCCGTGAATTTGGCCAACGACATGCGTTCACTGCGAAGCGGGGGGAACATCAGAATCTCTGCGTCACCGCCATCAATCTCACCCACAAACACCGCAGAGAAACGTTGTCCGTTCACGGGCTTGCCAAAGATCAGAAAGCCATCGGTGAGATAGATGCGGGCATCTTCCCGAGTGAAGTCGAAGTCGCGAACGCGGTAGCACTCATCGGGGTCAAGACCCGCGTTCTTTACTTGGGAAGCGAGATCCGCCAGCGTGGTGGCGGCCCTAGACGTAATTGCATCCTGAGTTGGCGATGGGGTGGGGAAGATGAACACCGCGATCCACAGCAGCGGGACATACCATCGACGCAAGAGGGTTGCAGTGCGGTGGGGAGGCATTCGCCATCGGCTCTGGCCAACGGCGGATGGCCTAAATGAACATCTCATCGTCATGTGTCGCACGCTGCACCGTCGTACGGCCCTGCAAGAGGAAGCCCAAGGCAGTGCTAACCCCAGTCAACAGGCCATTCACCTTGCGGATGGGCGTCACAATACCAACGTTGACGTGATCGGAGGTATCCCGAACATTCTGCAACACGTGTTCGACGGTTGCCTCCACATGGTCCATCTGGACGCGAACCCTACCTACTGTCTCGGTCAAAGCCTCATCCAGACGCTCGGCCTGCGACTGTCCGCGGCTGGCAACGTCGTTCGCCTTTCGGGTGATGTCCTGCATATCCGCCGTAATGCTGGTAGCAGAGGCCAAAATCGGCTGCAGTTTTTCATTCGTTGTCCGCACAGCAGATCGGGTTTCGTCAAGTACTTCCCTGGCCTGGGTGCTAAGTGGCTCAATATGGCTGCGAGCCTGCTCCACGGCCGCCTTGATCTTTAAGGTGGCCATGGCTGACACCACTGCGGAGATAGTCTGCAGCACCACCGCAATCGCGATTACCACGATAGCGATAGCGATGATTTCATTCGAGATTTGGGCTTCCATCGATCAGATGATCCCCTCTATATAACTCGTCGATCTCCAACTGAACTGCGCCTGACTCACTAAATGGTTCTGGTGCCAGGCAAGATTATCTGTACGCCACACGCAAAAGCGAAGGCACCCAAGCGGGGAAGGATGCGGGGCAACCGCAATGTTAGAAAGTTGTTGCCCTTCCGCACCCGCACCCGCAAAAAGCTAGATGGCTTCGCCATCGCCCGAAACCGCGCTGCCCGCGCCAGTGTTGGTGAGCGAATCCCGGTAGGCCTGCCGTCCTGCCTCATAGGCCGCAGCAATCTGCTCTTTCTGTCGCAGGACTGCATCTTTGCCCTTATCCACCGCGGCTTGGGCATTCTCTTTGAGATTTTCCTGCTGCTTCATCAGGTAATCCTTGCCCTCAACCGCCTTTTCCTTGATGTAGTGCATGGTTTCTTCGCCCGAGCGTGGTGCCGAGAGAATACCCGCTACAAAGCCTACGCCCAAACCCAACAAAAAATACGGAAACTTATTGTCTTCAGCCATGGTTTGCTCCTCCAGTTGCTACGTTGGTTGCCGCCAGCATCCGCAGCCAGCCCCGACATTTCTAGGATACTCCCATTGACGGTGGCGGACGAGACGAAACACCCTAAAGGAAAGAGGGTTTGCGCTCGAAGGGCGTTTCCCTGTCTGTGATTTTCTGTCGTTTTCATGGATGACGCAATTAAACCAGTAAACCCGTTGGGGCGAGAAGAGCTTCTCAATAAAGCGCTTCGATTGCTCGCGCAGCAGGACTATGCACGGGCGGAAATAGAGGCTCGCTTGCGCCTAAGAGCTGCTGCGGAAGCCGATATCGAATGGGTGATTGCCAAGCTGAGCGAGTCCGGCTTCCTGGATGATGCCCGAGTGGCCCAGCGCAAAGCTCTGCAGGCGAGGGAACAGAAGCTTGTGGGGAGGCGGCGGGCTGAGGACGAACTCCGCGTGCGCAACATCGACGAATCGGCAATCACTCGTGGTATCGGTTCAGCGTATGAGGGTGTCGACGAGGGCGAACTGGCCCTAAAATTCCTTCGCGAGAAACTAAGGTCCTTCCTGGAAGGAGAGAGGCTTGAGGATTTGCGCCACTTGCAGCGAGCCTATGGCCGCCTTCGCAGAGCCGGTTTTGCCCATGCCCATGCCGTAGCCGCCTTGCGCGCGCACTCCCGTCTTGCGGAAGGTCTCGACGAATTTGCCGGCGACGAGGCGATTGATTAGCATCGGTCTTGATGGGGGGTGTCGCTGGGTATAGCGGCCAGGCCCATCCCTGCCAGCAGAGCCAGAATGGGATCCAGGGAGTCTGGCGTTCTGGCCACACTCCACTGCTGGACGAACTCGCCAGCCCCAAGCACTCCAGCACACGCTAGAGCGGCGAAGATGAAGCTACCCACTCTTTGCCGTAGAGCCCATATAGCCGCTGCATAGACAAAGCTTTTCTCCAGCAGGATGCGCAGACCATGCTCTGTGTTCAACTGCATGATGCTGTCAAAGGGTACCCAGTAGGCCTGTCTGGCTTCCCAGACAAACTGGAAGGGGTATAACTGGCGAAACGCCAGGTAGAGCAGAAGCGCCGGTCCCAGCCATTGCCTCACCATCCGTGAGGACCACAGCTCCCCTAGAAAGATGCCGGCGACACTCGCAAGAATGGCCCCGCCGGAGTGAATTCCTGCTGGGAACACGGCTCGCGCGACCAGAAAGGCAAGTAACACTGCCACGCTCACTCCGGGAGCCAGCATTCCATTGGTGAGCCTGCCCAGGAGGATAGCTGCCGCCATCCAGGTAAAGAATGCCGTAACTGCGATGCCTGGATCTGGCAACTCAGCAAGCGCCATTGCGGCCTGGCGCAGATGCGGAATGCGGATGCGAGGAATAAATGGAAACAACTGGGCTGCTGCGAAGAGCAGAAGCAGCAATGCCACCTGCCAGTGCACGTGCGTCTGGAAACTCAGAGGTCTCCACCTTTGGGCGGATCGAGCGACCACGGAAGCCGCTACTATCCCGATGAGAGTTCCACTGGTGTTATAGATGATGTCCCAGGCGCTGCTGTCCCGTACAGGCAGGTAGCGTTGCAGCGCCTCAATTCCCGCCGAAAGCATCAGCGCTCCCAACAGTGGCCAGAGCCATCTGCTCTTACCCCGCGAGACGGTGGCCCCGATCGCGCCAAACGGAACAAACAGCAAGAAGTTTAAGACAGCGTCTACATAGATGGCTCTTCCCCGAGGGAGATTCCAGCTCCAGAGACCTTGCGGGTTATCCCAATGGAAGTTCCACGGGTAAAGGCACAAATAGAGCACCAGCAACACATAAAGACCAAGCAAGCGCGGGAGAGTCATGCTCCCGCCTCCTCGCGGCGGACTGGATGCCGGTGGTCAAGACGCCGCTTGGCTGGATGCCGCACTAGCGCCCCGCCAGCTTCCCAGCGCTCACGAGGTTAGCGAACAGTTTGTAGGCCCCGGGAACTCCGGCGGGCAGTTGCCGGAACCAGGAGTAACTGGTGAAGATGAACACCCCTTTTCCGTAGCGGCTGTAGAGGATTCCGCCGCTGAGGGATTCCTCGCCAGGGTCGTGGGAGGCAATTACGGTGTCGTACCGATCATCAAACTTCGATGGGAAATAGAGACCGCGTTCCTGAACCCAGCCGTCGAAATCGGCACTTTCGATGCGATTTGGTTTGCTCAACAGGGCATGTTCCGGCCGAAGGATGGACACCGGCGCATCTTCCACGCTCACGCGATCCCGGCCGATCTGGAAGGGATATGGTCCGAGCTGGACACCTTCAATCGGGTCAGCGGCTCCAGCGCCGAAATAGCGGGTGGTGTTGTATTGCATGACAAGGGTGCCGCCGCGC
The DNA here is from genome assembly GCA_964618435.1 of uncultured Solibacteraceae bacterium. Classification (GTDB taxonomy): domain Bacteria; phylum Acidobacteriota; class Terriglobia; order Bryobacterales; family Bryobacteraceae; genus JACTMJ01. The sequence continues at coordinate 11,730 of CAZUAX010000045.1, forward strand.
TGTGCGTAATCCAGCAGACGCTTGTGATTCGCTACAAGGTCAGGGCGAGTGTTGTAGGCGCGAACGCCTGTGATTATGGCATCGAAGCCGGAAAGGTCGCCGCGCGAAAGGTCGTTTTCACTCAGGAGGGTGACGGTGGCGCCCATCTGTTCCAGCCCGCGAGGAATCTGATCACCCGCGCCCATCACATAGCCGATCGTTCGGGAAAGCAGTTCCACCGGTTCTCGCACCAGCCGCGCCGTCTGGCGGGGGAACAGCGTTTGCGGTGGGAAATGCGGATAGCTCACCACAATCATGCCGCGGTCGTATTGCTGTCCACCTACTGCGGCAACAGCCTGCACCTCAGCCACTGCGGCCTTCTGCGGAGGCGTCACCTGGAAGGAAACGGTGACCTTCTCCCCTGCTCCCGCAATCTGGAACGGCGCCTTGGCCGGCGACGCCATCCATCCTGCCGGCAGCCCTAGCGCCACTTCTCCATCCACTTTTGACTGGTGGCTGGTTACAGTGACGTCTACGCGACGGGCAGCCGTGGTGGTGAATAGTACGCTTTGCTCGCCGAGTTCGAGCGTCACCTTGGGCGTAACCACCAGCGGACGGGTGAGTTCGCCATACAGAGGATCGACGTAGCGATGGTGGACGGGGCGCTCATAAGTGATCTTCTGAGCGCCTTGGCCCTCTCCGATTAGTACTTCGAAGCGAACCTGGTAGGACGCGGGCGACTCAGGCAGCCCCACCAGAGGCTCATCCTCCGGGGCAATCTGGTAGAGGTCGTTTTTTGCTGCTTCCTTAAGCCAGTAAGGCTGCGAGATGGGGTAGTCGGCCGGAAGCGGAACCGCAAGAGGCTTCACCTCCCTCCGATTGGGAGACAATTGCAGAGGTTCGCCCAGTCTGGCCGCCAAGCCTTGCTGGCCAATCACCTCCGCAGCAACCACTGATATTGGAAGCGCCGAACGGTTCACCATTTCCAGGTTGAGGCGCATCTCCATTCCGGGCACCACCTCGTGGTGTGCGGCGCTCGCATCCAGCCAAAGTCCTGCGCATCGAGCGATCACTTCTTCCAATTCATGCAGCTTGCGTTCCACCAGAGGTGAAGGTTCCAGCGCCAGCATGGCGCGTCGGGCTTCCAACAGGACAGGCACAGAGCGGGACGGGGCCAGGAAGTCATAGCTAGAGAGTGCTTCGCCTAGCAAACGCTGAACTTCCTGGGCGCCAGGCACTCGTTGCCAGGTGGTGTCGATTCCTTCGTAGGGGTCGTTTTCCACGGGCGCGCCATCCAGATGAATCAGGAAATCCTTTGCCTCGCCCTTGCGCTCGGGCGCTCCCATCGTCTGGCTGCGGTGCATGCTACGGCTCATGCCGGCAATTTCCTGATAGGAATGCCCTAGAAGCGGGTCATAGTCCCCGGTGGGCAGAGTGAGCCGTTTCTGGCTCTGGGGAATCTGCTCCTCAACATTGCGCCACGTAAAGGTATTCCAGAACAGACGTTTTGCCTGCCACGGTTTCACCCACTGCAGTTGCTCCGGAAATCGCTTGGGGTCCGCCGCTGCATGAAACGCTTCCTTGCTGAGCAAGGCGGAGGACTGGTGATGGCCATGCCCGTCCATGGTAGTTCCAGAGAAGCGGTTAATGATGATGTCGGGCTGGAATTTGCGAATCACCCACACCACATCACGCAGTGCATTCTCTTTACCCCACTTGCCCAGGGTCTCAGTGGCTACCTTGGAATAACCGAAATCCACTACCCGCGTGAAGTACTGCACGCCGCCATCAATCTCCCTGGCGCGCATCAATTCCTGAGTACGAATGAGGCCAATGAGCTCGCCCTGCTCGGCTCCTAGCAGGTTCTGCCCGCCCTCGCCTCGGTTCAGGGAAAGATAACCCGTGTGCATCTTTCTGCCTCGCGCGAAATAGGCAATGACGGCGGTATTCTCGTCGTCGGGGTGAGCGGCAATCATGAGCGCGCTGCCAGTAACCTGCAGCTTTTCCAACGCGAAACGGATTTCGGCACTGCCGGCGAAATTTTTCTGTGCCGTTAGCGGCCAGCATGTTGCCGCAAGCAGTACTAGCAACAGACACACAGTAGGCGCAAAGCGCCGGGAGAATGGGCTCATAAGAATACCTGCCAAGGATGATCTGGAAGCGGAGAAAAGTACTGCCGATGGCGACAGCCTTACAGTGTTGAGTTTAACGTGGAGCGCGCCCCGGAAGTCCAATCACGGCGTCTGGGGGCCTTCGCCAACTCTCCCACTGTTGTTTTCCTGGCATCATCTCGTGGCCGGGACGGCGTCCTCTTGCATTGCGCGGTGGGGCGCTCGCAAGAATTGAAAACCACTTGCAAGTGAAACATTTTTCAATGGTTGCGATTCCGGGCGAATCCTTTGGGGCCCGCCAGTCATCTCACAGGTGGTCGCTAGAAATCGTTTGACGACGCCCTTTCGGGTCGCTATGATTTTATGTAGGACTGAAAGGGTCCTGAATTGGAATGCTGAAGCTCACCAAGAAGGCAGATTACGGACTAATCGCGCTGCGTCATCTGGCGATGTCCGGCGAGCTTATGGAAAGCTCCAGCGCCAAGCAGATTGCGGAGCAGTACGGAATCCCTCTACCTCTGTTGTCGAAGGTGCTGCAGAAATTAGCACGGAGTGGATTTCTGGAATCGTTGCAGGGTACCAACGGCGGTTACCGGCTAGCGAGGGCTGCTCACGAGATGAGTGTGCTGGACGTGATCCACACCATTGATGGCCCGGTGATTCTAACTTCCTGCTTTCATGATGACCAGGAATGCGACCACACAACCAACTGCACGGTGCGCGAGCCGCTGCGCAAAGTGCATGAAGCAATCAGCAACCTGCTGAATAGCATTACGATTGCCGACATTTCGTCGGGGGATATTCCTTCCGGCAAAGGTTCGGCGCGCGGTCACCAATTCATCGCCCTTGAAGAACTTGTGAGGTCCTGACAGACACCCATGAATACGCCCATTTATCTTGACAACCACTCCACGACTCCGATGGATCCGCGTGTGCTTGAAGCCATGCTGCCCTATTTTGGAGCCATCTTCGGCAACGCTGCCAGCCGCAATCATAGCTTTGGCTGGGAAGCGGAAGAGGCAGTGGAAAAGGCCCGCACTCAGGTGGCTGACCTGATTGGCGCGAACAAGAAGGAAATTGTTTTCACCAGTGGCGCTACCGAGAGCAACAATCTTGCGCTGAAGGGCGTTGCTGAGATGTACGCCGAGCGCGGCAATCACATCATCACCGCCGCTACTGAGCATAAGGCTGTGCTTGATGCCTGCAAGCGCCTTGAGAAGCAGGGCTGCAAAGTGACCTATCTGCCGGTGAAGGCGGATGGTCTGGTAGACCTCGACATGCTTCGGGAGGCCATCACCGACAAAACGATTCTGGTAAGCATCATGTACGCCAACAATGAAATTGGCGTCATCCAGCCGATGAAAGAAATTGGCGCCATCTGCAAGGAGCGGGGTGTTCTTTTCCACACCGACGCCACGCAGGCCGTGGGCAAGATTCCCGTAGACGTGATTGCTGACAATATCGATTTGCTTTCGTTCACGGGCCACAAGATTTATGGACCCAAAGGCTGTGGCGCCCTCTATGTTCGGCGCAAGAGCCCGCGTGTGCAACTCACTGCCCAGATGGATGGTGGCGGGCACGAGCGCGGCATGCGCTCCGGTACGTTGAATGTTCCGGGCATCGTGGGTTTGGGCGAAGCCTGCGCCTTGTGCAAGAACGAAATGTCGGCCGAGGCAGAGCGCTTGGGCGGCTTGCGCGATCGTCTGAAGGACCGCATCATGGCGGAACTTGACGAGGTTTACATCAACGGCAGCATGGAACACCGCTTGCCCAATAACCTCAACATCAGCTTTGCCTACGTGGAAGGGGAAAGCCTGCTGATGGGCATCAACGACATTGCCGTATCCAGCGGTTCTGCCTGCACCTCAGCAACGCTGGAGCCGAGCTACGTGCTGAAGGCGCTTGGCGCGGGCGACGACTTGGCGCACAGTTCCATTCGTTTCGGTCTTGGACGCTTCACTACGCAGGAAGAAGTGGACTACGCCGCAGAGAAGATCATCCAGGTGGTTTTGAAGCTACGTGAACTTTCGCCGCTCTACGAGTTGGTGAAGGAAGGCGTTGATCTCAACACCATCCAATGGACTGGTCACTAAAGTTTTTGAGGGAAGAAAGACTTCTGTACAGGAGAGAAGAAGAGTATGGCTTATTCCGACAAGGTTCTCGATCATTACAATAATCCGCGGAATGTGGGATCCCTCGATAAGAAGGACCCGTACGTGGGAACCGGTATGGTGGGCGCGCCCGAGTGTGGCGACGTGATGAAGCTGCAGGTTAAGGTGAATCCGGAAACGGGTGTCATTGAAGACGCGAAGTTCAAGACCTTCGGATGCGGCAGCGCCATTGCAAGCTCGTCCCTGGCCACTGAATGGCTGAAGGGTAAGAATGTGGACGAAGCGCTGGCCATCAAGAACACCGACATCGTGAACGAGCTGGCGCTGCCGCCAGTGAAGATTCACTGTTCCGTGCTGGCTGAGGATGCCATCAAGGCAGCCATTCACGACTACAAGGTGAAGGCTGGTCTTGAAGAGGCGGAAACCGTTAGCGCCTAGTGCCGGTCACCGATTTTGCTGGTCAGCTAGCGTTTTATAGCTTACCCGCTATCACGAACGCCAGCTGGCCAGCATGTCAACAGAAAGGAAATTCCCATGGTGGACCTACAGCAGCTTGAAACCAATCCGGCATCGCAGCCCCCGGCGGCCGTGTCTTCCACCGAAACTTCCTCTGAACCCCAAGGCACCACCGAGAGTGGATACCCCATTGACGTAACCCCGAAAGCGGTGGCAAAAATCCGCGAGATTTTCGCAAAGCACCAGGTGAAGGGTGGCTTACGGCTGGGCGTCTTGGGTGGTGGTTGCTCGGGCCTTAGCTACCAATTCAAATTCGATGCGAAAGAACGGTCCCGCGATCACGTGCTCAACTTCGACGACGTGCAGATATTTGTTGATCCAAAGAGCATGATCTATCTCAAGGGGATGACTTTGGACTACAAAGAATCCCTGATGCAGTCGGGGTTTGCCTTTGAGAACCCCAACGCTAAGAAGGCTTGCGGCTGCGGAACGAGCTTTACGGCATAGGCGTCGAATCCTGATCTTCCCAGCCTCATCGTCATGGCAACCGTCACCAATTCAACTCCGTTGCTACCTGAAGAGATTCGCGTTCAGCTGAATTCGGAATCCCCTGATTTCTTTGCGTTCCTTGGCCTGAATGAGCATCTTGCGCTGGATGCAGACGACCTGCAGAAGCGGTTCTACGAGCGAAGTCGCCTGTTGCATCCAGACCGCTTTGCGAGGGCCAGTGCGACAGAGCGTGCTGATTCCTTACGCGCCAGCAGCCTGTTGAACGATGGCTACCGCACATTGCGTGACCCCCTGCAGCGCGCCGAGTATGTGTTGACGCGTTACGGCTTCGACATTGGGGAGCAGCGAAGCAACAATGTCCCACCAGAGTTGCTTGAGGAAGTGTTTGAGCTGAACATGGCGCTAGATGAGCTGCGCAGCGGCGATAACGCAGTGCGTCCCCAACTGGTAGAAGCAGAAGATCACTTCCTGGCGTTGCGCGCTGAGTGCGATGCCGCGCTCGCAGAGAAGTTCGCTGTGTGGGATGCCGGGAAAGACCGGGCCATCTTGGCGGAAATCCGATCCATCCTGAACCGGCGGCGCTACATTCAGAACCTCGTGCGGGATGTGGATACGGCATTGGCCGCCTCTGCCTAATTGTTCGTGTGGGGAACCTACCCACTGTCCTGTTGCGTTCAGCACAACCCGGAATTGCTATGGATAACCTGTTTCAGATTGAGTTTGAAGAATCGCGCGAGGTGGTGATCGGCATTGATCTCGGCACCACCAACAGTCTGGTAGCGCACATGGGGCTTACGGCTCCGGAGATCATTCAAGGTCCGTCCGGGGAACGAATCGTCCCAAGCGTGGTCGCCTGGAGTGAAGATCAAGGGTTCCTGGTAGGAGAAGATGCCCGCGAAGTGCTGATTGAGACTCCCGAGAAGGCAATCTATTCGGTGAAGCGATTGATGGGCCGATCCATTGGGGACGTGGGTGACGAGCTGAAGCTCTTTCCGTTTCACCTGGCAGAAGAACAGGATTCCGTGCTTCGGCTCAAACTAGGGAAAAAGGTGTTGACCCCGCCTGAGGTTTCCGCGCAGGTGCTGTTGAAGCTGAAACAGAACGCGGAAGAAGCTTTGGGACAGGATGTGACGCAGGCCGTAATCACAGTTCCCGCCTACTTCAATGATGCCCAGCGTCAGGCGACGCGCGATGCCGGGCGTCTGGCTGGGTTGGAAGTGCTGCGCCTGGTGAATGAGCCTACCGCGGCCAGCCTCGCGTATGGGCTCGACAAGCGCAAGCAGGGAGTGATTGCTGTCTATGACCTTGGCGGCGGCACCTTCGACATTTCCATCCTTCGACTGCATGACGGCATTTTTGAAGTGCTGGCCACGAATGGCGACACGCATCTGGGCGGCGACGACATCGACAATCTTTTGCTGGCAATTGCCATTGAAGATATCGGCAGCGAATGGGGTATTGCCCCTGAGCAGTTGGGTTCCCATACGCAGTTGGTGCAACGCCTCCGTCGTGCTGTAATCCTCGCTAAGGAACAGCTTTCGTTCGCCCCCGAGGTATCCATCCGGTTTGAGATGGAGGGCCGTCTTTACGAGCGCGCCCTTAGCCGGGCTCAGTTTGAGCAATTGATCACGGCATTTGTGGAAAAGACCCTCGGGCCCTGTCGCCAGTGCATGAAGGATGCCGGCGTTACCCCGGAGCAGATTGATGAAGTGGTTCTTGTAGGCGGTTCCACGCGCATTCCCCTTGTTCGCCAAGCGGTGGAGCGACTCTTCCGCGCGAAACCACATACTGAGTTGAATCCAGATGAAGTGGTGGCCTTAGGAGCCGCCGTCCAGGCCGGTATCCTCACGGGTGCCGTGGAGGACAAGCTCCTTCTGGATGTGACGCCTCTTTCGCTGGGCATCGAAACGATGGGGGGCGTCGTCGCAAAGCTCATCCATCGCAACACCACGATTCCCGCAAGTGCCGCCGAGACGTTCACCACGGCTGTCGACGGGCAGCGCAATGTGCTGATTCACGTGCTACAAGGTGAGCGGGAAATGGTTCGGGATTGCCGCAGCCTTGCCCGTTTCGACCTTAAGGATATCGATCCTCTCGCCGCCGGTCTCGCCAAAATTGAGGTACGGTTCCTTATCGACGCCAATGGAATCCTCAATGTGAGTGCCCGCGATATGCGCACCGGCAAGGAGCAAGCCGTAGAAGTGAAACCTTCCTACGGCCTTACCGACGCGCAGGTGGAGGCAATGATTGAGGAGGCCTTCGAGAAGGCTGAGGATGACTTGCGGGAGCGGCAGGTTCGGGAGGCCCGGGTGGAAGCGGATCGTATCCTGTTGGCACTTGAAAAGGCCCGCGCTAACCCTGCCTGGGATGCGCTTAGCGAACAGGACCTGGCGATTATCGACCGTAAGCACAACGAGCTTTTGACGGTGTATCATGCCGACGATCACAACCTCATCCGCAAGAAGATTGAGGAACTGAACGATGCAACGATGTCGCTAGCCGAATCGATGGTGAATACCGCTGTCGGCAGCGCTCTGAAAGGAACGAAAATCTAATGTCACTTACCTGGGACCAGATCGACGACATCGCCTACGCGCTCTACGAGGCCCATCCAGACCAAGACCCTTTGCAGGTGCGTTTCACCGATATGCATAAGTGGATTACGGAGCTTGAGGATTTCGATGATGACCCGATGGCTTCCAACGAGGGCAAACTGGAAGCAATCCAGATGGCTTGGCTCGAGGAGTATAAGGATAACCAGGAATAACGGTCTTCCGGCAGCGGCCCATCCATTGTTGGTCTCTGGCTGGTGGCCGATCACAACCAGCCTGTAATTGGGGGACCTGCGACCGTCTGAACTAAGGGCCAAGCTCTTGCGCCCTCTGCACAAAGGCGGCAATAACCAGAAACCCGTTGTATGCCGAATGTGCAATGGTGGAGGCCGTAGTGGATGCAGCCCGCCAGCGGATGAAGCCAAACACCGCTCCGGCCGCGGTAATCACTACCAGGTGTTGCCAGTGCCAACCATACTGCGGGCCATGGGGCAGGGCAAATAGTAGAGACGTGGCGAAGATGCCGGGGATCATGCCCACCAGCCTGCCGAACAGGGGCTGCAGAAAGCCGCGGAAAATGAGTTCCTCAAACAACGGACCAAAGGTGACCGCTCCGATGCCCACCACCAAAAGGTCAAGGTCCGTTCGGATAAAGTCCTTCATCGGCATATCCATTTCGGACAGTTTCAACACATATCCCAAGATGGAAACCAATACTGCCGTAATCAGGCCCAGCCCGCAATAGAGCAGCACCTGCCTGGGTGCATCCAGATGGAGAGCTGCCCTTAGTCCCACTCCGTATCGGTAGCGAAGTAACTTCGACAATGCGAAAAGTGAAGCACCCATGGCGATTCCCTGCGCGGCGATTGCGGCAGGTGCCATGCGCACCAAACCAAACAGGTGCGCCACTGAACTCAGCAGCACAGTGGTCACCAGAAATGCGACCAGCACTACGCCAAACATTACGGCATCGAGCCAGTCCCAGAAAGGGTAGGGAAGCACGGTTGGTTGTTCACCGGCATCTACCGAGATCAAGTCCGGTGCTACCTCAGTGCTCGCGGAGGGGATGGCGCCCGCCGCGGCATCTTCCACTTCCCGGGGTTGCTGGTTTTGTTCGTCCTGCATGGATTCGGTAGTCGCCAGAAGTTCGTTCTTATCTCAGCCTGATTTTCGTCATGCCACCCGCTCCGCTTTAAGGAACCGGGCAAGCGCTTCGCCAGTGGCCGACTTCTTGCTGCGCATGATAGTTTCCGGAGTACCGGTTGCTACCACCATTCCGCCATCTTCTCCACCTTCCGGACCCATATCGATGATCCAGTCAGCAGCCTTGATCATATCGAGATTATGCTCAATCACAATCACCGTGTTTCCCTTATCGGTCAACTGGTGCAGGACATCCAGCAGCTTACGCACGTCCTCAAAGTGCAGACCGGTGGTGGGTTCGTCCAGGATGTAGACGGTCTTGCCGGTCTGCCGCTTGCTGAGTTCACGAGCCAGTTTTATCCTTTGAGCTTCCCCTCCCGAGAGCGTGGTGGAAGACTGCCCCAGATGCACGTAGCCCAGACCTACATCCACCAATGTCTGTAACTTTGGTTCGATTTGGGGAAGGTTTCGGAGTACGACAAGGGCGTCTTCGATGGTGCTGTCAAGCAGGTCGGCGATGGAATGGCCCTTATACTTCACCTCCAGCGTCTCCTGATTGTAACGGCGCCCTTTGCAGGAATCGCAGGTTACGTAGACGTCGGGAAGGAAATTCATTTCAATGCGTTTCAAGCCGTCGCCGCCGCACCCTTCGCAACGTCCGCCCTTTACGTTGAAGCTGAAGCGTCCGGCGCGGTAGCCCCGCTCGCGCGCCTCCGGCAGCATCGCATAGAGTTCCCGAATGGGGGTGAAGGCCCCGGTATAGGTAGCCGGATTCGAGCGTGGCGTTCGACCAATTGGTGACTGGTCAATCTCAATCACCTTATCGATGTGCTCCAGCCCGGCAAGACGGTCATGCGCGCCCGGCGCCGCCTTCGAACCCCAGATCTCCTGTGCCAGAGCGCGATACAGGATGTCGTTCACCAGTGTTGACTTGCCGCTGCCGGAAACCCCTGTCACCAGGCAAAGCGTCCCCAAGGGGAACGAAACCGTGACGTCCTTCAGGTTGTGTTCCCGCGCACCATGCACGGTTAGCTGTTTGCCGCTGCCTTTGCGGCGCTCCTTGGGAATCTCAATACGGCGCCGGTGCGAAAGATAGGCCCCGGTGAGCGAGTCTGGCGTACTGGCAATTTCAGATGGGGTGCCTTCCGCTACCACGTGGCCACCCAGCCGCCCTGCACCGGGGCCCAAGTCCACAACGTGGTCTGCGCGTTCAATGGTCTCCTGGTCATGCTCCACCACAATCACGGTGTTGCCCAAGTCGCGTAAGTGGTTGAGCGTATTGAGAAGACGCAGGTTGTCGCGGGGATGGAGGCCGATGGAAGGCTCGTCCAGCACGTAGAGTACGCCGCGCAGCTTGCTGCCAATCTGCGTAGCCAGGCGGATGCGCTGCGCTTCCCCTCCCGAGATGGTAGCTGCTGAACGAGAGAGGCTCAGGTAATCGAGGCCCACCGCCATCAGGAAGTCCAGACGATTACAAATCTCTTCCAGCACCCGCCCGGCGATCTTGGTTTCGCGGTCGCTCAACTTCCAGGATCGTGCCAGTTCCAGCGCCTTTTTCACGCTGCTATCGGTGAATTGGTCAATGGGAATCCCCTTTACGGTAACGGCCAGGCTCTCGGCCTTCAGCCTTTTGCCTTTGCAGGTGGGGCAGGTGGTGGAACTCTTGAATTCCATCAGCCAGTTACGGTAGTCCTCGTAGGCATCCTCAAAAATTTCGTCGAGTGTCGGAATGATTCCTATCCAGCCCCGTCCACCAAAAAGAAGGGTTTGGCGCAACTTGGCAGGGTATTCTTCCCAAGGCTTGGACAGGTCGAGGTCCAATTTCAGTACCGCGTTGCCCAGTCGCTGGTTCATCAGTGCAGAACCCGCGCCCGCGGTGAGTCCTCCATCCAGAAGAGGCTTCGATGGGTCTCCGATCACCTTGTCGGGGTCAAAGGTCCACAGGCTGCCGAGTCCGCTGCAAGTTTCACAGGCCCCATAGGGGCTATTGAAAGAGAAGGACCGTGGTTCAATTTCCTGGAAGCGCTTGCCGCTCTGGCTGGTGGCATCCACGGTGTAAGTGCGTTCCTCACCGGACTCGGCGACAATCTGGATTGCGTTCTTCGAGAGCTTGAGCGCTGCACGCAGGGAGGCCTCCAGCCGACCTTCACCGCCGGGTTTCACCTGGATGCGATCCACCACTGCTTCAATGGTGTGCTGCTTTTGCCTTTCCAGTTGTATGGGTTCTTCCAGAGAGCGGATCTGTCCATCGATGCGCGCCTTCAGATATCCCGCCGCCAGTAAGTCCTCCATCTCCTTGCGATATATGCCCTTGCGGCCCTTAATGAGTGGAGCCAGTACGGCCAGCTTTTTGCCGGCAAAGTCTGCGTTGAGTTCCTCCAGAACGCGCTCCACCGTGAAACGGCGCAGTGCCTCGCCGGTCTCGGGGTCGTGCGCGACGCCAATAGAGCTATACAGCAGGCGAAGATAATCATAGATTTCGGTAATGGTGCCCACGGTGGAGCGGGGACTGCGCGAGGTGGTTTTCTGCTCAATCGAGATGGAGGGGCTTAAGCCGTCAATGGAGTCCACATCGGGCCGCTCCATCTGGTCCAGAAACTGCCGCGCATAGGGGGACAGCGTCTCCACGTAACGACGCTGGCCTTCCGCATAGATGGTGTCAAATGCTAGTGATGACTTGCCCGAACCGCTCAAACCGGTAATCACCGTAAGCTGATTCCGGGGAATCTTCACGCTGATATCGGCAAGATTATGGGTGCGCGCCCCATGCACCACGATGTGTTCGAGCATAACTGAATGGATTCCGTCCGCAGGTCTTGCGCCGCTTTTGAAGCAACCTTTCATTGTCCCGAAGTGCACAGGGCGGGGTCAAAGCTAAATACGCATCAGAGCCTTACCGGGCTGCCACTAAACATGCCCAATTGAGGTTTACTCTGCTGGAGGGGGCCGTAGGGTAGCCTTACCCCTTTGCCTTTTCTTCGGGATCTGTTTTCGCCAATTCCTGACAAAATGATGGTTGCGAGATATCGCCGGAGTGCAAGGGGATCCATGGACAGCGGCATTCAGCAGTGGACTGATCAAAAAGTTCGCCACGAAGTGGCGCGGCGGCGCCTTCTGTATCTTGCTGTGTCCATCGCAGTGAGCACCGTCACGGTGGTTGCTATTGCTACTTTAGGGCGCGCGGATATTGGGGTTGGCGGCGGCCTATTGATGCTGCTGGCCCTGCTGGTGAACTTCGCGATTGTCTTCTGGCTTTTCCGCTGGATGTCTGTGCCTTCGAAGGAGCGTGCGCGTCGCCGGCGCTTATCTGTGCTGAAGATGCTCGGCGTGGAAGACAAAGAGGGCTCTCCGGTGGGAGTGGGTGCACCTTCAGAGGATTAGAGGCCAGTCTCCTTCAATACACCTGACTGGCCACGATCTGTCTACACGTCGCAAATCGCGAGTGATTTTTTTAAGGATTCCACAGGGTCTTTCTTCGCCCCATATTCGTGGGAGAGGAAGCCGGTGAAGCCCAAGTCTGCAATTGCCTGGACAATAGGCCGATAATTCAATTCCTGCGTCTCGTCGAACTCGTTCCGCCCCGGATTGCCAGCAGTGTGGAAATGGCCAATGTACTGGATGTTGTCGCGGATGGTGCGGATGATGTCTCCCTCCATGATTTGCATGTGGTAGATGTCATACAGCAATTTGAAGCGCGGAGATCCGATCGCCTTACAAAGCCGCACACCCCATTCCGTCTTGTCGCACATATAGCCGGGATGGTTTACCTTGCTGTTCAGCAGTTCAATGCACATGGTGATGCCGGCGTCTTCGGCCTGGGGCATGATCTTGCGCATGAATGCGGCGGAAGTCTCCAGCCCCTTCTCATCGGAAATGCCCTCGCGGTCACCTGACAGCACAATTACGCTGGGAGCTCCCGCGGCAGCGGCTTCACGAATTGCCTCGCGCATGCGCGGCTCAATCTCGGCATGATTAGCGGGGTCGTTAATCCCTTTCTTGATGCCAGATCCGCCCGGCACCATGCTGGGGATGAGCCCGTACTTCTTTAGCACGGGGAAATCCTTGGGGCCCACCAGGTCGAAGCCCTGCACGCCGAGTTCGGCGGAAATACGACACATCTCCTCAAACGGCATAGGGTTTCCTTGACGGCGAAAAACGCCGCGGGTAACACCTTGCTTGAGGCGGCCCTTGAGCGGTGCGGCAGCGGCGTTCCGTGATGCAACTGCGACTGCCCCAATTTGCCCTATAGCGATGGAACTGCGGATAATCTCGCGACGTGTCATGCGCTCAGCTTATGCCTTGTAGAGGCTGCAAGCAAGTGGATGCCCTCCTCTCAACGCGGGGGCTGGTTCGGTAAACTCAGGAAACAAACCTGAGGCAGGCAGCAGAGAAGGAGGCAGGCACGATGAACGCAACAGCAGGTTGGGCGTTGTGGACGTTCCGAAGGGAGTTGTCCACTGTGCGGATGGCCAGCGCGGGACTAACCGCTATGCTGCTGATCTTGTTCTTCCTCAGCGGATGCGGGAAGCCTGGCGAAGACCAGGGTAACCGCCTCAGTAGCCTCTTTGCTCGCGAATGGGAACACCGTCTGCAGGAAAGCCCACTGTTTGCAACCTCTGTTGGCGATCATCGCTTTAATGACAAGCTGCCGTCCTATTCCCTGAAAAGTGAGCAGCGCTCTTACGAGTTCTACCAGCAGGTTGAGAAGGATCTGGATGCCATTCAGGCAGAGTTGCTTAGCCCAGACGATCGCATCAGCTACGACGTATTTCGCGTGGAAGTTCAGCGCAACCTCGACGCCTACGAAACGGGAGCCTACCTGATGCCTGTCAACGCGGATTCAGGCTTCCATCTCTATTTCGCACGGCTCGGTGACGAAGTGCCACTAGCTGTTGCCAAGGACTACGACAATTACATCGCGCGGCTTAGGGCATGGCCCGCACTGGTGGATGATCTCATAGAAACCATGCAGGAGGGGCTGCGTCGTGGCATTACCCCGCCGGGCGTCACGATGCAGGGTCATCTGCAGACAGCGGGTGTGCACGTGGTGGACGACCCGCAGACCAGCGCCCTCTTCAAACCGTTCCAGCGCTTTCCCGCGACAATGCCGTCCGAAGAACAGGAACGCCTGCGCACAGCGGGACGGCTGGCGGTCGCCGAAGCCATTGTGCCGGGTTACCGCAAACTCCATGAGTTTTTTGTAGAGGAATACCTGCCTGGTTGCAGGAAGACCTTGGCCGCCCACGACCTGCCTGGCGGGGAGGACTTCTATGCACGGGAGGTCCGCTACTTCACCACACTGCCTCTGACGCCTGATGCCATTCACGACATTGGGCTGCGGGAAGTGGCGCGAATCCGCACGGAGATGGATGCCGTCATCCGAAGGACCGGCTTCACGGGCACTTTTGCCGAATTCGTCCAGAGCCTGCGGACGGACGATCGCTTTTACGCGACTAGCCCCGAGGAGCTGTTGCGGCAGGCGGCGTGGATCTGCAAGCGTATGGATGGCAAACTCCCTGCTTTCTTTAACCGACTGCCGCGCCAACCCTACACGGTGGAACCGGTACCGGACGCCATCGCTCCCAAGTACACGGCGGGGCGCTATGTGGAGGCCCCGCGCAGCGGCACCAAGCCTGGCATCTATTGGGTGAACACGTATGCTCTCGGTACGCGCGCCTTGTACGCACTCGAGGCGCTCACCCTGCACGAAGCCGTTCCCGGCCATCATCTGCAGATTGCCCTCGCCGCCGAGGCAGACGACCTGCCACCCTTTCGCCGCTCAGTCTATTTCCCGGCCTTCGGCGAAGGTTGGGCGCTCTACGCGGAGCGGTTGGGCCTTGAGGCTGGTTTCTACACGGATCCCTACAGTGATTTCGGCCGCTTGAGCTATGAGATGTGGCGCGCCTGTCGCCTGGTGGTGGACACAGGCGTACACGCCAAGGGCTGGACCCGTCAGCAGGTGATTGACTACCTGGCGGCCAACACGGCACTTTCGTTGCACGAGTGCACCACGGAGACAGACCGTTACATATCCTGGCCCGGACAGGCTTTGGCGTACAAGATGGGCGAGTTGAAGATCCGCGAATTGCGCACCCAGGCGGAGCAGGAGTTGGGGCCCAAGTTTGACATCCGGCGCTTCCACGACGAACTGTTGCACAACGGCTCCGTACCGCTTAGTACGCTGGAAGCCATCGTCAAGCGGTTCATTGAGCGCGAACGTACGACAGGCGACTGATCGTCTCTGCTGAACCTCAAGAAACCGCTGCCTTTCGGTGGCCTACAATCTCGCATCAGCTATAGTGGATGGTTGCGAATCCACCATTTGGCATGAACATCCTCTTTATTGGCGATATCTACGGGCGGCCTGGGCGCCGCATGGTTTTGGCTCATGCTAAAGCGCTACGTGCTGAATTATCGGCAGATCTGATCATTGCCAATATCGAGAATTCCGCAGCCGGTTTCGGCGTGACGCCTAAGATCTGCGACGAGATTCTGGCCACGGGTGTGGACGTACTTACCTCCGGCAATCACGTTTGGGACAAGCCAGAGGTCTACGGGTATCTGACTAGCCAGCCGCGACTGCTGCGCCCAGCCAACTACAAGCCCTCCCTGCCGGGCAAGGGGCTTACGATCGTCCACACAAGCCGGGGAGTTCCCTGCGCTGTGATGAATCTTCAGGGCCGCACGTTCATGGCCAGCATCGACGATCCGTTTGAAAAGGCGGAAAACCTGCTGAAAGAGATTCCTGACGAAGTGAAGGTGAAATTTCTCGACTTTCACGCTGAGGTTACGAGTGAGAAGGTGGCGATGGGATTCTTTTTAGACGGGCGCGTGAGTGCTGTCATCGGAACGCATACCCACATTCCCACTGCGGACGAGCGGGTGCTTCCCAAGGGCACGGCTTTGCAGGCGGACGCGGGAATGAC
>CAZUAX010000046.1:0-6173 GCA_964618435.1 uncultured Solibacteraceae bacterium
GCTCGCAAACAGGCCGCATTCGCATCTCTCTGCCAAATCACATTCACCGCGGACATCGACACGTCCACGGGCACGCCAGCCAGAATCTTCTGGGCAAGGTCCACCAGCACACCGTAGCGAAGGTCTATGGCATAGTTCAGCCGCAGCAACACAATGGGAGTATTGTTCCGCTGGCTGAAGTAGCTGAAAATCCGCTCGCGCGCAAGAGCGGACGTGCCGTATTCCCCCACCGGCGCCAGAGGCTCCTCTTCCGTGGGTCCTCCCTCGGCAATCGGACTCAGCGCATAGACATTGCCGGTGGAGAAGGCGACGATGCGCGATGTTGCAAAGCGCTCGGCCACCATACCCGGCAGGTAGGCATTCATCGCCCAGGTTTCGGCAGCTCCGTCCGCAGTCCCGAACTTGCGGGCTGCCATGTGGACGACATTCGCCATATCGGGGAGTTTAGACAGTTCGTCCCGGTTCAGCAGATCCGCTGCGATGGTCTCTATCCCAGCTGCTTCAAATTTTGCGGACAGCCCCGCTTCGCTGAATCGCGAAACAGCCACAACACGGCGGCTTACGCCTGCTGCGTCGGACGCGCGCTTCGCTAGCCTGGCCAGCGTGAGGCCCATCTTGCCGCCTGCACCCAGCAGCAAAAGGTCACCATCCAGCGCGCCCATCGCCGCCACATCGTCAGGAAAGGGCAGAGAGAGGGCGTCCTCAAGCTGCTCTTCGGTTTCAATCCACTCGGGATACTGCATGGTTCACTCCCGCCGCTCATTCAAAATTTGGCAGTCGCTATCGGGTTTCAAGCACCACCACGGTGTCGTAGGGATCGCGCTTGCCGGCCGGCAGATGCAGCAGCGTGCCGTTCTCCACCTGATCCAGACGCACCGCACTTCCATCCATCAGCAGCCGGGCGCTCTTGGCGCGGGCAATTTTCGGAAGCGCCAGCACCGCGTCATTCCAATCAAGCACATGTACGTAGATCCGGTCGCCTTTCTCCGTTACTGCGCCCCAGTTGCGAGGACTCACTTCCTTGCTGCCCTTTGTGCCGTAAATGCTCTCACCATTCTTCTGCAGCCAGGCCCCCATCTCGCGCAGACGCTCCACAAACTCGTCCTGGATGGTGCCGTCCGGCTTTGGACCCACATTCAGAAGGAAGTTCGCGTTGTGCCCCGCCGCACGTGCCAGATAGTGAATCAACTGCCGCGTACTCTTGAATCGCTTGTCATTCTCGTTATAGCCCCACGCACCGTTAATGGTGTCGCAGCTCTCCAGCGGAATTTCGCCTATCTCTGCTTCCCCGCTGAAGCCTGTCGTGTTCTGCCCGGGAAGGTCCTTTTCAAACATCTGGAAATCTTCCCCGGCGAAGGGCTTCAAATGGTGGTTGTTGCCCACCAGCGCCGCAGGCTGCAACTTATGGATGAGGTCGTAGGTCTGGCGCAGGCGCCAGTTTGCTCCCTTGCGGTCCCAAATGCCATCAAACCAGATGCCCGCAATCGGACCATAGTCGGTCAGCAGTTCCGTAAGCTGCGCATCCATAAAGTCCAGGTACTTGTCGAAATTGCCATAGGGCGGGCGTCCGGAATGCAGACCCGTTCGGCCCCGGGGAAAGTAGTCCTTGTTCCTCCAGTCGAGGTGCGAATGGTAGAAGAACAGCTTCATGTCCTGCTTTCGGCACTCCTCAGCCAGTTCCTTCAGAATGTCCTTGCCGTAAGGAGTGGCATCCACGATGTTCCAGCTATTCAGCTTGGTGTCCCACATCGCAAAACCGTCATGGTGCTTGCTGGTAATGGTGATGTAGCGCATCCCGGCTGCCTTTGCCAGCGACACCCACTCGGCAGCGCTGAACTTTACGGGATTGAACTGTGGCGGGACTTTCTCGTAATCCGTGATGCTCATTCGATCGTTGTTCATCACCCACTCGCCCTTGGCAAGCACACTATAGACGCCCCAATGGATGAACAAGCCGAAGCGCGCATCCTGAAACCACTTTCGGGCTTCCAGGTTCGCGGCACTGGGCACGTAGGGCTCCTCGGCACGAGCGGCAAAGGGAGCTGCCAGCAGCAGCGCCAGACAGACGGTAAGAAAACTTCGAAGTCGCATTAAACTGCTCCTCACCAGACGGTTCTTGTTAGTAACCAAGCTCTTTGTTGACCACGTTTTCGAGGGCCTTGCCCGCGCGGAAGTGGCGGTAGTTCTTCAAAAAGAAGCGCATGGAATCATGAAGCCACTCTGGGGTGTTATCCGCGCAGTGGGGCGACAGCAGTACATTTTCCAAGCGATAAAATGGATGTTCCGCTGGCAAGGGCTCCTGCTGAAAAACATCCAGACCGGCACCGCGGATGCGCTTGGCCTCAAGCATTTCCACCAGCGTATCCTCATCCACCACCAAGCCCCGGCCCACGTTGATGAGAACGGCGGTCTCTTTCATTGCCGCCAGCTCCTCACGACCCACCAGATTCCGCGTTTCGGCCGTATTGGGGGCGGCAATCACTACGTAATCGCTTTCGGCAATCACTTCCTTGCGATGAGCGAAGCTCACCGTGCGCTCGACGTAGGGGTCGCCTTCGCTGCGTTCCGGATGCCGCCGGACGCCAATCACCCGCATTCCCAAGGCCTGCGCCCGCTTCGCCGACGCCCGCCCAATTTCGCCGTATCCGATGATGCCCATCGTTTTGCCGGCAATCTCTTCCACGGTGAATGGCTGCCACTGGGCGGCTCGCTGCTGCTCCACCATCCGCCGCAGGTCCTTGGCAAAATACAGGCAGCAGGTAATTACAAATTCGCCCAGGGATTCCTTGTATACCCCCCGCGCATTGGTGAGCGGAGCAGGCGAGCTCATTACTTCCGGAATCAGCTTCTTCTCAAGCCCTGCCATCAGGGAATGAATCCACTGCAGCCTCGGCGCGGAATTCACGGCGTGGGCAATGAGTTCCTGGTCGTCTGTATTCAGCACCAGAATGTTGGCATCGGCGATGAGGTTCGCGTAGGCGGCGGGCTCCAGGCCCACCGCAACACGGACATTGTCAGGAAGCTCGTCCAGCAGCACGAGGCTCTTCATCGCGGGGTTACAGAGGAAAACGATGGTGTCCATGAGGATTTGAGCGTGGCAGACGCACTGGACCGGGAGAGTTGTCGCGCTGAGTAACCTGCGGAACAAAAGGCTTCGGCGCCATACCGGTCGCGACGCTGCCGCGATTTGTCAGTGTATCAAGTCCGGAATGCTCTGCCGAAGCCCGCAATGTGGTAAGACGAATGGATGTCAGGAAGTGAAGATGTAGCAAATTTTGCTGCAGTCCACTTCCGAGTCCTCTGGAAACGGAGAAAATCAGGCGTGTGCGTCACTCAGAAGAGAGACAAGGCCGCTAGCCAGTAGGCTTTGCGGGGATGAAGGCAGAACACGGCGGCGTATTCACCGAACACTCGAAAAACAGAACCACGCAGCTTCGCCTTCGATGGAATCTACGATCCACGCCGCTTCCAGCTATCGCTGCTAAGGCTTGTCGCTCGGGGACGTCAGCCACTTCGGGTCTATGGCGTACCCGGGTCTTCCAGGTAGGTATACCCCTGCAAGCCGTCCTCATAGAATCGCAGCAGCCGTCCGGACTCTTCGTAGCCGATCTTGCCCAAGCGCACCGCTTGTTCCACGTCGCGGCGGAACTTCGCACTCAGCGCCTCGGTCTTGAACTGCACGTAGTCCAGAACTTCGCGCACAGTGTCACCCTTTACCAGGGTTTCCAGCACCGGCTCGTTATTTTCGTCCAGCCCCACGTGCACCGCATTGGTATCGCCCAGCAGATTATGCAGATCGCCTAAAATCTCCTGATAAGCTCCTACCAGGAATGCGCCCAGGTAGTAGGGCTCGTCTTTATATTTGTGAAGAGGAAGGGTTTTCTTCACGTCGCGGCGGTCAATGAACTGGTCGATCTTACCGTCAGAATCACAAGAAATATCACCCAGGATTCCACGCTGCGTGGGCTCCTCGTCCAGCCGGTGGATAGGAAGGATTGGAAATAGCTGCTTGATCGCCCAGCTATCGGGCATGCTCTGGAAGATGGAGAAGTTGCAGAAGTAGGTGTCAGAGAGCATGGCCTCCAACCCATCCATTTCCTCTGGTACGTAATCGAGGTCCTTCACCATCCTGGCCACGCGCTTACAGATGGCCCAGTACAGGTTCTCTGCCATCGCCCGCTGGTCCAGCGTCAAGTAGCCCAGGCTAAACAGGTTCAGCGCCTGGTCCAGCGAATCGTTAGCATCGTGAAACGCCTCGCGCACATTCTTCGCGTTCAGGCCACGATACGTTTCAAGAAGGTCCTGCAATGGCTGCTCAGCATCGTCCGGCAAGGCGGAAGGCACCGCGGCTTCGCCCAGTCCGCCCACACCCAACACGTTGAAAATCAAAACACTGTGGTATGCCACCACCGCCCGGCCGCTTTCGGAAATCAACGTGGGGTGGGGCACTTCCACTTCGTCGCAAACGCTTTGGACATGGGCAACCACATCGTTTGCGTACTCCTGCAACGAGTAGTTCACGCTCGACTCGAAGTCAGTCTGCGAACCGTCGTAGTCGATGCCCAAACCGCCGCCAACATCCAGGTACTTCAATCCGGCACCTTGTTTGGCCAGTTCCGCATAAATGCGTGCCGCTTCATTTACGGCAACCTTTACCTGCCGGATGTTCGTAATCTGGCTGCCAAGGTGAAAGTGCAGCAGTTCCAGGCACTGCTCCATACCCAGGGACTTTAGCTTCGTGAAGGCATGAAGCACTTCACTCACGCTGAGGCCGAACTTTGAGCGGAAGCCACCGCTCGACCGCCAGCGTCCGCTGCCGCGCGACGCGAGTTTCAGCCGCAAACCAATCGATGGTGTTACCCCCACCTTGGCTGCGTATTTCAGGATCAGGTCCAGTTCCGAGTATTTTTCGACAATCGGGATGATTTTGCGGCCGATCTTCTTGGCCAGCATCACCATCTCGATATACTCATCGTCCTTGAAACCATTGCACAGGATAGGGGTGTTATTGTCCGCGATTCCAAGGACAGCAAGCAGTTCTGGTTTCGACCCAGCTTCCAAACCGTGCCCAAAGGGTTGGCCGTAGCGATAGACTTCTTCCACCACCTGGCGCTGCTGGTTCACCTTGATCGGATATACGCAGGCGTACTCGCCCTTATAACCGAACTCCTCAATGGAGCGGTGAAATGCACCCTGAATCTCCTGCAGGCGGTGACCAATGATTTCACCTACGCGCACCAGAATGGGCAGATGGATGCCGCGGAGCTGCAGCGTATCTACCAGTTGCTTGAGGTCGATGAACCGGCCTGGCTGCTTGTCGGGATGAACGAGCAGGTTTCCGTTCTTGCCGACAGAAAAATAGCCGTTGCCCCAACGGGAAACGTCGTAAAGCTCGCTGGCGGCGAATACGCTCCAGCGGTCCGACCCATCAAGCCGGGTCCCTTCTTCCGCAACTTTCAATGCCAATTCCGGTTTCTCACCCCCAGTCTTTGATTCTCCGACGAAACCCGGGGGTCCACAAGCGATGAGAATAAATATTCACAGTAGCCCACACCCGCACTCGCCCATGCCAAGAGGGCCGTGGCAAACCGTCCTCGGCCTGAAGGCCCCTGGATGCCCCCGAAGGCCCCCTAAATACCAATGTATTGCGCGTACAGGCTCCGGGCCACTCCAACGTCCTGGGTGCCCTTGATGATGGCCCTCCCGTCGGGAAATACAGTGATCTCGTACTTTGGCAGGAAGAAGCGAAGCGCAAACTCATTCGCAATCACACGCCCCAGTGGCTCCAGCCTCTCTTTTAGAGCTGTCAACTCCAATGGGCGTTTCCGCTCGTGAATTTGGACAGCATTCCGGCCGCAAAGGCTCACCGGTGCGCGATGGCCCCTCTCCAGATGCGGAAACTCCCGATCACCACAACACGGGCAGCCCCCTACTGGAGTTGGCATTGAAATCTGTCGTATCTCCCCGGTCCAGACATCAAACTGACTGATTCGCGGCTTCCAGTTGTTCGTTCGCTTAAGCAACACACGGTAGGCCAAGGATACCTGCCACGCAGCAACGGTTGCGGTTATCGTGTTCAGCACGCCCTCGGTTTCACAGGTGGGCTGGGGTCCCGATGGAGCCTCCGGGTATAGGCACCGGAAACAGGCGGTTGTCCCAGGCAGTACTGGCAT
>CAZUAX010000046.1:6273-20368 GCA_964618435.1 uncultured Solibacteraceae bacterium
GCTTCGTCAAACAGCCATTGGCGTTGGAGATTACTAACTTCTACGTAGTCGCGGTCGATCAATCGCAGGAATCCGGCACCGGCTCGAGCCAAAGCAGCGGCATGAAAGCTCCCCAGTGCTCCACAGCCAACGATCGCAACACGGCTCTCGAAGAGCAGACGCTGCCCCTCGTCGCCCCACTCAGGAAAACGGGTCTGGCGCGAATAGCGCTCATAATGAAAAGAATCGGCAGAATCCGGCACGGTGGTCTCTGGCTTCATGCTAGCAACCACGCGCTATCATCGTTAAGTACTGGCTGCCGACCCAGGTTTAGTCGCGAGCGCTCACTGCTATCCATGCGCGTTTCCCCGGTGCTCATTTCGTTTCTTCTCTTGCTGCTGGCTGGCAGCATCGCGGTTGCCGCACCTTCGGACTACTACAACACCCCGATTGGCGAACTGGTGCTAATCCCTCGTCGCCAACCCATGCCTTATGAAGAGTTTGTGGAGTTGCTCGACATCCAGCCCGGGATGCCTCTCACCGCTGAGCTTGTTCGAGGCGTGATTCAGCGGCTTTACGCCACTGGGCGCTTTGAGCAAATCCGCGTCGAGGCAGACCTGCTTCCCTCCGGCGAAGTGCAACTTCGCATCGAAACCGAGCACCGCTGGTTTGTTGGAAACGTCACCGTGGTGGGAGTAAAGGCCCCCCCAAACCCCGGTGAGCTGCGCAATGCCACGAAGCTCACCCTGGGCGCCGAATTTTCCCAACGCGACGAGGATGCGGCAGTCGCTGCTCTGGAGTTAATGCTCGAAAAGAATGGCTACTATGGCGCTGAGGTCCTCCCTGTCCACCAGTACTTTGACCAAACCCAGCAGGTGAATATCACCTTCTATGTGCAGACCCCCAGCCGAGCACGCTATGGGACGCCGATCTTTCAGGGACCCCTCGAGTTCAAAGAGGGCAAACTTGTCAGCCGGTCGAACTGGGAAAAGTGGTGGGGACTCCTGGGATGGAAGGACGTCACGGAATCGCGCACACAGCAGGGCGTTTCACGCATCCGCAGTTTCTACCAGAAGCAGGACTACATGATGGCCCAGGTCCGCTTAATCGACATGGGGTTCGATCCCGAGCTAAATCAGGTCCACCCGGAAGTGGAAGTCCGTCCTGGTTCCAAGGTGGAAATTGACGTCGAGGGCGCCAAACTGTCTGGCGGAAAGCGCCAGCAGCTAATTCCCGTGTTTGAAGAGCAGTCCGTTGACCGTGACCTGCTGGTGGAAGGTGCGCGCAATATCGAGGAATACTTCCAAACCCGAGGCTACTTCAATGCGGACGTCAGCTTCGAGGATCGCCAGACCGAGGATGATCGCCAGAAAATCGTTTATCAGATTGACCAAGGCATGCGCAAAAAGCTTGCTCATGTGGAGATTGACGGCAATCAGTTCTTCTCCGACGGTGACATCCTGGAACGCCTCTATGTCACTCCCGCGTCCTTCCAGTTCCGGCGGGGTCGTCTGAGTGAGGGCTACATCCGCCAGGACGTGGAGACCATCCGTAGCCTTTACCTTACGAATGGCTTCCGCGAGGTGGAGGTGGAATACGAGTTGGAAGATCCATTCGGAGAGAAGGAAGACCAGATTGGCCTAACCTTCCTCATCAGTGAAGGTCCTCAGGTTTTCGTTGGCAGTCTGCAGATCAACGGGCTTGAACCGGAGGAAAGAGAGCAGATCGATCTGCTGCTGACTACCCTCGAAAACCAGCCCTTCAGCGTCGTAAACGCCACTGCGGATCGTGACAACATCCTCGCATTCTTTTATAACTTGGGCTATCCGGACGCCACCTTCGATTTTCGAGTGCTCAGCACCGACTCTGAAAACCTCGTCGACGTGATTTACGAAGTGGATCGAGGAGACCAGACCTACGTGCGCGAGGTCCTGATCAGCGGACTGGATGCCACGTCGCCAGAACTCGTCTACAAGCGGGTGGAGATCTTTCAAGGGGAGCCTTTGTCTCAGCGCTCCATGGTGGACACCCAGCGGCGACTCTACGACTTGGGTATCTTCGCCAAAGTGGATATGGCTGTACAGAATCCAATGGGCGAGGAGGACTCTAAGTACATCCTCTTCCAACTGGAAGAGTCAAAGCGGTACTCAGCCACCTTCGGTTTCGGGGCCGAAATTGCCCGTATTGGCGGCAGCCAGAACAATCTTCGTTCCGCCACGGGGTCAAATACCTTTAGCCCCCGCGTCCAGTTCGAATTAACGCGGCTAAACATGTTTGGGATCGCACATAGTCTTAGCTTCCGCAGCCGTGTGTCGAACATCCAGCAGCGCGCGCTGATCAACTATCTGGCACCCCAATTCCGTGATCGCGACAATCTCAATCTTGCCTTCACCCTTCTGGGCGACCAATCCCGCGATATCCGCACCTTCACTTCCCGTCGCTACGAAGCGTCCTTGCAGCTTGGCCAGCGCGTGAATCTTGCTCGCAACGTCCTCTACCGTGTGGCCTGGCGGCAGACAGGAATTGTGCAGGACACTCTCCAGGTAGCCCCAGGCCTGATTCCTGTTTTCTCCACACCAGCCAAGGTGGGCATTGTCTCCGCAACCCTCATCGAGGACAAGCGCGACGATCCAACTGACTCCACCCGCGGCATCTATACCTCGCTCGACTTCGGATTCGCTTCCCGGGCGCTCCTCTCGGGTTCTGACTTTGGACGCTTCCTGGGACGCAACTCCACCTATCACCGCATCAATTCCAAACTGATTATTGCGCGCACCACCACGGTTGGCGCCATCGAGCCCGTCACCAGTCGCTACCGGCAGCAGACCGGTTTTGATGTCCCCCTGCCTGAGCGTTTCTTTGCTGGAGGCGCTGCCTCACATCGAGGATTTCCCGAAAACCAGGCGGGGCCCCGGGATGCGGTGACCGGATTCCCCATCGGGGGGGATATGGTGTTTGTCAATGGCCTTGAGGCCCGCTTCCCACTTTTGGGCAACAGCCTCGGCGGCGTGTTGTTCCACGACGCCGGCAACGTCTATAGTGATCTGCGCAAGTTCTCGTTCCGCATCCGGCAGAAGAATGTGGAAGACTTTAACTACATGGTCCACGCTGTGGGCTTTGGCATCCGCTACCAGACGCCGATTGGTCCCTTCCGCGTCGACCTTGCCTATTCCCTGAATCCTCCTTCCTTCGTGGGCTTCCGCGGAACGAGGGAGGAATTACTTGGACTTCCGGAAAATGTCTTGCTCGATAGACGGGAACGACAATCGGTAGGTCGTTTTCAGTTCCATTTCTCGCTGGGGCAGAGCTTCTAATGATTTCCCCGCCACATTTCCTGCTTGTCCTGCTGCTCAGCCTCTCGCTGTCTGCGCCAATTGCATTCGCCAAAGAGCTCCTCGACCGCGTGGCGATTACCGTGGGCCTGGAAGTGATCACGGAACAGGAAATTTACGAACAGGTTCGCATTGCTGCGTTTCTGGATGGGAAGGAACCCGAATACACACAGCAAACTCTTCGCGAAACTGCCGACCGTATGGTGACGCAAAGGCTCCTACTGCTGGATATGCGCTCCAACGGGTTTCCCATGCCCAGCGAAGAAGAGCTGGAAGCAGCGCTTAGCTCAACCCACCAGGAGTTCTGGAGTTCTCAGGAAGCCTTCGAACGCGCCGCGCAGGACGCCAAGCTCGACCCTTTGTCTATCCGCCTGTTTCTTCGCTCAGCGGTCGCCACTATGAAGTACATCGACTTCCGGTTTCGGCCAGCGGTGCGCATTTCCGATTCCGCTGTGCTTGAGCGCTATATGGAGCGCTACCCACAGACGGCGGACCCGAAAGATCCAGAGCCCCCACCCTTTGAGAGCGTACGGGATTCCATTGAGGCCAGCCTTGTGGAGGAAGTGGTGGACAACAACATTGAGCGATGGCTGGAGGACGCGCGAGCCCGGGCGGAGGTGCGCTATTTGCCCGAGGTGCTGCCATGAGTCGCCGTAGGCGGATTCTGAAGTGGATCGGAGCCTTGCTTGCATTGGGAGCCTTGGCCTCTGTTGCCCTGATTACCACCGTCCATTCGGATTGGGGCCGCGATCGTCTTCGCGTGTTTCTGGAAGAAACCATTACGAAAGCCAGTGGTGCTCGAACGGAGATTGGGGAACTGCACTTCAACCTCTTCACCTTGACGGCGGAACTCCGCGACTTCGTGCTTCACGGACGTGAATCCGATGCAGAGCCCCCTTTGTTCCGCGCTCGGCGCATTTCCGTGGATGCTACCGCGCTATCCTGGTTGGGTCGCAAATTCCGGGTGGACTCCGTGGACGTAGAGGCTCCGGCCCTCCATATTGCCTTGTACGAGGACGGCTCCACGAATTTGCCGAAGCCCGAAACGCCCTCCGATGGTGAGCCCTTTACCCACACGCTGATCGACTTGGGCATCCGGAGATTTGCGATTTCCGAAGGCCTTGTCGAAGTTGCTGAGCAAAAATTGCCCCTCGATCTCAAGGGGGAAGATCTTGACCTCAGGCTAGAGTTCCTGGGTGCCATGGAACGTTACGAGGGATCCATCGGTGCCCGTGCTCTTTCCTTCGAAACCAATTCCATCCGGGCTATTCCCTTTGCTTTCCAATCCAATATCGCCCTGGAACGGGATGAGTTACGCCTATCTGATGCGAAGTTTTCACATCTGCGAAGCACGGTGGATTTCTCCATGGAGTTGCGGGACTTCAAGTCGCCGAATATACGCGTCCCGTTTCAGGGCAATGTGCAGGTAGCCGACATCCATCGGGAGTTTCGGCTACCCATTGAGCCGGCGGGGAGCGCGGAAACCAGAGGCGAGTTCGTCTATGAGGATGGAGCCTGGCAGCTTTCCGGCAACGTCAGCGGAAGTGGTCTTGCCCTGCGAAGCGGGGAAGTCCGCGTCGCCAACGTCTCACTGGATTCCCGGATGGAACTGGCGGCGGATGCGCTTCTCTTCCCCGGACTGCGGATAGAGGCCCTAGGCGGGGAGTTCAATGCCGAAGCTAGTTTCCGCGATGGCAAGGATCTTCAGGTGCAAGGTGCAGTGTCAGGCATGTCTCTCGATCGGGTGACGCAAGCCAGCGGAGTGGGAGAGCTGAAGTACAACGCAAGTGTTTCTGGCGACATCGGGCTCCGCACGACTTTCGGATCAAGCGGTGTCGAAGACACAACGCTGAACGCGGAATTGAGCCTGCGCCCTACGGAAGGAGAGACGCCCCTGGGTGGAGAGGTTCGTGCCATCTTCACCATGCGCGACGGCCGACTTGAGTTGCGGGACACGCTACTCGAATTTCCGAGTTCCCACCTCCGCGCTGATGGTGATATTCGTGAAGGTCTTCAAATCGAGGTTACGTCGCGCAAGCTTTCGGATTTCTTGCCCGCGCTCGCGTTGGTTTCCGAAGACCCGGAGTCACTCCTCCCGGTGGATTTGCTCTCGAATGGCGAAATTCGATTCCAGGGCTCGATATCGGGGGACTGGACCAAGCCCACGATTGACGGAACCGTGCAAGCACGTGCGGTCCGCTATGAGGGACGCAGCCTTGACGCCCTCTCCATGCGGGCGAAGGCGAGCAAAGATGCCGTGTCCGTGAGCGACCTCATCGCGCGGAAGGGCGATGTGGAACTGCGCGGCACACTCGACCTTGCACTGGATAACTGGACTCCTGTCCGTACAGCACCCCTCCGCGCCAACGCGACACTTCGAGCGAGCTCACTGAAAACGATCCTCGCTGAATTGGAGCAAAAAGAGCTTCCGGTTGCCGCCACTCTTCTGGCGGATCTCGAGGTACAGGGAACCATTGAATCCCCAGTGGCCACATTGGCTGCTCGCCTCCGCGACGGAGAAGCCTATGGCGAACCCTTCGACGAGTTCGCGGTGGATGCCTCCTACACCAACCACGAGCTCCGCGTGCAGGACAGTCACGTTTCTCGAGGCAGCGGTCGCCTTGATCTGTCAGGCTTCTACCGTCATCAGCCGGAAATGCTCCGCAATGGCTCCGGTGAAGTAAAAATTACAACCAGTGGATTCCGGTTACGAGATTTTCGTGCTTTGCAGCAGGAGAGTTTCGACGCCAATGGCAACCTTCGTGGTAATTCCACCTTCTCGTTTCGTTCTGGCAACGGGTTAACTGGCTCCGGGGTATCCGCCTCCGGGTTATCTGACTCTGGCACCTTCTCCCTTGAGAGCCTACAGGGAGAATTCCATCTGGAACAGATTGAGTATGCTGGCAAACCCGCTGGAGGCGTCGATCTCGAACTCAGCACCCAACAGGGAGTTGCCTTGGCCAAGCTGAACGGGAAGCTATTGGACTCCACCGTCGAGGGCGATTTTTCAGTAGCACTCACGCCGGGCTATCCCGCCAAGGGCCGTATGGCGATCAACCGGCTGACGCTTGACTCCATCCGGGGTTGGCTGCCGCCAAGCATGAGTGAGGAAAACCTGCCCGTTTCCATGCTCATGGTGAGCAACCTGACATTTGAGGGGCCGCTGCTTGACGTTCAGCAGATTCATGGTGAGGTGGTAATTGATGAGCTACGCCTCGCGCGCATCACGCCGAAGGCGCGCACGTTAGGCCAGGAGCGCCCGTTCGAGCTTACGAACAAACAGCCCGTCCGCTTTACGTGGGACGGCAAGGTGCTTCAGATTGCCAATGCCACCCTTACTGGCAATGGAACTTCTCTCTCCCTGGGAGGTTCCATCACACCGGGCAACGAGCGCCAGCAGATGAACCTACGCGCAAGGGGCGACCTCAACTTTCGCATTTTCAACGCTTTCGAGCCATCACTGGAGGCGGGGGGCAGTTCTGAGTTGGACGTTTCCATTCGGGGAACTTTCACCAACCCTGACCTATACGGGACTCTTGACCTGAAGGATGCGTCGATTTACCTGGTGGGCGTGCCGAACGGCCTTGACAAGGTGAACGGCAGGGTTTTTCTCTACCGCGACCGGGCCAACATTGAAGAAATCACCGCTCAGTCTGGCGGTGGCGAACTGACGCTGAACGGGTTCGTGAGCTATGTATCCGGCACACCCAACTTCCGCTTGAGTTTTCGAGGGGAGGACGTGCGCGTGCGCTATCCCCCTGGGGTTAGCACTTCCGCCGATGCCACGTTGGAACTCACCGGCTCTACAGAGCAAAGCATCCTCTCCGGAGTGGTAAGCATCACCCGCGCGGCAGTGAACCCTCGCAGCGATTTGGCGAGCATCCTCACTTCCACTGCTAAGCCTGTGGCTACCCCCTCAGCCAGCCAAAACGAGTTTCTCCGCAACATGCGCTTTGACGTACAAGTGCGCACCGCCCCCGACGTCCGCTTTGACTCCACGTTAACTCAGGACCTCTCCGGTGAAGCCGACCTTCGTCTGCGTGGCAATCCCTATAGCCCGGTGCTTCTGGGAAAGGTGACGGTAAACCAGGGAGAGATTAACTTCTTTGGAAACAAGTACTTTATTGACCGGGGCGATATCTCGTTCATCAATCCCCTGAAGCTGGAGCCAGTGCTGAACCTCGACTTGCGCACGCGGGTCCGCAGCATCGATGTCACCCTCACCTTTTCTGGCCCCATCGATAAATTGAATGTGAACTACCGCAGCGATCCACCCCTGCAACTGAACGAAATCATCGCGCTGCTTACTGTAGGCAGGGCGCCTGCTGGCTCGCCATCCTTGGCCGCCGCACAAAATGAAGCGGCACAGAGTTGGCAGCAGGTAGGTGCAAGTGCCCTGGTGGGACAGGCCGTGGCAGCACCCATTGCGGGCCGCCTGCAGAAGTTCTTTGGGGTAAGCCGAATCAAGATCGACCCACGCCTTACCGGTGTGGAAAACAACCCTCAGGCACGCCTCACGGTGGAACAACAGGTGAACCGCGATATTACGGTCACCTTCATCACCAACCTTGCCGGCACCCAGCAACAGATTGTGCGACTGGAGTGGAACTTCAACCCGCAATTCTCGATGGTGGCTCTTCGCGACGAAGATGGCCTCTTTGGTATCGACTTTCTCTATCGAAAGCGATTCTAGCGTCACCTGTGCGGCACGTTACTCTGAAAGAAGGGCACCATGGCATCGTTTCGGCTACGCACGGCGGGGGGCAAGCTCAAGATTGAGCACAGCATAATTGATGGCTTGCGCCGCGTGTTGGAAACATTGCTGGAAGATCGGCCCGAGGACATCCGCATGATCGTCCCTGGGGTCATCAAGCCGGTGCGGGATGCCAAGGGGAAACTGCGCTTGAAAGTGAGCGTTCCCACTACCAATGGCTGGAAAGCCCTCGCGTTCAGTGCGGGTGCGCGCCAGGAGATCTTCATCAGCACGGACATGACGCGGGAGGCTCTGGACGCAGCCCTGCAGCAAGCTCTTGAACGATAGCGCCCGCAATGAACGGGCTCCGGCTAGGCTCTGGCCTTCAGCGCGTCAGCCTGCTTCTGAATCTTCAGGATTGCGTCCACAATATTATCCATGTCTTTGCGCCCGCCCAGAAGCATGGTTTGGGTGAACCAGACAGCTTCGCTGCAGAGCTTCACATTGTCCGGGCAGCGGTTCTGCTCCATCACTTCCTTAATCCGCTTTTCCCCATAGATTTTCTTGTAGGCTTCGGATTCCAAACGGTGTTTCAGGAACGGCTCCTCGGTGAGTGGCGAATAGCCGCCGCCACATCCAATGCCCTCCGCGTTCATCGCCTTCATGAAGGTGCCGCGGGGGAGGCCGTTGAAACCCTGCGGATCATAGCGGAACATGTAAAGGTGATAAGCGTTCCTCGTAGCGCCACTATACTCCGCCGCTGGGGTGATGCCTTCAATCTTGCGTAACTGTTGCGTGAGATAACGGGCATTTTGCTCGCGAGCTGAGGATTGCGCTTCCAGCCGGCGCATTTGGGCCAGAAGAATTGCACCCTGAAATTCGGTCATCCGCAGGTTGGCTCCATTGGAGGCGTAGCTGAAGTTGTAGCTGGTTACTTTACGCGCGCGCCCATTGTTGTGGAAGGCATAGCAGCGCTCAATGAAGTCCTCGTCGTTTGTGAGAATTGCCCCACCCTCGCCCGCGTTCAGATTCTTGGAGCCCTGGAAACTGAAGCACCCGGCCTTGCCCATCGTCCCACTTTTCTTTCCACGCCACTCCGCCAGATGGGCCTGGCAGGCATCTTCCACTACAGGGATGTTTCGCTCATTGGCAACTTCCAGGATCTCATCCATCTCACTCATCGCCCCGCCCAGATGGACGGGCATAATCACTTTGGTAGCTGGCGTCACCGCAGCGCGCAGCTTGCGATGGTTCATCTGGAAGGTCTCAATATCCGTGTCCACGAACACTGGCAGTGCATAGTGGATAAGCACCGCGTTCACGGTTGCCACGAAGGTGTAGGGCGGAATCACCACCTCATCGCCTCCGCCAACTCCCAATGCACCCAGAGACGTAACCAGCGCGCTCGTACCGTTCGCGGTTGCCAGACAGTGGCTGGAACCGAGCATTTGGGCATACGCTCGTTCAAACTCTGCGACGCGTTTGCCCTCGCCGCGCCACCAGGCCCCACTGCGCAGCACATCCAGTAACCCGTTTTCCTCTGCCTGGTTGAACACCGGCCAGGAAGCCCACTTTTCGCGCCTTACCGGAGTTCCACCCAACAGCGCCGGAACATCAGTAGCGGCATTCAGCTTAAGCCCCTTAAGGAGCATCGCTCCTATTGCGGTGGAATGCAAAAAATCACGACGTTGCATGGCAAATCCTCCCCAGTGTGGTTGTCCAACATCGTAGCGCAAGGGATAACTGAGTTTCAGCACGCATCCCTTGCCGAAGGACGGCGCGGGGACAGAGTGTGGATACAGAGAACGGCTCTCGGCGGGGAGCTGAGCCAAGTTGCAGGAGATTCAGACAAATGGCCCGGCGGGGGAATCCGCCGGGCCAAGAATGTGAGACTCGTGTGTGAAGCAGCAGCAATCCTGGAAGTTAAGCCGCGCTTGCCATTGCGTCCTCAAAGGACTCCACGGCATCGGCTTGGTTGCTATCAAACAGTTCCTGCGCCTTCAGGCAGAAGGGTGTCCACGGCACGGCCTCCAGCCGTTTCATGCTGATCTCTTCGCCCGTGTAGATGCAGGTACCATAGGACCCATCTGCAATCCGCCGTAGCGCGGCACGGACTTCTCGCAGTAGGCGGGATTCCCGGTCCAGATTGCGGATGGCAAGCTCGCGCTCAGCGGCGCGCTGTACTTCATCCAGCGCGTCGGGCGTCTTCTCAATGGCAATCTCGTCACGTTTACGCACCACCTGCAAAAGTTCGGTTTCCTTTTCCTGAAGGATCTTCCGAAAGCGGTCAAGTTGTTGCTTCGTCATGGCCTCAACTCCTTCTTGTTCTTTTATCTTTGCCGTCTCTTTGCCACACCGTATAGACGGTGGTTTTCGCCTTAAGTTTCACAATTTGGCAATGGTTGGTGCCAAATCGATTCGAAATTTCCTCTTCGGCGCCGGAGAATCCGGACCTGATTGGCCGAATCCCCACAGAGCTTGGAAATTATAGCACGCGAGTATGCCGTGTCAATACGTCCTAACAGAGGTTGTACGTGCTGACTTCTCGGAATCCCTGCACTTTTTCAGGGATTGACTATCTAGACTACGCGAAGTTCTCTGAAGTTTCGGTTCACACGCCGATTTCCTGGATGATTCATTTAGTTCGGACTATCGGGAAGAAACTGCAGAGCTTTATAGCTCGTTTCAACAAAACCCGCCTGTCACGTCAAGGAAGCAGGAGAACTCTCCTATACAGGATAGATTCTCGGCCTAGGGCTTGCGGTCCATAGCCTCAATGCAAAACCGGGGGCTACCGCGATACGAGCCGTAATTTACTGATGTACTGTCAGGTCCATCCGACAAGGAGACCGTGCCGCAGGGTTCCTCAACTAGCTGTCTCGATGTCCCGAGCGACAGTCTTGCGGGCAGATCGTGGAGGCACTTGCACCGGACGCACCTGCACCAGGCAACTGAACAGCGAGGCGCCGCCTCCCAGGTCATTCAAGACATCTGAGGTGAGTACGTTCACGCTATTTCCATCCTCAGACGATCCAGACCAACGAACCGCGCTCACCGAAACCAGCCCTGGCTTCACCGCAGTAGAGTGCTTTGCTCGTAACTGTAGGCGCCCACGTTTATTGAAGACTTCTACAATCTCTCCATCGGTAATTCCTCGCGGCTCGGCATCGCTCAGATGAATCCGTATCCACGCACACTCTTCGTCAAAATCCGCCCTATGCCCAAATGTTGAGTTCATGCCACTCTCAACCTTGGCGCTTATCAATTCGAGGGGATATTCTGCGCGTACGTGTGCATCACCATGCCGACTCTCCCGCGGGGCTTCGTAGTCCAACCGCTCCGGGTGGAATTCACATCGTCCGGATGGGGTTCCAAACCCGCCTGCTGCATGGGGCAAATACGGAACCCCTTCCTCACTAATCTGCAGACGAATGGAGCGCTTTGCCTCCAGGTCCTCAAGTGTAATGCCGCGCAGCGCAGGATGATCGGTATCCAGAGCCTGCCGCATCATGTCGTCTTCGGAGTCGTGGAAACACGGTTCCTCGAAGCCCATCGCCAGCGCGAGCAATCGGAAGGTTTCCACATTACTCTTGCACTCCCCTGGCGCAGGAAGGGCAGGGCGCGCCAGTTGCAGGTAGTAATGCCCGTAAGCGTAGTAAAGATCACTATGCTCCAGAAAGGTAGTCGCTGGAAGCACGATGTCAGCGTATCTTGCTGAATCTGTGAGGAATTGCTCCAATACCACCGTAAACAGATTCTCTCTCGCAAAGCCCGTCCGCACCAGATTGGTGTTGGGTGCAATGGCCACTGGGTTAGAGTTGTACACCACCACCGCATGCACGGGTTGCTCAGCGGGCAACGCTAGTTCCTTACCGATCTCCGACATATTGCGCATCCGCGCTTCTCTGCCTAACGGCGATGACCACTGTAGGTCTGGTCTCTCCAGTGCCTGCCGGTTGAAGCCGAATGCGCCAGTGGTGGTAAGTTGCATGCCTCCCCCCACTTCCTTCCAGGACCCGACAATCGCCGGCAACAGACTTACCGTATGCGCCGCCATTCCCCCGCGCTCACTGCGCTGGATGCCATAGTTCATTCGGATCGCGGCAGGACGCATCGTGGCGTAATCACGAGCCAATTCCTCAATCGCAATGGCACTGATCCCGGTAGCCTCCTCCACCTTTTCGGGTGTGTAAGCAACTACTTTCTCTCGCAGTTCTTCCCAGCCCGTGCAGTGCGTTTCCAGATACTGCCTATCCTCCAGCCCATCCCGGAAAATCACGTGCATCATCCCCAAGGCAAGGGCTGCGTCGCTCCCTGGATTCACCGCCAGGTGACGGTCCGCCAAACTTGCCGTTTTCGTACGTAAGGGATCAATTACATAGAACTTTGCCCCATTGCGGCGTGCATCCACGATAAACGGCCACAAGTGGACATTGGTGGCCAGGATATTGGCACCCCAGGCAATGATGCATTTCGATTGCGCAAACTGCTCTGGTTCCGTGCCCGTGCGCGCACCGAGAGTCATCTGCAGTGCCGCAGTGCCAGTGGAGGCGCAAATGGTTCGGTCTAGCCGTGACGCACCAAGGCGATGGAAGAACCGGCGATCCATTCCAGCGCCATTCAGCAGACCCATACTCCCCCCGTAGCTATACGGAAGGATAGCTTCTGGGCCGTGGACCTTGGCGATATCACCAAGGCGATGCGCAATCTCCGCGATCGCCTCGTCCCACGATATTCGTTCGAAACGACCTTCCCCTTTTCGCCCAGTGCGGCGCAGTGGGTACAGCAGGCGATCCGGATGGTATTCCCGCTCAAGGTACTGGGTGACTTTCGCGCACAGGAAACCCTTAGTGATGGGATGGTGAGGATCGCCCTGCAGTCGGGTTGCCCTGCCGTCCTGAACCTGGACCAGCATCGAACAACAATCGGGACAATCGAGGGCGCAGACCGAGTGGCGCTTTTCCGTCATAACTCAATATAACGAAGCGGAAAACCTTCCCGGGAAAAGGAGTCATCCCGTGGCGCTAACACGCCGACAGTGATACACCTGAATACTCAAGACTCCAGGAGAATTCGCCTATGTCATCCTCTTCGAACTCCCTGCCGGAACCGGGGCGTCCTGCGCTAAGTCGTCGGTCCGCTACCGCCGCAGTTGCAGCCACATTTTCGATTGTTCCTGCCTACGTCCTTGGCGGCCAGGCTGGAACGGCGCCCAGCGACAAACTGAATCTTGCAGGCGTAGGCGTGGGCGCGATGGGCGCTGGCTATCTTCGCGAATGTGAGAGTGAGAACATTGTCGCCCTTTGCGACGTGGACCATGCCTTCGCAGCCAGAACCTTCGCGCGCTACCCCAGTGCCAAGACATATCGTGACTACCGCGAGATGTTCGACAAGCACAAAGAGATCGATGGCGTTGTCATCGGCACTCCGGACCATACCCACGCTGTCGTCGCCATGGCAGCAATGGACCTCGGCAAGCATGTTTACTGTGCTAAGCCACTCACCCGTACTCTTTACGAATCCCGGCTGCTTGCGGAAACCGCCAGGAAGAAGCGCGTTGCCACGCAAATGAGTGTGCAATCCTCCGCTTCCGAGGACTCCCGCCTTACCGAGGAATGGGTGAAGGCGGGCGCGGTGGGCACTGTGCATGACGTGCATGTATGGACAAACCGTCCCATCTGGCCCCAGGGTCTAATGCGTCCCCGCCATGGGATGGAGGCACCAGATACCCTCAATTGGGACTTATGGCTGGGCCCTGCGCCCGAACGGCCTTATCACACGGCCTACCACCCCTTCAGCTGGCGAGGTTGGTACGATTTTGGCACCGGTGCCCTGGGTGATATGGCATGCCATGCCTTCCACGTGGTGTTCCGCGCCTTGGAGTTGGGACAGCCCCGCCGCGTTTCCGCAAGCGCTACCCGCGTGGTGCGTCACCGGGTAGTGAACCGGGACGGCCAACTCACCATTCGTAATGCCGTGATCCCTCTCCCGGAGACCTTCCCGCATTCCTCTGTGGTTACCTGGGATTTTCCAGCGCGCGGCGCAGCCCCACCCGTCCGCATGCACTGGTACGACGGGGGCTTAAAACCGC
>CAZUAX010000046.1:20468-26836 GCA_964618435.1 uncultured Solibacteraceae bacterium
CGCGGCGCAGCCCCACCCGTCCGCATGCACTGGTACGACGGGGGCTTAAAACCGCCTATCCCCGCCGAGATGCCCGCGGGGAAATCCCTTCCTGACTCAGGCACAATGTACGTTGGCGATAAGGGCATCCTGCTTGCAGGGTTCACCGGCGGTAGTCACCAATTGCTTCCCGAAACCCGCGCCAGCAATTTCGCTCCTCCCGCAAAGACCCTTCCCCGCTCGCCCGGGCACTACCAGGAATGGATTACGGCTGCGAAAGGTGGGCCTGCCCCCACCTGCGAATTCCAGTTCGGTAGCCTGCTCACCGAAGTAGCCATCTTGGGCACCATCGCCCAGCGCACCCAGAAAAGCCTGGATTGGGACCCCCAGCGGATGCGTTTCCCAAACGACCCGCAAGCAAGCGCCCTCCTCAATCCTGGCTATCGGAAGGGGTGGAAGCTCTAGTTTGGCCCAGCCGCGGGTCCGTTGACGCCTGCCCCAAGATCTGGAACAATATACAATGCTGTGAATAAACATGCGTTCTCCCCGCCGAGACGATTCTCGCCTACCATGCCTGCTCCAGTGTCCCTGGTGGAGGGCGGACGTTCGCAGATTCACGCTGAGGTTATGCGTGCCGAGGAGTTGCGCTCCAAAGCCATGACCTGCCGCGACTTTCGTAAGGATCTTGACGTTTCCACCGCTGAGTTGACTAACCTGCTGGAACTCGCGCGTCACATCAA
Source organism: uncultured Solibacteraceae bacterium (assembly GCA_964618435.1). Taxonomy (GTDB): domain Bacteria; phylum Acidobacteriota; class Terriglobia; order Bryobacterales; family Bryobacteraceae; genus JACTMJ01. The sequence continues at coordinate 21,188 of CAZUAX010000046.1, forward strand.
GCAGTTCCCCAACCTCTACCGCGAAGCATTACAGGGGCGTTACATCAGCCTTCTTTTCGAGAAGCCTTCCCTGCGCACCCGGCTCACCTTTGAATTAGCCGCGAAGCAGTTGGGTGGTGACGCGGTGACGGTGGTGGGCCCAATCGGCGACCGGGAGCCGCTGAAAGACGTCGCGCGCAACCTCGACCGTTGGACTCATGGAATCGTTGCGCGGGTCTTCTGGCAGCAGACCATCGAAGACCTCGCCACTTTCTCCAGTGTCCCGGTCATCAACGCGCTGAGCGACCTCTACCACCCCTGCCAGGCGCTGGCGGACGCCCAGACGATGATGGAACATTTGGGCAGCCTTCGCGGCAAAAAGCTTTGCTATCTGGGCGACGGCAACAACGTGGCACATTCTCTTGCGCTTACGGTCTGCCGCCTCGGGATGGACTTTGCCATTGCAGCCCCCTCAGGCTACGAACCAAGGGAGGACGTTTGGCAGGATGTTGAGCGGCTGGCTGCGGAGTGCGGCACCCGCGCCGTTGTCACCACACAACCGCAAGTTGCCTTGGACGGGGCGGACGCCGTGTATACCGATGTCTGGGCCAGCATGGGCCTGGAACACGAAACCTTTCAGCGTCGCATCGATTTCAAGGATTTTTCCGTGAATGAGTCGCTGATGGCTCTCGCCAACCCAGGGGCCATTTTCATGCACTGCCTTCCCGCCCATCGCGACGAGGAAGTCACGGATGCCGTGATGGAAAGTTCCCAATCTGTTGTCTTCGACCAAGCTGAAAATCGCCTGCACGCGCAGAAGGCCCTGTTGGTCATGTTGCTGGGTGCTGAGTAGGAACAGGTTGTAGCGCGCTCCGCGCTGCGCTTCCCATAAGACCATTTCCTGGCGCACACTGAAGGTTTGCGGGCGTGAACTTCGTTTGCGCTTGGGTGCAGAGAGAAAGGATCAATCCAACGATATGAGCAAACCGAAACGGGTAGCCCTGGCCTATTCTGGAGGCCTTGACACCTCCGTCATCATCCCCTGGCTGAAAGAGAACTACGGCTGCGAGGTGGTAGCGGTCTGTGGCGATGTTGGGCAAGGCGGTGAAGAACTGGGTGGATTGCGCGAAAAAGCCCTCGCCACCGGTGCCGTGGAATGCTATGTGGCGGACCTGCGCGAGGAGTTTGTCCAGGACTATCTGTGGCCCATGGTCCGCTCAGGGGCTGTCTACGAACACAAATACCTGCTCGGTACTTCAATTGCCCGCCCCCTGCTTGCCAAAAAGCAGGTGGAGGTGGCACTGGAAGCTGGTTGTGATGGGCTCTCCCACGGATGCACCGGCAAAGGTAACGATCAAGTGCGCTTTGAACTCACCTACAAGGCGCTCGCACCCCACCTGCCAGTGATCGCACCGTGGCGCGAGTGGGACCTTACTTCACGCGAAGCCGCTATCGCCTATGCTGAAAAGCATAATGTGCCGCTGAGCGTCTCCACCACGAAGATTTACAGCCGCGATCGGAATCTCTGGCATATCTCTCACGAGGGTGGTGCGCTGGAAGATCCGGCCAATGCCGCTCCCGATGACATCTGGATGCTCAGCAAGAGTCCGGCGGAAGCCCCCGACACACCCGGGGAAGTGACCATTACCTTTGAGAAGGGGAACGCTGTTGCCATCGATGGCGTTAGGATGAGCGGCACGGAGTTGGTGGAAACTCTCAACAAGATCGGCGGCGAGCATGGAATCGGTCGCATTGACCTGGTAGAGAACCGCTTTGTCGGCATGAAGTCCCGTGGCTGCTATGAAACCCCTGGCGGCACGCTTATCGTCGCCGCGCTCCGCGAGTTGGAAGCACTCACCCTGGACCGCAGCACACTCCACTACAAGCAGAAGCTGTCAGTAGATTATGCTGACCTGGTGTATAACGGCCTGTGGTTCACACCCCTGCGAGAAAGCCTCGATGCGTTTTTCGTGAAGATGAGTGAGCACACCACCGGTGCGGTGACCCTCCAACTCTACAAGGGCAACGTCAACGTGCTCAGCAGGAAGTCGGCCTACTCCCTTTACGACGATGCCATTGCCAGCTTCACCATGGGCGAAAGCTACGACCAGAAGGACGCTCTTGGCTTCATCAATTGCACGGGCCTTCCCATCAAGGTCCGCGCTGGGATGCTGCAGAAACAAAGCTGAGAAACAGTCCGCGTTGCAGGAAAACTGAAAAGGCGCCGGGCATACCGGCGCCTTTCTTTTTTGCCGCAACTTGCCTTCGTCAATAGCGAATTGAACGCCCAGGAATGGGCAGCCCTCCTCGTTTGCGAAAGTAATTGCGATTTACTGATCCGCTGAGCGCCATCGGAGGCTGCCCAAAGTCCTGGATAACCATCCCCACGCTTGCCGCGAACCGGGGAGTATCGCCCATAGTCGTTAGCCAGGCATCTACCGTATAGGCTCCCGGTGCGATCGACCCTCCAGGTAGTTGATTCAAAGGAACCACAATTTCGTACTTTGCAGCCTGCGCCTGTCCGAGTACCGGAACAAACGCCTTGCCATCGGAGTACTGCCAAACTTTGTTGCCATTCTGGTCGCGAATCACCAAATCGTAGCGTTGGGTGGACCCGAAGCGCATCGTCGTTGTCGCGGCTACCCCAGAGATCGTCCGCAAGTGAAAGCGCAGCGCCGTATCTCCCTGGCGCGGTTCACTCCAGGTGAGTGCGGTGATCTGGGTGTTCGTCTTCGGAACCAGGATCCGACCTCCCACGCGGGCCGAAACAAGATCGTACTGCCTCACTTCATCACCCACCTTCATCACTCTCCGCGCCATGCCGATATTCGCGACGAAGAACTCGCTTTGCACCACCGGTTGACCGCAAGCGGGCGTATCGTAAGTGAGCTGGAGCATGCTCGGAAAGTCGCCCACAGGCAGCGATCCGGCGACGCGCGTTTGCTCTACTCGCCCCGTGACGATGCCGCACCCACGGTCGGGTGCGTTGAACTGTGAGCCTGTGTCAAGACGGAAAGGAAGATACGGTGATTCCGTACTCGTCTCTCCGTCGTACGCCCTTAGTCCCTCGCCAATCTCTTCGCGGATCATCAATTGCTGCGGTGCAAACCCATTCACGAAGAAGTAGATGCGGCCGTTCGCTGAGAGCGGAGTGAATCCGTGGATCGTGAATCCATGTTGTCCATCGGCGGTTTCATACTCCCAGAAATCGCCGGGATGCATGGGGAAAAACGGTTCTGAAGCGGCTATGGTTGAAGCGAGAACAAAAAGTAATGCGGTTATCAGAATCAGACGAGACATGGTCACACAGTTATCCTCAACTATCCTCAATGAAAATATCCTCAATGAAAAACGCGAAAGAGTGGGGTGCAGTTGATCACACCGAAAGATCAGGGGCTTGTGGCGGAGCGGAAGCGCCGTCCAGAAGAAATAGCGCAGGAGGAGCGCGTTTCGGCTCGGGTACTGGCGATCGTCGCCCGCCACTCTCCAGGCGGCCTGGCAATCTTGTGATGATTGCTATCTGCCAAACTGCTTCGGTTGGGATCCCAACCAAATCTCAGACGAGGAATTTGTCGTAGATAGAATCGATCTGAAAGTACCGCACACCCAGTTCCCGCAGCCGCCGGATATCACTGGCAGCGCCTTCCCAGTGGTCCACTTTCGCCATCTGATAGCGAAACGTGTTGATGGCAGCCATACAGATGACGCCGTGTTTCCGGCAAAGCATCACGGCCTCCTCATCCATCACGCTGCCCAGTTCAAACAGAAAATTGCGACTCGACACTTCCTCTCCACGCGCGACGGCTTCCCGCAATTGCGCGCGACCTGTCGACAACAGAATCTTGCCGGCGAAATGCTCCTTCACAGCGCCACCCCCTAGCGTGCACGAGCCTTCCAGCAAACCATGTCGGCGCATGGTGTACTCAATCCGTTGTAGGTAAGGCTTGGGAAAATCGGTCCCCTTGAGGTCCAGCATCAGCCGCAGTTTCCCAGCCGCCAGCGCGCACATCTCCTCAAAATGCAAAGGGGCGCGGTTCCCAGGGCTCGAACGGAGCTTTTGCACTTCCGCCCAGGTCATCTCGTCAGGTCGGCGTGGGTCGCCAAAGTAGCGCTCAAACGTGGCATCGTGCTGCAGGATGGGTTCACCATCAAGGGTGCTGCGGACGTCCACTTCAATCATCCAGTAGCCCCGGGAAATGGCTGCCTGGATGGAAGCTGCACTGTTTTCTGGATGCGAGCTATCCACCACCCCACCGCGGTGCGCCGCCAACCGCAATGGAGCCTGGGCATGAAGGATTGGGGCAAACCAGGGAGATACGCACGACAAAACAGAAGCAAGAGCACAACGGCGAGTGAGCATGTCTCTACATTAGCGGAGGGGGGAGGGGGCCTAGCGTAGGCGCTTCCTTCGTTTCACCAAAATGTTTCCTCGAAGCTCAGGACCAAGCCCTGCGTGGAACAGGTCGAGTCCAGCGGACGTTCGATGTGGTTTCGCCACAGTGAGAGGAAGGCAGAGACCGCTACCTGGAGTTCGCGCTGGCCGTGACAAGGTCTGGGCTTGCTTGCAATAGTGCCCGCCGCCGGTGAGCGCGGCTACAAATCTGGGAGCAATGCGGACTTTCCATCGCATTCTGCGTTTCCAGTGACGCCTGTTGATTCTCTGCGCGGTGAGGGCATATGGAGCAGAACTCCCCGCAACTTCGGTAGCTTTCACAGCAGCTTGTCCGAACCATCACCAGCATCAGCAGCACCTACCTGCAAAATCTGTATTGGCCTATCCGATGAGAAGAAGCTGTACTTCCTCGTCAAGTAGGAAGTGTAGCATCTCGGATCAAAAAGATCCACTATGTCGTGACCCGGATTTTCCGCGAACAACCCCACCAGCTGAAAACAACCGGGCATCGCTCCGAATTGGCGGTTCCGCTACAGTTCCTCTTGCTTTGGCCGATAACACTAGGGGACGGAAGTTTCCGGTGTTTCTCAATTGCTGCAAGAACGGTTACTCCGGTTTAGGATATCCCAGTTCTGTATTGGATATTCCATTTTTGCAGTACGGCTCGGCATGTGTCTCACTCGGTGGATTCCAAACCCACATTGGAGGAGGAAGAAAGCTTGATACGCAATGTGTTCACCCTATTGATTTGCTTCACCATTGTGTTGGCCGCCGCGCCAACCATTGGCACCATTACATCGAATGGGCGCTTCCAGATGAATGGCGCCGAAACTTGGAACCAAAGTGCGCTGCTGGATGGGGCAGCAATCGAAACAGGTGTGTCCGCATCCAGGCTTCTATTGCGGAATGGCACCGATCTGCGAATCGCCGCTGCCTCTCAGAGCAGGATCTTTGCAGACCGCATGATCCTCGAAAGTGGTGCGGTCGAGGGCATTCTCGCGAATACGTTCCGCCTGGAAACACCGTCGCTGGGGCTGAAGGTCCAAGGTGACAATGCCCGGGCCCACATCCAGGTAAATCAGGGAAACGTTGTCGTGGCCAGCCTGCAGGGCGCTGTGCGTGTTCGTGCCGCATCAGGGCTGCTGGTGGCTTCGGTGGCTGAGGGCAGCGCTGTGCAACTGAGCGCAACCGGCCAGGGCGCAACCGCCAGTGTCCAACTTAGTGGCTTGGTGGAACATACAAAAGATGGCTACATGCTGAGGGACACCGCTTCCAAC
>CAZUAX010000047.1:0-22359 GCA_964618435.1 uncultured Solibacteraceae bacterium
TTTCATGAGTAGGGTTGCCATCATACCAGCCCGTGGTGGCAGTAAACGAATTCCGCGCAAGAATATCCGCAACACCTTCCGCATTACTCTCGCTTATCCATTGGTACTTCTGACCACTATTTTCGGGAATAAAGGGAAGTACCACTACCGAGGTGGTAGCAGAAATACTACTTAGTACAAAAAAGCACAGAGTGATAAGCAATAAAAAAGGCCGGGGCACGATTGCATCGTACCACTCGGCCTTTTCGGTCAACTACCGGCTAGCCGCCAAGCGGCTGCGAGGAAACTCAGTTGAAGACGACTTTGGTGTTGGTGCCTCCCACGCGAATCTCACGAATCTTCATCTTGCCGTCAGCGTCCGTATAGCGCACGGAAGTGGTAGAGAACCTCTCTGCCGCCTCTTCGGTCCGGACCGCTGTCTCCACAGTCTCTTTGCCGTTCGTGATGGTGAGGGTGCTGTCAGTCAACTGCACCTTGTAGTTGCCGGGTTTCAGTTCTTTGCCCTCCACAACGGAGGCCTGATGCAACTTCACCGTAAATGTCTTGGCAGACGCCACGGACAGAGACAGTAAAAAAATTGCGGTTAAAAAGAATACCTTTTTCAACATGGACAACTCCTAATCAATTTGGGATCGCCAAATAAAATTACGCGGAAGAGCCGAAAGGGTTACTTTGTCTCCTCGCTTTCTAGTCTAATACCAAAACAACTGCTTGTACAAGACTGACACCACCTTCCTGTGGGTGTCCTCTGAGTTTTCGGTAATAGGTATCCATACTACGCGTGGATCTCGCCGAAACCAGGTCCATTGCCGTTTCGCGTAGCGGCGCGTATCGCGCTGCATCTCTTCGAGTGCAGCAGCCTCATCCATCGTGCCTTCCACCACGCGCAAGGCCTGCTTGTAACCAATGGCGCCAAAGGGTTTTGCGGTGGGAGGGTATCCGTTCCGCAACAACTGGCGGACTTCTTCCACAAGCCCTGCGCGCCACATCTGCTCACAGCGGGCGTTCAGCCGACCGTAAAGCACTTCACGCGGGGGGTCCAGTCCAACCTGCAGGTAGCGGAAGCCCAGCGATGCCTCCCGTGGCTGCGAATGCACAGCCGAGAGTGACTGCTTCTGCTGGATCATGATCTCCAGTGCGCGAATGAGTTTCTGTACATCTTTGGACTGGATTCGCGACGCACTGACCGGGTCCCAGCGTTGGAGGAGGCGATGCAGGCGGCCAGCGCCGCGCTGCTCCATCAAGAGGAGCCTCTGGCGCACTGCGAGGTCTCGGCGTGGCGCTGGCGCCAGACCGTCTATCAGTGCCTTCAAATAAAATCCGGTTCCTCCCGCAACCACGGGGAGCTTTCCGCGATCTGAAATAATATGCAGTATCGGCAGCGCAAGACGGGCGAAGTCCCCCGCGGTGACGTCATCTCCCGGGCCAGCGACATCCAACAGATGGTGTGGCACCCTCGCTTGATCGGCTTGGGTTGGTTTCGCGGTGCCGATATCGAACCCGCGATACAGTTGCAGGGAGTCGCAATTGACAATCTCTCCCCGCAACGACTCGGCAAGTCGACTGGCGAGGTCAGACTTTCCGGAACCCGTAGGGCCAACAATACAAACGACGTCGCGAACAGGTTTATCCATTCTGTCCCGGGGCTGTTCCACTGGGCAGTCCCCATCCCGCAAGTGCGCTCCTTCGTTGCCCGGCGCGCCGGAAATGTCACGGGCGCTCACGCTGGCAATGTTCCTTCCCACAGCAATTCGGCTTCGCCGGAGCAATGCGCGATATCATTCGGGCATATAATGTGGAAAACCCTATCCGGCCCGCGTTCGGCCCAGCGATCCTCTTTGGCAGTTGAAGGGGCGCAGTCACGGAAATCCATGGCAATCACAAAGTTTCTCTCCCTCACCATTCTCTGCCTTTGGCTGGCCGCCACGCCCGCGCTCCCGCAGAGCAGCGCTCCATCTGCCGCCGGCGGTGCCAATGCGGCCACCCCAGCGGAATCCGGTGCGATTGAGCCCAGCAAGAAGGCGGATGCCTACTATAACTTTGCCATGGGGCACCTTTACTCTGAGCTTTCGAACGTGTACGGCAACCGCCGTGAGTTCGTCGATCAGGCGATTGAGTATTATCGCGAGGCGCTGAAGGCCGACCCTGATGCCTCCTTCCTCACCGGTTCGCTCAGTGAGCTTTACCTGCGTGCGGGCCGCGTGAATGAGGCGGTTACGGAGGCGGAGCGCCGCCTGCAGGCTGACCCGAATGATCTGGAAGCGCGCCGCGTGCTCGCACGCATTTACACCCGGCTGATTGGGGACCCCGGCGCAGGTGGTGGATCCCGCCGCGGTGATGGTGTCAACGAAACCATGCTCCGCAAGGCCATCGAGCAGCACCAGGAAATCGTCAAGCAGGATCCCTCTGACGCCGAATCCCGCTTGCTGCTCGGTCGCCTGTACCGCCTGGATCGCCGCAACGTGGATGCCGAGGACGCCTTCAAAAAGGTGCTGGAACTCGATCCCGAAAATGAGTTGGCCATGAAGGAGCTGGCCCTTGTCTACACCTCCCTTGGCGATAGTAACAAAGCCATCGAGATGCTTACCAAGGTGAATTCCCGGAATCCGTCGTTGCGAACACTTCTTGAACTTGCCAGCGCCTATGAGCAGATCCGGGATTTTGAGAATGCCTCAGACGTCTATAAGCGAGCGCTGGAAATGCGTCCAGGCGAATTGGACATCCTCAAGCGCTATGCGCAAGCGCTTCTGTTTAGCGACCAGATTGAGCCTGCCCGTGCGGTATTAGAGGAAATCACCACCAAGGCTCCTGACGACGTGGAAGCCTACCTGCGACTTTCCCAAATCTACCGGCAGCAGGGCAACTTCGACAAGGCGCGAGTGGCCAATAACCGCGCTAAGGAACTGGCCCCTGACAACCTGGAGATCCTCTACAACGATGTGAACCTCCTCGACGCGGAAGGCAAAACCGATGAAGCCATCGCGCAAGTCCGACGCATGATTGCCGACGCCGAGAAGGCGAGATATACCGATTCCGAACGGAACACTCAGAGCGTGCTGATTGAGCGGCTTGGCCTTCTGGAACGTAGCGTGGAGCGCTACGACGAAGCCGTGGCCAGTTTCCGTAAGTTGGCCGCGGTGAATCCGGAATCCGCGGGCCGGGCACTCGCTCAGGTAGTGGAGACCTATCGCATGGCGAAGGACTTCCAGCGGGCGGAAACCGAGGCCAACGCGGCATACTCCCGCTTTCCCGACGACCGTACCCTGGTGGTGGTGCGCGCCTCCCTGCTGGCAGACCTCGGCAAGGGCGACGAAGCCATCAACGACATGAGGAACTATTTGGAGGGTCGGGAAGACCATCAGAATCTGGTCACTATGGCGCAGATCTATGAAAAGGCCAAGCGTTTTCCCGAGATGGCCAAAGCACTGGATCGAGCGGAAGAGCTTGCCGAGAGTGAAGACGAGCGTCAAACGGTAGTCTTCCTGCGCGGTGCCATGTTTGAGCGGCAAAAGGACTTTGAAGCAGCGGAAGCGGAGTTCCGCAAGGTCCTGGCCAAGAACCCCGAAAGCGCATCTGCCCTGAACTATTTGGGATACATGCTGGCGGACCGCAATATCCGGCTTGACGAAGCCTACGAAATGATCAAGAAGGCCGTGGACCTGGACCCTGGCAACGCTGCCTATCTCGATAGTCTGGGCTGGGTTTACTTCCGCATGGGCAAGCTCACGGAAGCGGAACTGGCGCTCAAACAGGCCCTCCAGCGCTTCTCCAAGGACCCCACCATCCACGACCATCTCGGGGATGTGTACTTTGAGCAGGGCAATTTGAAGGACGCCGTTACGCAGTGGGACATTGCGCTCAAGGAATGGCGCCGGAATGCCCCCAGCGACCGGGACGAGGAGCTAATCAGTAAGCTCGCCGCCAAATTGGAAAAGGGCAAAGTAAGCCTTGCACAGCAAGGCAGTGATAAGCAGGGCCGCCCCTAATCCGCACCTGCGCCGCATGCCAGCGAAGATGGCTGCGGTTTCCGGGGTGGGTATCTGGAAAATTCTGCTATGGCGACCAGGGCGTTTGCCAGCCCCGGCCATCTGCCTGCCAGTTACTTCTGTCTATCGAAAGGTCTGGCTGATCTGCTTCCATTCCAGCCCGAAGCGCTGGAGGTATTTGCGTAGCCGATCCGCGTCATTGACGCTCTTCTTACGAGCGCGGCTGGAAGCAAAGAGCCGCCTGCCTGCTTCAGACAAACTGCGTGAGCGCATACAGACGCGCAACACTTCAATGAGCTGGGTCTTCTGGAACTGATCCAGCTGATAGCGCATCTCTTCGGGCACCACGCGCAACATCGCGTCTTCGCACACCTCTTCAGCCCACTCGTCGTTTAGACGGTCGAACTCCATTTTCACGAGGTCTGTGGTGATGCCATCTTCGCCAGACTCAAGGGCAAGGCGGCCAAGCGAACGGTGGAGATCCTCCAGGCTGAATTCCCAGCTCGACTGTCCAGACATGGCAAGTTCCAAATACTTGCGCTTAGCCGGCCCGCGGAAACGCATGGAGGCCGAGAACTCAACAAACTGCTGTGTAAGTTCGTCCTCAAAGTAGGCGGGGAAGTCTTCCATCCGCTCACCCAAGGGCAGCAGGTTAAACTCCCAGGCGGCAAGGCGCTCGGCCAGTGGGAGATAGAATCGGAAGTGCTGGGTGAGGTCGTTGATCGGAATGCGCGAAGTGCCAATCAATTGGAACTCACACGGCAAGCCCGGCATTTCACGGGCCAGCGCGCCAAATTGTAGCGTCTCCTCCAGCGCTAACTGATCCTCAAGCACAAGGCTCTCAATGTTCCGCAGAAGCAGGATTCCCGCCGTGCCGCCTCCGGGAGTGTAACAAACCCCAGGCGGTAATTCCGTTCCAGCCAAGGCCGTGAATTGCCGCAGCAGCAATGAAATGTGGCCCGGCTGCAGTTGGGCGCAGTCTGCCTCCACCAGTGGGCCATCCAGCAGACTACGATCTCGCTTCGCTTGATAAAAACGGCGCGCCAGCGTCGACTTGCCAGTTCCACGCTTACCCGTAATCAAGACAGCCAGGTTGCGTCGTCCCAAGATGGCAGCCATCCGGCGGATGACTCCATTGAACTGAGGATTCTTGCAGTCGACGCCGCCTCGCAGTGAGCGCTCCACCGAACTGTTGAGGGTGCTGTCCCCCACCACGCGGTCCACCGCGGCGCCTGGGCGCACGTCGATAATCTCATAGCTGCCCAGAATGTCATCTGGCCTCGCAGGCATCCGGGACTGAATCAGCCGCGCCGGCGCCACCCCATGGCTAGCCAGGAAAATCAGCGAAAGCTGAGCCGGCACCGCAAGGTTACTGACGTGCAGGAAGTAGTCTTCCGCCTCCACAATGAAGCGATAGCTGGTGACAAAGTCCCCGAGTGTCTTCAGGGACGAGCTGAAATCTCCCAGCGCGCCGTTGGCAAGCTCCCAGGTTCGGACTTCCGTTTCGGGAGATGCTGTCAGCAGGTCCTCTACGATATCCACCACCAAGCCCGCATCTTTCTGCTCGTGGATCAGTTCATAGCGGTGGATGGAGAAATCGTGATGCTGCGATACAGAAATCGCGGGCCGCCACGCGCCCCAGCGATCCTGTTTGCGCGAAACGTCCTGATTTGAATCGATAAGTCCGAGAACGACCTTACGCTTCATCTTCCGAATTTCACCTTACGGCATCCATTGTCCCAAATCAATAGCAAATCTTATAAATGCCCTGAACTTTTGAGGCAATTTTCAGTCTGGCTAATTGTTTTACAATTCATTTGCCGTCGGAACCGTCTTGATGCCACTCAGAGTCCTCATCATGAGAACGGCGTTGGCTCGCGGGAACAGGAGAATTGGATACGGTCAGAAGTCGACGATCTGCCGGACAAAGTCCGGTTCCGCGTTGCCGCCAGAGAGCGTCACTCCCACGTTGCGCAAGCCCGGCGGGAGTTTGCCGAACAGGCAGGCGGCGGCCGCTACCGCCCCGCTTGGTTCCACCACCACGCGCAGTTCCCGGAGCAAGAACGCTGCGGTTGCAATAATCTCTTCTTCTGTAACAGTAAACACATCGTCCACTAACTCCTGGAGGATGGTGAAGTTGTGTTCGCCAACGCAGGTGGTGCGCAGGCCGTCGGCGATGGTGTCAGGAACCGGAATGCTTACGCGGTGGCCGGCGCGCAAGGACTGCTGCACATCATTACCGCGCTCGGGCTCCACGCCAAACACGCGAATCCCCGGTGACATCCCCTTCGCGGCCACCGCACATCCGCCCAACAGGCCACCACCGCCGAGGCAAACCACCAGGGCGTCAAGTGGAGGCGCTTCCTCCAGAAGTTCAAGGGCGCACGTGCCCTGGCCAGCAATAATCCATGGATGGTCAAAGGGCGGCACCAGCGTTCCGCCGCGTTCCTCACGAACCTGTCGCGCCACGGCTTCGCGGTCTTCGCTCTGGCGGTCGTACAGGATAATGTCTGCGCCATGCGAACGCGTCCCTTCCAGCTTTACTCGCGGCGCGTCCGAAGGCATCACGATGGTAGCCTTAACCCCGGCATGCTTTGCCGCCAAGGCCACCGCCTGCGCGTGGTTCCCGGACGAAAACGCGACCACGCCATTCGAGAGTTCCCCTGCGGGAATGGAACGCAGGAAGTTGGTTGCCCCACGCAGCTTAAAAGATCCGGTACGCTGCAGGTTTTCCGCCTTCAACCAGACAGAGTAGCCGCACTGTGCATCCAGGGCATCGGCCACCAGTACTGGCGTGCGACGCACCAGTGGCCGGATGCGCTCATTGGCAACACGAACATTGTCTAAGGTCACGGGAAGCATGCTTCTTCAGTTTGCATCGCAAGTCGCCAACCTTGCCACCGGGTATCGATTCCCTATGCCAGGCCGGTGTTAAGACGTCCCCGCGGGAAACCTCAGTATGCGGCGTGCGCTGCGCTCTCTCCACCCGGCCGATACAGGACTGGCTCGGAACACTTAACCTCATCAAAACAAAAACGCTTTCGTCAAGATTTGGGATCAAGCCGAAATCGAACATTCGCACAGGTTACCGTTTACTGGAGAGGATCCCCGTCCAACCCGGAAGAATCGCCATTCGCTGATTTTTTGTGGTCGCCATTACAAATCCTTGTTCCAATGAGAAAGCCTCATAAGGTGTGCGCGTTCAGGTCTTTCATTCGTTTCGTACGTGGGAGGACACTGTTGACGATCTACCACACCGAAGGCTCTGAAAACCAAGAGGAGATTGTGGAATGTCCCACCTTGTGAAGTCCGCGGAGAAAGCGGTTGCTGTAACAGCAGACCTCGCGTGGCGCGTATACGAAAAGATCAATTCGATCAACCCTCGCCCGTCCTTTACTCCGAAGTGGTCGGAAAAGCCCCTGCTGAAGAGCTACCAGAAGGTAAAGCCTCCGCTCGGCTGGCCGCGCACCACGGATTCGCTCTGCCCGAAGTGCGTCCCCGAAATTCGCAACAAGATCATCAACGGCGAGTTGCCAGTTGAAATTCTGCGCAACGAGAAGGTGGGCGAAATCAAGGCCCAGGTGATCGAGCGCGATGGCCAGATCCTCATGGTGAAGGATTGCCCCGTGCACGGCCACTTCGAAGACGTGATGTCCATTGACTCCGCCTTCTTCAAGCACCTCGAAGAGAGCTTCCCCGGCCGCGACATCCGCGCCCACAACGACAAGAAGCTTCACAATCACGGTTCCTCCACAATCACCCACGGTCGCGGTTCGGTGCTCACCATCGACCTCACCAACCGCTGCAACATGATGTGCGACCCCTGCTTCATGGACGCCAACCAGGTTGGCTTCGTCCATGAACTTACCTGGGACGACATCAAGACCATGCTTGATAACGCCATCTCCATCAAGCCGCGCCGCCAGATGTCGGTGCAGTTTTCTGGTGGTGAGCCAACGCTGTCCCCCTACTTCCTGGACGCTGTCCGCTATTGCAAGAAGGTTGGCTATAACTCGGTGCAGGCTGCAACGAACGGTATCGAGTTCGCGCAGAGCGCCGAATACTGCCGTCAGGCGGGCGAAGCGGGCCTCCGCTATGCGTACCTCCAGTTCGACGGAATCGGCAACGAAGCCAACAGCCACCGCGCCGTTGGCAACCTCTTCGACGTGAAACTGAAAGCCATTGAGAACCTGCACGCCAACGGCGTGGACATCGTGCCCGTCACCACCATCGTCAACGGCATCAACAACGAGCAGGTGGGCCGCATCATTGAGTTTGCGCTGGACAATCCCAAGAAGATCAGCTTCCTCAGCTTCCAGCCTGTTTCCTTCACCGGCCGTGACGAGGAAGTTACCGACGAACGTCGCGCCGCACAGCGTTACACGCTTTCCCATCTCGCACACGATGTGAAGAGCCAGGTGGGCATGGGTGAGCCCACCCGCGACTGGTTCCCCATCAGCTTCATGAGCACCTTCAGCGACTTCGCTGACCTGCTTCATGGTCCTCAGGCGGATTGGGGCCAACTCTCCTGCGGATGCCACCCCAACTGCGGCATCGGCATGGCGATGATGATCGACAAGGAAACCAAGGAAGCCAAGCCGCTCACGCAGTTCATCAATGCGGACCGTCTTGCCAAGGACATCCAGAAGATCAATGATGCTGGCCGCGGCAAGTGGGCTAACGTCGTCGGCGTGGCGCTTGCGCTGCTCCGCAACTATGAGCCCTTTGAAAGCCCGAAGCACTTCCGCATCACTGACCTGATGAAGAAGTTCGACAAGACCTTTGGCGCCACCGGGAAGAATTACGGCAGCGTTGGCAAAGACCGCACGCTCACCGACGTCGAAAAGCGCCGTGCAGACCGCTGGAACTTCCTCTTCATTGCAGGCATGTGGTTCCAGGATCTGTTCAACTACGATTTCCGTCGCACAGAGCAGTGCATCATCCCCTACGCCACCCAGGAAGGTGAAATTTCCTTCTGTGCCTACAACACGGGCGTGGGCTGGCGCAATATCGTCGAGAAGATGCACATGACCGCCACCCTCACCAAGTGGTACGAGGAAAAGGGCCGCCACAAGATCTACGCCGGTGGCAAAGCGGTAGACATGATGAGCAAGGAACACTCGCTCATCCTCAACGAAGAGGCCGTGACTGCCGAACGTCAGCATGATCTCGACGCATTGGGTATCGCCAAGAATTCCCGCGAAGAGAAGATCCGTGCCCGCGACGCGAAGATGAAGGAAGCAGCCTTCGACGCGAAGATGGAGCAACTCTATCGCAAGGAAATCCTGAAGGAACCGGAAGCTCCGAAGGGTGGCTTCGTTTCGCTCGACGCCCTGGTTGGCGGCAAGAAGGACAACGGCCTGCATGGCATTGCTCCTGCCCCCGCGCCAACGAAGACCGAAAGCGATTTGGTAGGTACGCAGGGCGACTAATTCCGCACCGCGACCTCGTCAATTTCCACAACACTCTGCAGCCTTGCAGAAACTCCTCCAGGTCCACCCCTTAAGGGGTGGGCCTTTTTTTTGCTTTCACGCACTGCTCTGCCGCGGGTGCGATTTGTCGCATGAACGCCCTCCACACCACTCCAGCGGTTCGCGAACAACCTTCACCGCTTCTCAGCATCTCCCCTGAACTCGCACACCCGTCCCGTGCTGCATCGTCACCCGGGGATGGTCGGCGCTCAGGGTGTAGTCCCCACCCGCTCCCAAATCAGCCGCAAGCCTTCCAGTGTGATGTCCTCGTCCACGTGCTTCAGGTAGCGAGAGTCACCCACAATCATCGGGGCTTGCCCGCCAGTAGCAATAGTCTTCGTTTCAGGACCGAGTTCTTGCTCCAGCCTCTCGGCAATGGAATCAATCATCCCGATCGAGCCATAGTAAAGGCCCGCCTGCATGCTGGAAACAGTGGTCTTGCCAATCACACTGCCAGGCTTGCGAAAGTCTACTTGAGGCAGGCGTGATGTGCGCGCCACCAGGGCTTCCACACTCACGCCGATACCAGGACAAATCACGCCGCCCAGGTATTCACCCTTTGGCGAAACGACATCGAAGGTGATGGCGGTGCCCAGATCCACAACCACCACCGGACCTCCATACTTCTGAAACGCTGCCACAGCGTTCACGATGCGGTCTGCTCCTACCTCGTGGGGATTGTCATACAGAATGGCAATACCCGTATCGGTTTCGCTGGTTACAAACCGCGGATCGAGGTTGAAATAACGTCGGCCCATCCTTGCCAGTGAGGTATCGAGCGGAGGCACCACGCTCGCGATGATGATGCCGTCCACTTGAGCCTGATCAATTTGTGCAAGGTCAAACAGGTTCCGCAGCAGAATGCCCCACTCATCGGCGGTCTGGTCACGCACGGTGCGCAATCGCCAGCGTGTTCGCAGCGATGCGCCTTCGTAAACACCCACTGTGATGTTGGTGTTGCCCACGTCGAGGGCCAGCAACATACGAGTCTCCTTCTCTAGCTACGGCTGCGTGGGACGGACACCGCCCGCCACTACCAGGCGTTTCTCGCCACTCGGCAATCGCAGCCACAGATACCCATCCTCATTCAGTCCGTCGGTGATCCCGCGCTCCCGATGGCTACCAAAATCCACCTCCACTGCCCTGCCCCTGGCATAGCTGGAAGCTAACAGAAAGGTGTTGATGATTCCCTGCTTCCCGCCCTTTTCAAGCATGCTGATGTAGCTGTCGATCAGTTCCGCCAGCATCGTCAGCAACTCCTCGCGGGGAATGCCGGCCTGGCCTTCCATCGCTAGCGAGGTGGGTGGTGTGGCCAATCCCTGGGGGAAACCCTGCTGCTCCAGGTTCACCCCGATCCCGGCCAGAAACGCGCCCTCCTCGTACTTCACCAGAATGCCGCAGACTTTACGCTCGCCAATCAGGACGTCATTTGGCCATCGGAGATCGCAGCGCAGAGGCGTCAGGCGGCTGATTGCTTCAGCCACCGCGAGCCCCAAGCAAACGGTAAGCATGGGCGAATCGCGCGGTGGCAGTTGCGGCCTTAGCACTACCGTGAAATAGAGTCCTTCGCCTGCCGCCGAGTGCCACTCGCGGCCCATCCGGCCCTCACCCTGGGTCTGCTCCTCTGCCCCCACAATGGTTCCGTGCAGCGAGCCTTCCCTGGCCAGCGCAGAAGCACGGTGCATGGTGGATGGCAAGCTCTGATGCCACTCCACCTGCCGCCCGGGCAGCAATTGGGAGAGGGTATCTGGATTCATCACCATCGGAAACTTCCACCTTGTTGATCGTATGCTTATCGTAACCCGGGTGAGCCACAGCCGCGGGTGTGTCAACGCAGCACTCGTACCTGAGCCGCAGCCTGTGTTTGAGCGTTACACGCGCTTGCCTGCATCATAGAGCTCATGGCATTCCATCTCCCTCGCTGGCTGCGTCGCACTTTTTTGGTGGTTTTTCTGGTGGTGGCGGCTCTATCGCTGGCTGGCGGCGGCGTTTGGCTCTATCTTCATCCTTCTCCTGAGCGCACCGTTGGCGTCGTTTACGGAAAGCGCAATGGGCGCGACCTGACGATGGATGTCTTTCGCCCCAACGACGCCAACGGCAAAGGCGTGGTATTTGCCGTGAGTGGCAGTTGGAAATCGAAAAAGCCTGGCGATGTTCCCGTCTCAACAGTCGCCATGTTCCTGCGGGCGGGGTACACCGTCTTCGCCGTGTGCCATATCTCACAACCGGAAGCGTCCGTGATGGAGATCATCGAGGACATGCACCGCGGTGTTCGCTTCATCCGTCATCACGCAGCGAAGTATGGAGTTAACCCGAACCACCTAGGGATGGTGGGGGGCAGCGCCGGCGGACACCTCAGCCTGATGATTGCTACGCGCGGAGGGGACGGCGATCCCCATGCCGCAGACCCTGTGGATCGTGAGTCCAGTGCCGTCCAGGCGGTAGCCATCTTTTTTCCGGTCACCGACCTGCTGAACCTTGGCTCATCCACTGAGAATCTTGGCGATGGAGGTCCGCCAAAGAGTTACCGCAAGGCTTTTGGGCCGAATGGCACCGATCTGGAGGCATGGAAACAAATTGGGCACGACACCTCGCCCATCTACCATATCCACCGTGGCATGCCGCCAATCCTCATTCATCACGGCAATGCAGATACCCTCACGCCCCTTGAACAATCTGAACGCTTCCAAGTACGCGCGGCTGCAATGGGAATCGACGTTCCGGTGGTGGTACATCCGGGCAAGGGGCACGGCTGGGCAACCATGACCTTCGACCTTATCGATTTCGTCAAGTGGTTTGATCGGCACCTGAAATAGCGCGTAGAACGCTACGCCTCTACCCTCGCTCCAATTTCTTGATCTTCTCGAGGGTTTCGCGGCGGTGAATCTCCAGGATGGCGTTCTCTTTGCCTTCAAGCTGCAATTGCCGGAAAATTTCCATTGCCCGCCGATAACTGGCCAGCGCTTGCGCCCGTTCGCCCATTGACTGAAGGCAGTCGCCAATCAGCATGTGCGACTCGCCCACTTCTCCCTGCGCACCGGCGTTCATGGGGTTTTCCTCCGCCAGTTGTACGCGCATCTCCAGCGTGCGGCGCACCAGGGGAAGTGCGGGGCGAGGGTCACCCGCGGCAATCTGCGTGCGGGCAAGCCGGTAGATCGTGGAGGCCAGCAAGCTCCGGTTGCGCGCATCCAGGGGATCCACGGCGGCAAGATCCTCGTGGATCTGAATGGCCTGTCTGTAGCGTTCCATTGCCTCCTGATACTGGCCGTTGTCGTAAAGCAAGCCGCCCAGGGCGATAGCGCCTGCAGCCACATCATAAAGGTTCCGCGCATCCGTGGCGTTTTCGCGGATCATTTCCTGCGACAACGAGAGCGCTTTGCGGAAATGATTCTCCGCCTGCTTGCTATCCTTCAGCATCAGGAGGATGCCCCCCAGCCGCCGATGCGCCAGGCACAACCCTCGCTTATCCTCGGGATCGGTTGACCCTGCCGCCACGATTTCCTCGAACATCCGCAGAGCCTGACGTCGGCTCTCAAGCGCTCCATCCCAATCGCCCACCTGCGAAAGCCCGCCGCCGAGGCCGGTATAGCTCGATGCCACCTTGCGCCGGTGCTCCAGGCTGTCAGGGTCCAGCGCCAGCATTTCCTGATACATCCGCAGGGCATCGCGGTCATACTGCAAGCCCATCTGGTAGTCACCCATCAGCTTGTGCAGGCTGCTGAGGCGGGAATAGGTTTGTGCGATATCGCCCTTAATCGCCAGGTCCGGCACATCTGGATTCACCATCGCCTCGCGAATGGAAAGCGCCTTCCGATAACACTCAAGCGCCAGGGCCGTATTCCCGATGTTGGCAACGTTAGGACGTCCCTGCACATCACCCAGGCGTTCATAGGCCGCTGCGAGTTCCCTTTGGAGACTGGCATCGTCAGAGGATTCGTTCGACAGCCGGTCGAGGTATTCCAGAGATCGCTCCACCAGTTTGCCGCGCACCCCAGTTGACCCAGGCAGCTTCGCCAGATCCGCATCCATCTCAAAGATCAAGGCGCTGGCCAACTGGCGGACATCCTCAAATCGCGCTTCTGCCCGCCTCCGTTGATACTCGGCCCGGTTTGCAAGAAGTGTGGACGCCACAACACCACCTACCAGGCTCGCCACCGCCAGGCCGCCCACCATCACCGCCACGCGGTTACGGCGCAAGAATTTCCTGGCATGGTAAAGCGCCGTATCCGGGCAGGCTGAGACCGGCTGGTGGTTCAGGTAACGCGCGACGTCCTGCGACAGGTGATTGGCCGTGATGAAGCGGTTCTCAGGACGTGGCTGGATTGACTTCAGGATGATGGCGTCCAGGTCCGGCTGAACCCCGGCCAGCATCGAAATTTCGCTGGGGCGGGCGGGATTGCCTGACGCAATCTTTGACAGAATCGCCAGGGGATTACCCGGGTCCGGCTCATACGGTCGCCGGTCACACACCATCTCATACAGCAGCACCCCTAGCGAATAGATATCGCTGGCGGTGGTGAGTTGCTCACCTCGCAGTTGCTCCGGACTCGCGTAGGCAGGCGTCAGCGCAGTGACGTTACCATCGGCTGAAAATCCGCGTTCCTTGCCCTCGGCATCAAGCACCCTGGAGATACCGAAATCCAGCAACTTCGGCATTCCATCCTCCATGATGAGGATATTGCCCATCTTGATGTCGCTGTGGACCACCAGATTCTGGTGTGCAAAGCTCACCGCGGAACACAACTCGCGGAACAGTTGCAGCCGCCCTTCCAGGCTGGGATGGGTGCGGCGCAGATACTCATCCAGGGGAATTCCCTGGATGTACTCCATCACGAAGTAAAGCAGGCCGTCTTCGGTAACTCCTCCGTCAAAAATGCGGGCAATGAAGGGGTGATTGAGCCGCGCCAGAATCTGCCGTTCCAGCCTGAAACGCTCTACGATGTCATAACCGCTGGAGGAGCGATTTAACACCTTAATCGCCACCTGCATGCGAAACTCGGCGTCCTCGCGCACACCCAGGTACACTGACCCCATCCCGCCTTCGCCAATCAGGCTCTGGATGCGGTAAGCGCCGATGATGCGCCCAATTAGCGCATCACCCTTCGCTATTTCCTCCCGCACACGCTGCACCACCGGACCCAGCGATGGAAGGTGATTGGGTGTGTCGAGAATATCCACTTCTTCACCGGTGGCCTGCAGCAGGCTGCGCACTTCCGCCAGAAGTTCGTTGTCGCCGTCACACGCACTGGTCAGACACGCTTCCCGCTCGCCTGGCTCCATTGCCAGAGCCTGCTGGAACACCTCTTTCACCTGTGCCCAGCGCTCCGCTGTCATCCTGGGCTCACTCCTTTTAGTTCGCGGGCCAGCCACGCCCGCGCCATCACCCAGTCCCGTTTTACCGTGGCCGGGGAAATTCCTACAACGTCGGCGGTCTCTTCAATGGAAAGCCCCGCGAAGTAGCGCAGTTCCACAATGCGCGCCTGCTGTGCATCAAAAGCGGCAAGCCTGTCCAATGCTTCATGCAGGGCCAACACCTCAGCAACATCTTCCTGCTGGCTGGATGCCTCCGGCTGGTCCTCCAAGAAGATCTTCTGCGCTCCGCCACCACGCTTGGCCGCGTTCACTGAGCGCGCGTGGTCCACCAACACGCGGCGAATCACCTGCGCCGCCACCGCAAAGAAATGCTGACGGTTGTGATACTCGCTGGCAGAGCCGCCAATCAGACGCATGTACGCTTCATGAACAAGGGCGGTGCTTTGCAGGGTGTGGTCTCGCCGTTCCCGCGCCAAATGGCGTCGGGCAATTCGCCGCAATTCGTCGTAGACGATGGGCGTTAGCTGCTCCAGCGCGTCCGCGTCTCCGGAACTCCAACGCGCCAACAGTGTGGTGACATCCGAGGTGGGCATAGAAACATCCATGTTGAGAACCCAGCCCGCATTGCTGGCCTACATCGCACCCACCGGGCAAAGGAGCAATGTAAATCCGGATCAGGAGAGCTCAACTCACAGTCAATTCACGTCCGGTTCTCCAAATCAGGTCCAGCATCCCAGGAGGACTACAGCTACAAGTTTTTCCACTATACCACTGGAAATGTGTCGCGCCTATGGCCTTCGGATCCTTATGAACCTCGCCTCTTTCTGTACAAATCTCGTGTCCAGGGGTGCGGAAAAACTTCAAAGATTCCCGCGCCAGCGATGGTCTGTTCTCACCGCATTTCCCGCTTAACTAAGTGATAGCTCTTACGAGGAGATCTGGGCAATGACTCCCGAAACGAATCCCGTTTTTCGCGAAGCCACTGGGAGCTTCGCTCCGTCCGTTCCAACTGACAGCAGTTCCGCGCGTGTGCACCTCAGCGGCAGCACACCCGCCAATGCGTTTTCCATCGTCGAATTCAGCAGCGTTCCCGGAAAGGAACCTCCCCCGTCCGTCTATGCAACAGAAGACCGGTTCTTCTGCCTGTTGGAAGGTGAGTGGGATGTGCGTGTGGGTGATGAACGCTTTCGTGTGAAAGCTGGTGGTTCCTTTTTTGCCCCGCGGGGTGTCCACCACGAATACCGTATCCTTTCCCCCATCGGTCGTGCGGTTGTCCTGATTACAGGCGGCCAGAAATTCCACGGCTAGTCCGGGAAAATACCCTCTTGTAACGAAATGGGCCGACATCCCTTATCGGGGTGCCGGCCCTTTTCATTTCCTCATCACCCTTTGTCTGGTGATGTTGTCTGGTGATGCCTTGCGCTTATTGGTTCTGTGATGGGCTCTGCATCAGCGCCATTCGCTCAATCTGGCCCAGTTGCTGTTCCAGCGTGGATACATCTGCGCCCTCCGGCTGCGACTTCATGTAAGCACGCATAAACGTAGCTGCCTCAGAGTATTTCTGCCGGTTCGCCAGAATCAAAGCCAGAAAGTAGTCGAGCCGCTGCATCCGGTTTGCTGGATCCATCTTCTTGGCTTCTCGCGCACTCTCCTCCGCCTTGCTGTATTGCTGCAATTGCAAATTACTGAGTGCGTTGATGTAGTAGGCCTGCGCGAAGTCCACTGGATTCATGCGGATGGCAGTCGCGGAATACTGCTCGGACTTCTCCCACTGCTGGTTGCTCGCAGCAAGGGACGCCAGCCTCAGGTACGGCGAAAGAAACTTGCTATCCAGCTCCATCGACTTCAGATAGTCCGCTTCCGCCTGCTCATATTGCTTCAGCCCCTCGCGACTGTTGCCTAGGGCATACCACGCAATGGCATACTCCGGATAGTCCGCCACCGCTTTCTCCAGGTACGGAATCGCTTTGGCGAACTTCCCCGAACGCAGTTCCTTCAGCCCTTTGTCATAGTTCTTCCTAGCATTCTTCGGCGCATTCAAAGTGGTGGCGCTGATGGTGAAGCCTTCCACCTTGGCGATGCGGGTAAGCACCAGCGTCCCAATGTCCGGCTTGTCCAGAACTCGCCTTCCCGCGAGTTGCACCACATTCGACCGAAATCCAGGCAGACTCGCGCGGATCTCACAGCCCATCAGGTCGCGCTCAGAAACCTGACTGCCGCCCCCCATGCCGATACCGCCATTCTGGCCCCCAGGTCGGCCAAATGGATCCGCGCCGCCCCAACTGCTGGTGCTAGCGTCTGCGAACAACTGGCTGTTGCGCCCAAGCTGAATGTTGAAGTCTCCCTTGGAGTTCACATAGCCTTCCGGAATCGGCTGCCCGTTGCACACCCGTTCAATCACGGTTTCGATAGGAGCCGGGTCCCCATCCTGCAACACCACCTTGCCGCTCAGATAGATCGGCCGGTTGGCAAAAGGGTCCTGGCGCTGCATTCCGCCAAATGGGTCCTGCTGGCCTTGTCCCGGAAAGGGGCTTTGTGTACCTTGCCCCGGCTGGCGTCCACCGGGAAATCCTGTCCCACCCGTTCCGCCCGTACCGCCAGTGCCACCAGTGCCGCCGGTGCCGCCTCCGGTGCTGCCTCCGCCGGTGCTGCCGCCACCCGCTCCGCCGGTTGCCTGCCCAAGCAGAAATAATGTAGTTGCCAAAACAAGGACGCACAAACTCAATGAACGGTGGAAACCGCGAGAGAGGCGCGAGAGGAAGGAAGAGGTCCCAGAATGCAAGCTCATTAGAGCTACCTCCGCTTTTCTGAAATGATATCCCACAAACACGGGCATAGATTCCATCCGCACGGATTTCCCTGATTGCTCACCAGAACGCGCGTCAACAAATCGACCCTCGACCCGCAGAAAGGATGGATGCACCAAATCGTGCAGCGTGTGTGGAACGGCGACATCCGCCGGCCGACGGTTACCCTTTCTCGATGCGCCTTCCGAGCGTTTGGGTAGAATACCCTCGCCACATGGGTAGAATAGGAGAAACATCTTCCGCGAGGTTCTTTAGCCTATGTCCGCATCCCGCCGCCGTTTTCTCCGCAACGCTGCCAGCGCCTCGGTTGCCTTCCCTGCACTGGCCGCGCAGAGCGCCGTCTCTCCTAATAGCAAAGTGCGCATTGCCACCATCGGCATCGGCGGCATGGGCTTCGGCGACACCCGAAACGCGCTGAAGGACCCTGGCGTGGAATTGGTGGCGGTCTGCGATCTGTATACTGGACGGCTTGAGCGTGCGAAGGAACTCTTCGGCGCAGATCTGGTTACTACCCGCGACTACCGGGAGATCCTCGCTCGCACCGACGTTGACGCCGTGATCGTCGCTACACCTGACCATTGGCATGTCCCCATTGCCACGGATGCACTTAGGGCCAAGAAGGACGTTTACCTGCAAAAGCCCATGATTCACAAGATCAGCGAGGGCAAGCCGCTCATCGAGGAAGCCAAAAAGAGCGGACGCATTTTGCAGGTGGGTAGCCAGTATGTGAGTTCCGCAATCTACAGGAAAGCTCGGGAGATTGTGCAAAGCGGTCAGATTGGCCAGATCACCATGGTGGAGGCCTGGCTCGACCGCAATACCGCCACCGGTGCCTGGCAATACACCGTTGCCCCCGATGCCAGCGCCGCCACCGTCGATTGGGACCGATTCCTGGGCTCCGCCCCAAAAAGGCCCTTCGACGCCACCCGATTCTTCCGCTGGCGCAACTACAACGACTACGGAACCGGCCTTGCCGGCGACCTTTATGTTCACCTGCTCTCCGGCCTTCACTACGTCACTAACTCCAAAGGACCCAGCAGCGTTTACGCAACCGGTGGGCTGCGCTATTGGAAGGATGGCCGTGACGTGCCGGATGTGATGCTCGCTTTGTTCGACTACCCGGAATCCAAAGAGCATCCCGCATTCAATCTCGCCTTGCGGGTGAACTTTAAGTCCGGCATACCAGAGGAGCGTTTTGGTTTCCGCTTCGTGGGAACCGAAGGCAGCTTCACCACCAGCTACGACACCCTGGAGATGGTTCGCACCCCTGACGAGAGCGCCCCTGGCTACACCATCGGTACCTTCCCCAAGGCCATGCAGGATGCCTTCCTGAAGGAATACAACGAAAAGTATCCGGAAATGGTGCGCAAGAACAAGGGCCGCGTGGTGGAAAACAGCTCCTTCAAGGCCAGCGCGGGCTACAGCGCTCATGTGGCGCACCACGAAGCTTTCATGGCTGGGGTGCGCACGCGCAAACCAGTAGTGGAGGATGCCGTCTTTGGCATGCAGGCAGCCGGCCCAGCCTTGCTTTGTAACGAAAGCTATTACCAGAAGCGCATTCTGTATTGGGACCCGGAAAAGATGGAACCGGCCAAGGGCTAGCAGCCATCTGCGCCCCGAGAAACGGCCGTCACTCCCCACCGTCGGTGTGGCAACATGATCGAGCGGCGTTTCTCCCGTTTTTTCCAGGTTGACGTGTTCCTGGCTTGGGGACTACGCTGGGCATGAACCGTTGGCGCTGTTGCGCCGGAATCGTTCCATAGGAGCCCATACGCATGAACATTTCCAGACGTACCTTTTTGGGAACTGCGGCAGCTGGCGCAACCGTTCCTCATCTGCTGGCTGCGCCGGAAACGAACGCCAAGGGGATGCCCCTCCGCGCACTGGGCAAAACCGGAGAAAAAGTGACAATTCTTGCGTTCGGCTGTGGCAGTCGCTACCTCTCCTACAAGAATGAGGACGAAGCCGACCGCGTTCTGAACCATGCCATCGACATGGGCATTGGCTACCTGGATACCGCGCACAGTTACGGCAACGGGTTGAGTGAGAAGCGAGTGGGCCGCGCCATGAAGACCCGCCGCAAGGAAGTATTCCTGGCCACCAAGATCACGCTGCGCACCGCGGACGCAGCCATGCGACGCTTTGAGGAAGGCCTCCGCTTCATGGAGACGGATTACGTCGACCTCGCCCATATCCATGGCCTCGGCGAGGAGGACGACCTCGCGGCGATTGAAGCTCCCGACGGTTTGCTTAAGACCCTGTACAAGATTCGTGAGCAGAAGCTCGCGCGCTTCATCGGCGTAACCTGCCACCAGAACCCAGCGGTGCTGGCCAAGGCATTGGAGCGGCACGACTTCAACTGCACACAAATGGCCCTGAATGCTGCATTAGGCGGCATGGTGCCTCCGGGCGGCGGATTCAAACTGCACCGCATGCCGAAGGGAGGGTTCCAGGAACTGGCGCTACCGGTGGCCAATCGCAAAGGCATGGGCGTGATTGCCATGAAGGTCTTCGGGCAGGAAATGCTGAATAATGAAGCAACCCCTGAGGAACTTATCCGCTACTCCCTCACGCTGCCCATTTCCGCCGCCGTCGTGGGAATGCCGCAGCCGGCAATGGTGGACGACAACGTACGGATCGCCAAGGCCTATGCCCCATTCGACGCAAACCGCATGCGCCAGATGTCCATAGATCTATCCACGCGGAAAAAGGCAGAGTTGGATGCGTTCTTCGCAAATCACGTAGACGCCTAAGCATCCTCCTTGTACGCAGTGGCATTCTATAGCTAGGGGAACCACGCAGCAGACGTGACACCCGCCTTCTCATGCCGGATATTGGCACGCTGTTGACGGAGTACGGCTACCTGGTGGTAGTCCTCTTCATCCTGTTTGAACAACTCGGATTGCCGCTGCCTGCTACTCCCGCGATGCTGGCGGTGGGGGCCTATGCCGAAGCGGGTGGCCATTCGATCCCATTGCTGATCGTTGCTGGCGTCGTGGCGTGCGTAAGCGCGGATACGGTTTGGTACACCTTGGGGCGCAGGCATGGCAATCGCCTGGTGCGCTTTCTGTGCCGCCTCACGCTGGAGCCGGATGACTGTTCGCGCCGCTCTGGCGACCTCTATCACCGCTACGGCGTCCTGGCCCTGGTAACCGCCAAGTTTGTGCCGGGCCTCAACACGGTGGCGGCGCCTCTGGCCGGCGTGCTTCGCCTGAAACCGTACCGATTTCTGTTTTGGGATTCGATAGGGGCGACGCTTTGGATTGGCTGCATGCTGTCCGTGGGACACCTGTTCGCTGACCAAGTGGAAGCCATTGGAGAATGGCTATCACGTTTGGGAGCCGGAGCAGCCTTGGTTCTGCTGCTGTTTCTCGTCGTCTACCTAGGAGCCAAGCTGTGGATTCGCCAGCGTTTCGTAACGAAGCTCCGCACCTCGCGCATCACCCCGGAGGAGGTTTGGGCGAGGCTTCGGTCGGGCGGCCATTGTGTCATCGTGGACCTGCGCCATGCCCGGGAGGTGGAGGTGGTAGGGGCAACCGTACCGGGTGCCATGCAGATCCTGCCCGAAGCGCTGAGCGAGGAGGTACAGAAGATCCCCGTGGATAGCGAGGTAATCCTCTACTGCTCCTGTCCCAACGAAGCAACGAGTGCCCGTGCGGCTATGCGACTGCAGAATCGAGGGGTCTCGCACATCCGCCCTCTGCTGGGCGGCTTTGAGGGTTGGGTGCATGCAGGTTTGCCTGTTTCCTCCGTCCACGCCATCAGGTTTGGCGCACCCGGCCCGGTTCTCTACTCCAACGGCGAGTTTCCCAAACAGCGAATGGAATTGGCGCCCCCTGCCGACCCACAGCGCGTTGACTAGCCTCGGTGCTGATTTGCTGCAGGTTCCCGGACCGGCCAACTACAGAACGTGCGCATCTGCAATCGTGCGCGGCCGTTCCACTTTAGAACACGGTGCAGATCCGGTCCTCCCCAACAGGGATTGGAAGAAGTACTATTGGGACTTCTCCAGCGGGATATCAACCCTAGATCGTGGTTGGCGTCCACATACCCTATCAGCTAGGGGAAGTGCACTATCCAAGCGCCGTTCATCCAACGGGAAATCCTCTCGATTCAATCCGGAACAGACAGGAACTTAAGTACTATCGAGGAGCGCCAAAAATGGGTAAATATCTCTAATTTTCGCCTCGCTTTTCTCCTAGGAAGTCGATATCGTTATATTGGTTGACCAATTTTCCGAAGTAGAAGCGGTCAGAGGGTCGGGCCGAAGCCAGAGGAACACGCATGATCTCCAGTGTAAAAGGGTGGATCCAACGATGGATGGGCAACCTGCCCGGCAAAAGAACGCGTCCCTCTGCAGCCCGTCGTGCCACGAAGGCTGCCCAGACTTCTGACAGCGCCCCCACGGAAGGCCCCTTGGCTCCACCGAGCGTTGAGTTCCTGCACCAGAAATGGCTTCGCAACACTCAAGAGGCTGTGGCGAGCGCGGAGGCCGACCGCCAGGGCCGATACCGGTTGCGTGGCCCCGCCATGTTGGAAGTGTGCGCCAGTTCCGCACGTATTGGCGATTCCATTGTTGCCTTTGCCGGATGGCTGGAGGCTTTACGCGACGCGGGTATCTCCACGGAAATTCGGGCAATCGATGGCTGGCGCGTCTGTGCCGTAATGGACGGAGCTGTGCTGCCAATACGCGTTCGGGAGCGTCTGACGAAAGTGTCGGTTCTTGGCAGGACCAACCAGCGCCTGGAAAAATGGCTAGGCGGGAGCCGCCGCGAGGCCGCC
>CAZUAX010000047.1:22459-26645 GCA_964618435.1 uncultured Solibacteraceae bacterium
TCCACTTCGTAACGGGTATTCGGACGCAGCCCGGTCCAGAATACGCGCTCACACTCGGGCGACCGCACTCGAGACACTCCGCCTGGCGCCGCGTCCCTGCCTTCCAGCACAATCGAGGAAGGCCCCACAGACAGAAGCCGGGTCTGGCGGCCAGCCTCAACCACACGAATTCCATCTTCGTTAAACAGCTGCAGTTGCCCTTCCACCATGCCCAGCCATGTCGCGTTCTCCTCCCACGACGACCGGGCAAGCAGACTGCCGAAGGTGGGAAGGTGCTGGTAGAGCGGCAAATAGAAGTAGCTAAGACTGGGCTGGTAAGGGTTGCACCAGAAGAACTCATAGGGCGCCCCTAGCGTGCCTCGCAGGCGAAAGCGCGGGTTCAGCAGCCAACCCTGCAGGAACTGGCTTTCTTGCGCGTTGGAGTCCAGGGCCACCATCGCCAGTTCCGCGGCACGGCTGCGGGCGGCGTCGTCCACATCGGGCTCTCCATTGCCGGAAAACACTGGAATTCGATAATCGTTCTCGCCGCCGGCGAAGGAAGGCGGATAGTGCCTCAGCAGATGCCAGATGGGGTAGTCCTGGAAAAAGCGGGGTGAACTTTCGCGCAAATCCAGTTGCAAGCCGCGCTGGAAGCTATAGATCACCTCCACGAAAGGCAGCGCCTCGCGATGGGGAACGGGAATTCGGCCAGCGGCGATCTGGCTGGCAATCCGGGGCCACCACGTCTGATGCACCCAGCCAAGCGCCCGGGCGCTTGCGGCTGGCTCCACATCGGCCAGGGCAATTGCCGCGAGGGTGAAATCCCGAACCTCGGACGGAGGTGCGTCGCTTGCAGGCTCGCGCGCAAGCGCGCTCCGCAAGCGGCCATGCAGTGTCTCCTTCTGGGCGGGCGACAGCGCCTCCCCGCACCAGTCGTACACTAAAGCGACTTGCCACGGGCTGCTGTCGGCCGCGAGTGCCTCAAATGCGCGTGGGGCCAGGCTTGTATCGTTAGAAGCAAGGCAAGCCAGCGCGAGGGCAAACGCGGGCTCCGGGAAGCGTGCATCCCCTTGCACCAGAAGTTCCAGTTGCCGCCAGCGCTCGTTCCGGCGCTCATGCTCACGACGCAGCAGACGGAGGCGGTCTTCGCTCAGCAACAAACGGGGCGAAGGCTGGTAAACGGCGTAGGATTCCTGCGCCAATGCTGGGCAGCAGGCACCCCCTAACGCCGCGCCAATGGCGCGCAGAAGTTCCCGTCGGTGCATTCCCTTGATTGTGTCACAGTGACACACCGGGCACCCCGGACACACTTCCCAGGACCAGCTCCAGAAAAACTTAGGGCTTGTTTTCAATATCTTAGGAAGTTGGCCAGAGTGGCCCCTCCCGTGCTACGCTGGCATAGTGAATTGATGAATTGCGTCTTTTGACCTGCCCTCTGGTGCAGTTGGCAAGAGCCGCTAAGCCGGTCTCGCGTAGTCTTCGTGCTTGCGGGATCCACTGAAGGATTTCTAGCCGGTTTAGAGTATACGGTTTTGCTGATTGCAGCAGAGGGTCTTTTTTTTGGTCACCCGCAACTTGACTCACCGCCCTCCAACTTGATTAGATGCATTCGGTCCCTCGCGGACCGTTTCGTGTTTTCGGAGCACCAGCCCAGCTGCTCGCACCGGTTGCGGAAACGTCCTGAAATGGTTGGCGAAACTGGTATGCCAGCCCGAAACCCAAATTGCCGGAATGCCTGTTGGAGGTACTGAATGTCTGTCAGCCGCCGCCTGTTTTCCTCGATGAGTCTTGGTTTCCCGTTTCTGTCGCTAACGGGGCAGAGCCGCGCCCAAAGTGCCAGCCCGCAAGCCCGCATCAAGCTGGATACTGACCGCGTAATTGGGGAAGTACACCCGCACGTTTTCGGCAATTTCGCGGAACACCTCGGGCGCTGCATCTACGGCGGTATTTTCGAGGAGGGCAGCCCGCTCTCCGACAGCGAGGGCTACCGCAAGGACGTGATGGAAGCCATCAAGGGCCTGGGCGTCACATTGCTGCGCTGGCCCGGCGGCAATTTCGTATCCGGCTACAACTGGAAGGATGGTATTGGCCCGAGAGATCAACGCCCCACCCGCCCGGACCAAGCCTGGGGCGACCTCGACAGTAACCGCTTCGGCACCGATGAGTTCCTGCGCTATTGCGAAAAGCTGAACATCGAACCCTATATCTGCATCAATGCCGGGCTTGGCAGCGTGAACGAAGCGCGGGAATGGGTGGAATACTGCAATGAGCCGCGGCGGACTTCCTGGTCCGACGCCAGGCGCAGGAACGGGCGGGAGCAGCCCTGGGGAGTAAAGATCTGGGGCCTCGGCAACGAGATTGACGGCCCCTGGCAGTTGGGACACAAGAACGCCGAGGACTACGTAAAGTTCGCCCGGGAAGCCGGCAAGGCCATGCGCCGCGCGGATGAATCCATCCTGCTGATCGCTAGCGGATCGTCCAACTTCGGCGGCAATGCCGATTGGGTTGGCTGGAACCGCGAAGTGCTGGAGGGGCTGAAGGGCGATATCGATTACATTTCACTCCACACCTACATCGGCAACCGTGAGAACAATTTCGAACGCTTCCTGGCTGTCTCTCGCGACATCGATTACCGCATTGAGGTGGTGGAAGGGATGATCCACGCCGCCAAGACGGGAAGGCGCGGGCAGCGTCCCATTTACATCTCGTTTGATGAATGGAATGTCTGGTATCGGGCTCGCGGCGGCAACACCGAATTCGACATCGGCCGGACGCGCTTGGAAGAGCGCTACAACTTTGAGGACGCGCTGGCGATGGGCATGTTCCTGAACTCGTTCATCCGCCACGCCAACATCGTGAAAATGGCAAACCTCGCACAGATTGTGAATGTGATCGCGCCCATCTTCACCAACCCGCAGGGCCTGTATCTGCAAACCATCTACTTCCCTCTGGCGGAATACGCCAAGCAAAAGAACAACATCGCCTTGAGCGCGCTGGTGCAGTCCCCCACCTATACCATCGACAACCGCGAACCCATCCCCTACCTTGATGTTTCGGCCACCCACAACAAGACCGAAAATGCCATCTACCTGAACGTGCTGAACAAGAGCGAATCCAAGGACATCGCCACGCGGATTGACGAGGTCGACGGCAAGTTGAGCGGGGATGCGGAACTGTGGTTCCTGAACCACGGCGACTTCAAGACGGAGCATACCTTCGGGGACGACAACAAGGTGCGGCCAACCGTGAATGCGGTGAAACTGCGTCTGGACGGACGCGGATTCCAGCACACCTTTCCGGCGCATTCGCTTAGCATCGTGAAATTGCCGTTAAGGGGTTAACGCCCGCCGATGTTCGGCGCCGCGTGTGTGGAGTCCCCCAACGACAACACAGCCTGCGAAGCCGCACTCGTTCGCAGCGCCACCCGTAGAGGGTTGGAAGCGGCTTTCACCGTCCGCACCTGGATGCTCTGTTCGCCCGCCGGCAGTTCCAGGCCGTCCAGCCGGATGTTGATTTGGTCAAGACCAGCAAACTGGCCTTGCTCCCCGGCATAGGTGGGTTCTATGGAAACACCACCGAGCACCACCACCGGAGGGGTCTCGCTCAGGCTGCCGCGCCAGCCCGTGCCGTACAGCGTGACATATACCTCCGTTCCCTGGCCCGTCAGGTCAATCGGCCTTGCCTCGATGCCCCCTTCGCCTTTGGTCCGCGGCATCACCCACAGCGGTTCTGTCCGTCTGCTGCCATCCGGCAGCACGTAAAGCACCTCACCCGCCGGCGGACCCTCGCCATCGGCGTCCGCGGAAAACAAGCCAGGCGCGTCCGTCTCAAGCGATAGCCAATCGTGATGCGTGCAGGCGTCCTGGTTGCAGACAAGGATGGCCGCAACGCCGCTGGCCAGATCCTCCGGCAGCACCAGGTTGATCTGCAGCGGAGATACCAGCGCGAGGCTCGCTGCCCGGGTGAGCCCGCGCTGGTCGCGCACTTCCACTCGCACCCCGCCCAACTCCGTGGGAAGGGGATTGGCTTCAGCGAAAGCGGTGGCTGCGGTGAGGTTCTCTCCAAAGAGCGATAGCAGGGCACCAGGGCTGCTCTGTCGCCGCACGTAGCTGGCAGCGGAAGTTGCGACAAAACGCCATTGGCGCGGGGCGGGACGATGATGCGCGCTCAGGAAGTCCCACATCCACTCCGCCGTGTCGGAGGGCCA
>CAZUAX010000048.1:0-26551 GCA_964618435.1 uncultured Solibacteraceae bacterium
CTTCTTCGCACCGGGAAACACAGAGAGGTAAAACTCCGCGGCATCTTCCGCGTTGTCGTTGAACCATAGAAACGGCGTAATCCTGCTCATTCGCTGGCCTCTCCTTCCAGGGCTGTCTGTCGGCAGAAGCCCGCAGCCCAACCCTTAAAGTCAATCTAGCAGGCTGCCCAATCAATGGTGGCGTGAGGCACATCCATACGGTGAGCGGAGTCGCGCATTGATTATCCAGGGATCCAGTAGCTTCCCGGGTCCGACCAATCCCTAGTTGGTGCGGGCCGCCCTCCGCCGGGATCTGCCGTGCGGCGTGGCATTAGGAATTTACCGCACCGCTTCGACAATGAGTTGGTTGCGAATACGGTATTTGGAGTAGGGCGTACGCACCAGGTAGCCCCGGAGCACCGTTTCTGCGTGGTCGCGAGCCATCCGCGAGGGGGCGCAGCCATGCAACTGCACATGCTGGTTCGCACGGGTATCGTAGATCTCCGCCCAGGCGATCACGTCCATCTGGCGCATCTCCGCGGAGAAGGTTTCATTGAGTTCCTGCTCGCGCTGGGCAAGAGAGCTTTGCAGGAGGCCGTCCACTTCCGCCACAATTCTTGGCGCCGGCGTGGAAGGCGCAGCCTGTCCATTAACGACTGGTGGAGGCGACTGCGTTGTGAAGAACACAAGCTGGTCATCCTGGTTTTCGCGGGCAATCGCAAAGGCGCGGGTCACCCTGTGGCCCGGCTTTACCTTTCGCTGGATTTCGTGCTCAATCTGGAGAGCTCGGGCGACGCGTGTGGATCCCGCACGGCTGCTGCGCAACCGCGCGCGCATCTCGCAGGGTAGCCAGTCGCGGAACAGGTCGTCATCAGCGCTACCCTCAGGTGCCAGGTTGACATCGAAACCCAGATTGCGAACAGCGCCCTGGGGTTCTTCGGCCACGCAATACACATTGCCGTCTGTCCAGTTATCTGCGCCCACGATGCTGCCACGGCCGCAGGGGCTACCCCAGGGTCCTTCGTCCAGGAGCATGGCTGGACCGGGGACAGAGGCGCCGGCAGGTTTCAGTAGCGGGATATCCAGTTCGTTGCCTCGGAGGCGCACCATCTGCGCCCGAAACCCTTGGGCTGCCCGCGCACTCAGGCGGGTCCGGAGCCGCGAGCGCTGATTGGGAGCGTCGCTTTCCCAAACGAATTCCGCAGGCGATTCGGCGGGCGGGCCAAGTTCCAACAGCGCGGAATCGAGGGTTATCGGAACCACGCGGCGCAGACGCTGCCGCACGTCGGGGTCTTCCAGCATCAGCACATTCCACCCACGGCGGCGTTGGTTGCGGAAGACCCGGTAGTCCACCGGCTCCATGCCTTCCACGCCGGCGATGCGTTCAAACACCCCGTGGAAGTGCTCTCCCTCCCAGGCGGTTAGGGTGAGCCGGAAGCCCTCCCGTCCGTAGGCCGCGACAATTTCTTCCACGCCAAACGGCGTGCGCGTGTGCAGCAGCCTGTACTCGCGGACGGGCACGGGCTGGCCTACAGGCCGGTTCATGATCACGAAAACGTGGCCGGAGTGATCCACCAACCCCGCCACATAGGGTTTGCGCTGCAGCATACGGTCAATGAGAGGCCCGTTTCCGGCGAGGATCGCGCCAACCTCAAAGCCGATAGCGGCGAGGCGGTTGACGTTGTCGCTAAGACTCTCGTCCACGTCGAGTTCGCGGTCGAGGGAGGTGGTGGCAACCACAACCCTGTGCTCGAAGTGGATCTCCGATAGCGGGGAAGGCGATTGCGCCACGCCAGGTTGCCAAAGCGCCATCATCGCGAGGACTCCAAGCGCGATGCGCAAGGCGCGCTGCGAGTGGCAGTGGCGCCCGATTATCCATTTCTGCATTGTCATCGGGACGGTTTCGATCTTGAGACTGGCGTTTGTCATGCTCACCTTCAAAGCCTTTAGCGTAACGTCCAGCAGCAGCGGCTCACGGCCCGTTGGCGCTTTCCACCGCCCTTTGAAGGACGCCCATCCCTTCTGCGTTAATGGCGGAATGTCAGCTTGGATACTGAATGTCCATGGAACGCATGAAGGATTCCTTGACCGTCCTGCCATCCAGGTGCTTCTCGGCCATGTTCTTCATAATTGCTTCCGCGGTTGCCTGAGGACGGTTCTTCCCGATCTCCCGAAGAATGGCTTTCCATGCTTCTTTCTTTACCTCTGTGGAACAGCGCTGCCTTTCAAAGTATTCAAACGCTCGGGCAGCTTGCGCATCCGGCACAAGCTTGATGGTATTGGCCCATGCATTGTCCAGACGCGGACCCACACTAGCATCCTGCTTTACCATGCGGTCTCTTACCGATGACCTCGATGGGACGGGCTGTTCGTATGCCCACGCCGTGGTTGCATACGCAAAAGCGCGGATGCTGTACATCTGAATGTCGTTATTACTATTGCTAAAGAAAGTCTGGAAGCTCTGCACGTAACTCACAGGAATCAGCACAATCGACAAGACAGTGCTGAAAGCCTCCACGGCAGCGAAGACGAGAGCAATGATTTCAACAACATTCGAACCATAACCCACGTATTCGAGAAGTTTACTGATTACGCCTGTTCCGTGTTTTCCTTGGGGATCAAAATCGGCCTTCATGGCCTCTTCCGTGATTCGCTTCTGCTCATGCTTGGGAATCGGAGGGGGGACTTCTTTCGGAATCTTGTTTTTCGCCCCCATGAACTTCGCATAAGTAGGATGGTGGTAGATTGTTTCTCCCGCCCGGAGCTCGTTCTTATTCCTAATTACTACGAATTTCCCATCCTGCAACCGGAAGTATTCATAAATAGAGATATAGTTGCCATACATTGCCGCAGAGTACTTTGTTAGCCAGTCATTCACTTGCACAAAAATTCTGCCGTCCTCGCCAATGGTTACTTTGTGAAAGGGTTTGACAGACATCGCGTAAGTCTTTGGATTTCTGAGAGGCGTCTCATTTGCGATCTGCAAAAGCTTCTTAAAGCTTCTGCCGTTCACATCCACACGGCCGTCTGCGGCACCGAACATCTTCAGTTGGAAATTGCGGATGGCGCCAATCGTCTCATTGCCGTTCTTTCCGTCAAATGTGATCAAGGGGGCATTGATCTTGATGTGATAGAGATTGAGCAGGTTTTGGACAATCGAAACATCACGGACCAAGTTTTTCCCCAAATGACCAACAGACCCGGTCAATGAACCCTGAAAAACTCCCATCATTTCCTCCAGAACCCGTAACGTAACGAGGCGCAGATGCGGCATGCCGTGCCTTACCGCTTGGACGGCGCAATTCACCGCAGCCGCCGCACCAAGTGAGAAGACACCGCAATATGGAATAGTGCCCATCGACATGCGGGTGGCTCAGTTTCGGTGCGATTTCCCCCAAGCAGCAACAATCTCACCGTTCCTTCAGTTGCCACCAAGCAAGCGGGGTTCCAAAGCCACCGGCATCCAACGCCGCGCACGGTTGGGATTCCAACGCTGGACGATGTTGCGCCGTTTGCCAGGTTTCCCGAGGTTCAGATTCTAAACCCACGCATCCATCTCATCTACCATGCCACCACTCAGAAATCAGGCGCGAAAGCGGAGGGCTTGGATCGTCTAACTAAGGCGAAGAATTTGATTCCGCAGATTGAGAAAGAAGTGTCCGAGTCTGTGGAATTGGCCAAAGTCGCTCCGTTGGCCCAGCGCTTGAGGGAGCAGATGTCCACCTACGAAGCGGACCCGCAGAAAGTGTTGGACGGTGTAAGCAAGAGGCTTAGTAAGGAGGAGACAAGACCCCTCATCGCTCGCCGGGCCGCTGCCGGTGGCGATTTGGTGGGCACCTCTGCTGAGGTTTATCGAACTGGGGAGGATCTTGCAATAAGCACCGACTAACGATCAGCAATTGCGTTCCACTCTGGTCACCGTGAGTTTCACGGCCGCCCGGCTCATCCCGCTGCTCACTGATGCTTGTTGGTGGCTGACACGAAGCATCAATCGGGTACTCACTGACACAGTTGAAAAAATGGAAGCTCAATCAGCCGCGCTTTGTGACGCGGTTCACCGGCTGGCCGCCCTCGTCAGCTAGCCGCCTATCCATGCGTATGAACACAGTTGTATGAACACAGTTAAATTCTGGATGCCTCAGCTTTGACTTCCGGAAGACCACTTGGTCAGCTTTCTCGCCGAGGTCGTTCGCGAACTGCACCTTCAGCAGGTCCTGGACGTGTATTGCCGCAAAGACGCTCGCGGTGCGGAGGCGTATCACCCGAAAAAGCTCCCCCGGCTGCTGCTGTGTGGGTACGCCACGGGCCTTACCAGTTCGCGTCGCATCAAGAAGGTCACTTATGACAGCGTTCCCTTCTGACGGCGTCCCCTTGCGCCGTCTCGCTGCCGATCAGCCCCGGATCATGCGACCATCGCCACCGTCCCGCAGCAGTACATGGAGGAGGCCACCTGCGATTTCCCGCCGCGCAGACAGGAGCCGATTCCGAAGCAGGGCGCAACCCATGTGCCGTTTAGGCCTGAGGAACAACAGTCCTGCGACCATGCCACGAGTGGCTACCCAAGCGGGCAAGCGAAGGGCCGGCAAGCCCCATCGCGATGGAAAACGCACCCAAACCGACCCCAAAACCGTCCTGCAGCGCATCCTAGAGTCCGGCAGGATCCGGTGCGAGAGGAGTAAGAGAGACGCGGGGCGGAACCACAGCCGCTGGCATCGATGCCGGGGGATCTGAGGAACGGGCGGGGATTTCACACCGGCAAGCTCTTAGCCCCCCTGGCGCCGGGCTCCGGAGATTGGGTTTTTTGGGGCGCCTGCTCGGTGGTAGCTGCGCCGCTGGTTTGCTGGTCTGCAGTTGAACGTGGTGGTGATCGAACCCCTTGTCCTTTCGGGCCTGCTTCGCGGGTTGGCCACCGTGCGAGGGAATGGGATGGCCGTGGGGGTGGGCGGGTGAATCGTGTTGAGGCGATTTGGTGCGGCCTGTAGCCTCTGCCCCATCATCGCTAAGTACTATTTCCTAAAAGGTTTAGGAGAATAGGGAAATGATCTTCCGCACTTCCGTCCCGCTTTTCCGCCACTGTAGCGGTTTTCAGCCGCGAAAACGGATTTTTGTTGCCTGATGGCGAATTCCATTGGCAATCCCGGGCTAGGCTTGATGGCGAATTCTAATCGTTTCGCCAACAGCGCAAGATAGGCTCCCCGGTCTTCGTCATCCAGAAACACGCTCCGGCGAAAGTTCCCCTGCTGGGTCACGTGGTGCGGGTAGCCCTCGGCAACGACTCGTCTCAGTCTGGCCATCAACGAGATAGTGGCCGACTGCCGCCATGCCTCTCACCAAAAGTTTGGGCGTTAATGTCTCCAGATCTCTCCCCCAAAGAACGCAGTTGGCCTGTCAAAGGCCCATCGTTCGACAGATTTCCTGAAAACCCTGGTCTCCCCGGAGGATCTCAAAGCTGGGGTCTTGCTTCAGCCAGATAAGCCGGTAGGCACGTTCCTGCACCGCCTGCTTCAACATTTCCACCGCCGCCTTTGCGTCACCCATGCCCGCCAAGGTCTGAGCCATACAGAATGCGGATGAGCAGTAACTGGTTGGCATTCCCCGCAGCCTGTCCAGCGTGTCGAGGGCCTCCCTTCGCATGGCCGCCCGGCCATAGCAATAGCCCACATCGCCAAGCCTGAAATCCCGATCCGGATTGGAGCGCCGTCCTGCGTCATACGCTTCAAGGGCCGCATCGTACCGTCCCATCATCGTGTAGACAGCGCCAAGGTCAAAACGCCCGCGATAGAAATCGGGTTCCAATTCAAGCGAAAGCTCCAGTTCCCTCGCCGCGTCGTTGTACCTGCGCTGCAGGTGGTAAACCAGGCCAAGGTGCGAGCGGACCGAAACAGAAAGGGGGTCCAGATCAAGCGCTCTCCCAAGGTGCGCAATGGCCTCGTCATAGCGCGCGTGTGGCGCCAGGCAGGCAATCGCGTACCACTCATGAATCGTAGGATCCGCGGGCGCTTGGGTTAGCGCCCGTTCAAAATCAGAACCGCTTTCTACCCAGCGCCAATCCCGTATTGCGTGCACGAATCCCCGCACCGCTAACGCTTCGCCCATTCCCGGGAATAAACTCAGCGCCCGCTCACAGCAATCCTCTCCCACACGTAAGGTCTCCCTTGTATCCGCCGCCGTGGAGAGCAAGAGGCCCACCTGGCACTGCGCCAGCTTGGAATGGATACGTGGATCCTCAGGCTCCGCTTTCGCCGCCTGCTGTAGCAGTGCAATCGCCTGAACGAACCCATCCGCCGTTCGCCGGTGCCATGCATGGAGTCCTCTTAGATACAAGGAATACGCCTCGGCGTCTTCAGGCTTGCCAACAGGAACTTGGCTATCCTCTGTTTGGACATCCAGCTTCACTTTCAGCACTTCCGCAATCGCGTTCGCAATCTCGTGCTGAAGCGACAGCACCTGGCGCAGTGGACGTTGAAACTTATCCGACCAAATGTGATATCCATCCGCCGCATTGAGAAGTTGCACGCTCGCACACAACATATCCTGGTCGCGCCGGACGCTGCTTTCCAGAACTGCGGAGACGTCCAGCCGCTCCGCAATTTCACGGATATCCATTGCCACCGCTTTGAATCGAAACGCTGAGGTTCTTGCCACCACGCGCAAGCCGTCCACGCGCGCCAGCAGGTTGATCAACTCTTCCGTCAAGCCGTCACAGAAGTACTCCTCGCTGCCGCCGGGACTAAGGTCAAGAAACGGCAGCACCAGAAGGGACGGTGGCGCATCCTTCACCACGGATCTTAATCCGCGCTCCCCAGCCGCTTTACGCCCTTGGTGCGGGAAGCTCTCTATCTGCGGGGAACGCACCGTGAGAACGGGCCTGTATCCGCGTCTCGGCAGATGAATAGACAAGCGGTGGCTGGCGCCCTCTCCGTGGTAGAAGTCGCGGAGCTTCGCACGAAGACGGGACGCTTCTACGCGAACAATCGGGTCAATGCGCGAATCGAAAGTTTCCGGCTTATCGAATACGCCGACAGCCAGCAGGTGTTCCTTCAACGGTCTGGCAGGAAACTCCAGCGTGTGCTCCACCAGAAACCGCAGCATGCGGCTCATCCGGTACGAGTACCGAAACGCTTCGCTGTTCAGAATCCGGTCCAGTTCGTCCATCACCTCGCCACGCGTCGGCGAGTTCGGAACTGCTGTAGAAACAGCCAATTAGGCACGCCTCCAGGTTACGTAACGTTACTTTCGCTATGGTATCACCCCCCATTTGCTAGCGAATTGGCCCCATTTTCGCTACACGCGGAAACACACTTACATTCACTCTCAACCGGAAGGCATACTTGGGGCGCAGGGCCAGTTAACAGCCTTCGCACACTACTGAGCCCGTCTTGGTGGGACTACGACGAGTCTAGCCAGACAGCATTGGAGGGAACGCTGGACAGAGTAAGCTTCCGTGGAACGAAAAGATCTTCGATCTGTGAATCCAGATCCACCCGCATACGAGTTGTGCCGCAAAGGCGAGGTGCGATGTGAGAGAAACTCACCCATCGACAGAAACCAACCGCGGGATATCGCCTAAGCGTTCTTCGGCGTCTCGCAAGCGTGTAGGAAAGACATCTTCCCCAACTCAGATCGGGCTTGCGGATCAGGAAGGCCGTGTCCGCGTTGTAATCGAATCGATAGCGCCCGCAGTGGATGGCGGCGCCTTCCCCATCAAGCGCGTGCAAGGCGAAGCTGTGGCAGTCGAGGCGGACGCCTTTGCCGATGGCCACGATGCCCTGCAATGCCTCCTACTACACAAGAGGTTGGGTGATACGGAATGGACGGAAGTTCCCATGGCCTCCATCGGCAACGACCGCTGGCGCGCAAAGTTCACGGTCCTGGAACTAGGACAAGCTCTCTACACCTTGGAGGCATGGGTTGATCGGTTCCTCACCTGGCGTCGTGACATGGCCAAGCGCCTCAATGCCGAACAGAGCGATCGTGTTGATCTTCTAATCGGCGCGCAACTCGTGGACGAAGCGGCAAGCCGCGCCACGGGTAGCGATGCCCGCTCCTTGTCGACGTGGGCCGACAAACTCCGGATGGCCGCACCCAATCCCGATCAGCACCGAATCAGTATCGAGAATGAATTGGCTGAGCTGGTGTCCCGCTACCCGGACCGCAGTTTCGCTTATCGCTACCCCAAAGAGTTTGAGGTAGTCGTAGAGCGAAACCGTGCGCGCTTCAGCACCTGGTATGAAGTGTTTCCTCGTTCCTGCGCACCTAAGCCTGGCCAGCACGGCACCTTTGCCGACTGCCAGTCCTGGCTGCCCTATATCGCGCGGATGGGCTTTGACGTCCTCTACCTGCCCCCCATCCATCCCATCGGCATCACCAACCGCAAGGGAAAGAACAATTCCACGGTGGCAACGCCAGAAGATTTCGGCAGCCCGTGGGCAATAGGCAGTTCTGCCGGCGGACATACAGCAGTGAATCCGGACCTTGGTTCGCTGGAAGATTTCCAGAGTCTGATCACCGCTGCTGCCAGCCACGATCTGGAGATCGCCATGGATATCGCCTTCCAATGCACACCGGATCACCCCTATGTCAAAAGTCACCCGGAGTGGTTCCGGCAACGCCCCGACGGCTCCATCCAATATGCCGAGAATCCTCCCAAGAAATACCAGGATATCTATCCGCTCGATTACGAATCATCAGACTGGCAAGGGATGTGGCAGGAACTCCGCGATGTTGTGCTGTTCTGGATAGGACATGGTATACGCATCTTCCGCGTCGATAACCCCCATACGAAGGCTTTCGGGTTTTGGGAGTGGATGATTGGAGAGATTCGAGAAGCACATCCCGACGTGATCTTTCTGTCGGAGGCATTCACACGCCCAAAGGTCATGTACCGCCTGGCGAAGGTGGGGTTCACCCAGTCATATACCTATTTTACTTGGCGCAACACGAAGGAAGAACTTACTGAATACTTCACGCAGATGGCTAACTCAGGCGTCACTGAGTATTTTCGGCCTAATCTCTGGCCGAATACGCCGGATATCCTGCCCGAGTATCTGCAAGTGAGTGGGCGACCTGGTTTTATGATCCGCCTTGCACTCGCCGCCATGCTTGGAGCGAGCTATGGAATCTACGGTCCCGCATTTGAACTTTGCGAAAGTGAACCGCGAACCCCAGGTAGTGAAGAGTATCTGAACAGTGAAAAATACGAAGTCCGCCACCGGGATCTCCATTCGCCCTGGAACCTCTCTGGCTACATTGGCCGGGTCAATCGGATCCGGCGTGAGAACCCAGCTCTGCAACAGAACTGGAACCTCACTTTTCATCCGATTGATAACCCCAATCTTCTGTGTTTCAGCAAGTCCACTGACGACCGGACCAACGTTGTCCTGACGGTTGTGAACCTTGACTTCAACCACACCCAGGCAGGCTGGACCAATCTCGATCTGGCAGCGCTTGGCCTCGACCCCGAGACGCCCTACCAAGCTCATGATCTTCTCGGCGACGGACGTTACCTGTGGCACGGCGCGCGCAACTACATCGAGCTCAACCCATCCGAGCAGCCGGTTCACATTATGCGCATCCGGCACAAAACAAGAACGGAACGCGATTTTGACTATTACCTCTAGTGCTCTCAAAGCCTTACAGAAGGAGGCGTCCAAACCAACGCGGCAAGACCCTTGCACGATACGGCTTCAGTGCCACTGCAACCATAACTCTGCCATTGGTCTCCACTCTATGCCTCAT
Organism: uncultured Solibacteraceae bacterium; assembly: GCA_964618435.1. Lineage (GTDB taxonomy): Bacteria > Acidobacteriota > Terriglobia > Bryobacterales > Bryobacteraceae > JACTMJ01. The sequence goes on from CAZUAX010000048.1 coordinate 9,718, forward strand.
GAGTGGGGCGCTGGCAACAACGACCAACCCACTGGAGCCAACGCATGAGCACTACCATCCTCACTGACTTTGATCTGCATTTGATCGCCGAAGGATCACACTATCAGACTCATGAAAAGCTTGGCTCCCATCTCTGCACAATTGACGGCTCAGATGGAGTTTCCTTCTGTGTGTGGGCGCCGAACGCGGAACATGTCTCTGTAATTGGCGAGTTCAACGGATGGGCTCGTGAAGCTACCCCGCTCAGGCCAAGAGCGTCCTCCGGCATCTGGGAGGGCTTTGTGCCGGGGCTCACGCAAGGCGCGCTCTACAAGTACTTCATCCGCTCCCGCGATAGCGGCTATGAAGTGGACAAAGCGGATCCGTATGCCTACGCCTCAGAGATCCGGCCACAAACCGCTTCCAAAGTCTGGGACCTCAGTGGCTACACATGGAACGATAGTTCGTGGATGGGCCACCGGGCAGAGACTGCCTTACACCAGTCTCCCATGTCCATCTACGAAGTCCATCTGGGTTCGTGGATGCGCAACCCCGACGAGGACAATCGCTGGCTCACCTACAGAGAACTGGCCCCCAAGCTTGCCCACTACGCCCACGACATGGGCTTCACGCATGTGGAACTGATGCCTATTGCAGAGCATCCCTTTGACGGCAGTTGGGGCTACCAGCCTGTAGGCTTCTTTTCCCCCACCAGCCGCTTCGGCACGCCTGACGACTTCATGTTCCTTGTCGACACTCTCCACCAGCAGGGTCTTGGCGTGATTCTTGATTGGGTACCCGCCCATTTCCCCACCGATGAGCATGGCCTCGGCTACTTCGACGGCACCCACCTCTACGAACACGCCGATCCCCGCCAGGGTTTTCATCCCGATTGGGACACCTTTGTCTTTAACTATGGGCGCGCCGAGGTAAAGAACTTCCTGATTGGGAATGCGCTCTTCTGGCACGACAAGTATCACATCGATGCCCTGCGCGTGGACGCCGTTGCCTCCATGCTCTATCTCAACTACTCAAGGCAGGATGGCCAGTGGATTCCCAACCGCTATGGAGGGAAGGAGAACCTCGAGGCCATTGACTTCCTACGGCAGCTCAATGAACAGGTCCACGGCGCCCATCCAGGCGCAACCATCATTGCCGAAGAATCCACCGCCTGGCCTGGCGTGTCCCGGCCGGTCTACTTGGGCGGTTTGGGCTTCGGCTTCAAGTGGAATATGGGCTGGATGCACGACATTCTGAGCTACATGTCGGAAGACCCCATTCACCGCAGCTACCACCATGGCCGTGTCACTTTCAGCATGCTCTACGCCTTCTCAGAGAACTTCATCCTCCCCTTCTCGCACGACGAAGTCGTGCATGGAAAGGGTTCAATGGTCCGCAAGATGCCCGGTGACGATTGGCAGAAGTTCGCCAACTTACGGCTCCTTTATGGCTACATGTTCACCCACCCGGGCAAAAAACTTCTCTTCATGGGGTGCGAGTTTGGCCAGTGGAACGAGTGGAACCACGACTCCAGCCTCGACTGGCATCTCTTGGAGCAGAAGCCCCACTCCGGACTCCAGCGCTGGGTGCGCGACTTGAATACCTTCTACCGCTCTGAGCCTGCGCTTCACGAATCAGATTGTGATGCGGGTGGCTTCGAGTGGATCGATTGCGACGATAGCGCCAAGAGCGTAGTGAGCTATCTGCGACAGCCCACCCAGGGCGGCTCCACAGTGGTCGCCATTTGTAACTTCACTCCGGTTCCACGACACAACTACCGCATCGGCGTCCCGTTCGAAGGCCGTTGGCACGAGGTCTTGAACAGCGACGCTCCGCTCTACGGTGGCAGTGGCCAGGGCAACCACGGAGGCGTGGACACAACGCCGCTCCCCATGCACGGACGCCCTTTCTCGCTGAACCTCACCCTCCCTCCCCTCGGCGTCCTGGTTCTCCGTCATCAGTCGGAAGAGGAGCGCGCATGAAGTTATCCGGTAGCACGCATGACCCGCTCTGGTTCAAGGACGCCATCATTTATGAACTCCATGTCCGTGCCTTTCACGACAGCGATGGTGATGGCATTGGCGACTTTCCCGGCCTCACCCAGAAGCTCGACTACCTCCAGGATCTTGGCATTACCTGCATTTGGCTGTTGCCCTTTTTCCCCTCGCCCTTGCGTGACGACGGATATGACATATCGGACTATTTCAACATCAATCCGGACTATGGAACCCTGGAAGATTTCCAGACCTTTCTCCGCGAAGCCCACAACCGCGACTTGCAGGTGATGATCGAGTTGGTGGTGAACCACACATCCGACCAACACCCCTGGTTCCAGGCCGCTCGCAATGCCCCGCCAGGCTCACCAGAGCGTGATTTCTATGTGTGGAGCGACACTGACCAGGCATATCCCGGCGTCCGCATTATATTCACAGACACCGAGAAATCGAATTGGAGTTGGGACCCTGTAGCGAAGGCATACTACTGGCATCGCTTCTTCTCTCATCAACCGGATCTCAACTTCGACAATCCGGCGGTTACCGCGGAAGTTATACGGGCGATGAACTACTGGCTCGACATGGGTGTCGACGGCCTGCGCCTGGATGCCATCCCCTATCTGGTGGAACGCGAGGGCACCAACTGCGAGAACCTGCCAGAGACCCATGCCGTCATCAAGCAGATCCGCGCCGCCATGGACGAGCGCTATGCCAACCGCATGATCCTCGCGGAAGCCAACCAGTGGCCCAGCGATGTCCGCGCCTACTTTGGCGATGGGGATGAATGCCACATGGCCTTCAACTTCCCCCTCATGCCCCGCATGTACATGGCCTTGCGGCTCGAAGATCGGCTGCCAATCACCGACATCGTTGCTCAAACACCCGAGATTCCCGACTCCTGCCAGTGGGGCCTCTTTCTTCGCAATCACGACGAACTCACCCTCGAAATGGTGAGCGATGAAGAGCGCGACTACATGTATTTGGCCTATAGTGCCGACCCCCGCATGCGCATCAATATTGGTATTCGGCGTCGGCTTGCGCCTCTCCTTGACCACAACCGCCGCCGCATCGAACTCCTCAACGGCCTGCTGTTTACACTGCCCGGCACCCCCATCCTCTACTACGGCGATGAGATTGGCATGGGCGACAACATCTATCTGGGGGATCGCAACGGCGTTCGCACCCCCATGCAGTGGAATGCCGATCGGAATGCCGGTTTCTCCCGCGCCAACCCCGCCCGGCTCTTTGCCCCGGTGATTATGGACTCGGTCTATGGCTATGAGGCTGTAAATGTCGAGTCGCAGCACGGCAACAGTTCGTCGCTGCTCAATTGGATGCGCAACATGATCGCCCTGCGCAAGCTCTTCAAGGTGTTTGGACGCGGAGCAATCGAGTTCCTGCACCCGACCAACCGCAAGATTCTCGCCTACGTCCGCCGTTATGAAGACGAAGCCGTCCTCTGCGTCGCCAATCTCTCTCGTTTTGCACAGCCGGTGGAACTGGACCTTGGCCATCTCTCGGGCATGCGCCCCGTGGAGATGCTGGGCTATGTTGAGTTCCCTACCATCACGGAACTCCCCTACCCTTTGACCGTGGGGCCCTATGGGATGCTCACGTTTGAACTTCACCCGGCATCCGCAACCGCTGAGGTGTCCTCCGGCAGCCCAGAGATCGTGGAGTTTACCCTTGCCGCCGCCGGCTGGCGGACCGTCTTTGAAGGAGCCGGAGCCGAGTTGCTGGAGACTCGGGCGCTTCCCGACTACATCTCCAAACAACGCTGGTTCGGCGCCAAGTCCAGGCAGATTCGCTCCGTCAAAGTAGAAGACTGGGGCGAATTCGCTGGCGCCCAATCAGTCCTTGTTCTCACGAACATCACGTACGAATCCGGTGACCCTGAGAAGTATCTCATTGCGCTCAGCATCTCCTTTGGCGACGACGCCGCAGCCCTTCGCTCTTCCTCCCCCTCGGCTATCCTGGCCGCGGTTCCGTCCGACGATGGCGAGGGCTTAATCCATGACGCTACCTACTCTGACAGTGCCTGCTCCGCCCTGCTTCATTGCATCGAACACGCCGAGACCATTCCAACCCGCAAAGGCAAAATCCGGGGCCTGCCCGGAGAAGCGTTTCCGCAATCGCGTGGACCAGTGGATCTTCCCCTCCCGCCACAGCGCAGCAATGCTGAGCAAAGCAATACTTCAATCCTCTTCGGAACCTCTCTCATCATGAAAATCTTCCGGCGTCAGCAACCCGGCCCTAACCCGGATTGTGAGATTGCAGAGTTCTTCGCGGCACATTCTAATTTCGGTTCTATCCCTCCGTTTGCCGGCTCCATCGAATACGAATGCGATGGGCAGGAACCGTACACCCTGGCCATGCTCCAAGGCCTAGTTAAGAATGAGTCCGATGGCTGGAGGTGGACTCTGGAAGAGTTGGATCGCTACTTCGAAGATCGAGCGCGGGTTCCTTTCCCCGCCAACGCGGCACTCAACGACATGTCGGCTCTTGAGCGCTCACTCGCCGAACCCCACCGTCTGGCGCAGGATCACCTGGGCATCAGTTTGGAATCCGCCGCGGCATTGGGCCGCCGAACTGCCGAAATGCACCTCGCGCTCGCCGACGGAGCCGGCCTCTCTGCATTCGAGTCGGCGCCTCTAGAACAGGATCAACTTCGTGGTCTTGCTGCCGAGTTTGAGCAACACGCCGTCCATGTCCTTGACCAATTGAAAGGAAACTTCGCCCGCCTCCCAGACGAGGTGGTGGAGTCAGCCGGACTCGTGCTAAGCCGCAAGGGACGACTGGCCTCGCGCTTCCAGGGTCTCCGAAATGCTCAAATCCACGCGCTCCGCACGAGGATTCACGGCGACTATCACCTGGGTCAAGTACTCCGCGCCAGAAACGACTACGTCATCCTCGATTTTGAAGGAGAGCCCGCCCGGCCACTCGCTGAACGGCGCGCCAAACATTCCCCGCTCAAGGACGTGGCCGGAATGCTGCGCTCCTTCAGCTATGCGGGCCAAACCGCGCTCAGAAACTACACTCTTCGCCGCCCTGACGTCCTGGAGCAGCTCGAGCAATGGACCCGCCTCTGGGAAGCTGCAACCTCGGCCGAGTTCCTTCGTTCCTATCGCACTGTGGCCGGGAAGGCCCGATTTCTCCCTGACGATCTGGCGAACTTCGGGCTGCTTCTGGACGCCTACCTCCTTGACAAGGCGCTTTACGAACTACGCTACGAACTCGACAATCGCCCCGAATGGATTCGAATCCCCATAGCGGGAATTCTCTCAATGGCCTGACTGCAAAAGGAACCTGTGATCAAAAGGGACATGCATGGTTGACTTGGAATCGATACCGGAAGTAACGAGAAATCGAATCGCCGCGATTTCGTCAGCCGACGCGGTAATCGGCTTGACCAATTGCACCACCACCGCCGATCTTCGCTCCGCGGCGGAAGCTGCTCGCCTAGCGCGCTCCAGCGCCCCCCCCCTGCGCACCCTCATCCTCTACCCGGACACCTTCGGCGACGATCCCATCGGAGATGGCACGCTGGCTGAAGATGCTTCGGTTGCGATGGCCCCACTTCCCGCTTGGCGCTCTGACCACCCAGCCGACGGCTTTGCCCTGGATGCCCTCTCCACGCACACCATCGCTGCCGTAGGCCACAGCCTTGGCTGCCGTGCCTGCCTCGTGTGGAGTTCACCTGCTGCTTCCATTGCACCGGCTACCATTCGGTCGTACCTCCAGGCGATTGATGACGAACGCTTCGATCTTGCTGTTCCGCGTTATACACCAGTCAAGTTTGGAAGCCTGGTAAATGGCGGAATTATCGCCCCGCTAACCCGAACTCTCTATGGCCAACGCATTCCCTACCCGATGGCCCAGGACTTCTGTTTCTCGCCTCGTCTGGCCGAGGAACTGCTACGCACAGACCCCAAGACGGGCCGTCCCGCTGTCCCTCGATGGATCCCTGCTCACGCCGCATCCAGGAACCTTCGCCTCTGCCTCGTAGAGCTTGACGTGCACCCTCCCTCCGCACTCCCAGGTCTGGGCGACCTTAGCTCCGTTCTGGCAGCCATCCTCAGCTCGCTTTTTCAGGACGCGGAAAAGAACGCTTCATTTTGGCAGCGAACCCGCGGATCGCAGGCTCTCCCCAAATTTGGAGCACCAGGTCGTCCCGCGGAGGAGCCCGGCTCTTTCGAAGTCCAAAGCATGATCGATGGGTTCTCCCTCGCCTACCAAAATCTCGTTGAGATTTGGGGGCTCGTCTTGCCGCCAGCAACCATGCTCGAGTTGAAAAAATTGACCCGCGCGAGTTCGGCTAGCTTTCGCCTTGCCGATGCAACCTGGGCCCGCGTCGTCTTCGACTTCGTTCTAGCACAACGACAGCGCGTAATGAATCGTGATCACCTGCTTCGGGCACTCACGCCCATCTACCTTGCCTGGGTTGCCTCTTACGCCATCGAAATTGGATCCGCTTCCGCAGCTCAGGCTGCAGCTCGACTCGATCAACTCGCCCAGGCCTTTGAGCTGCAGAAACCATATCTGCTCTCGCGATGGCGATGGCCCGATCGCTTCAACCCGTAATGTCCCGAACCAGGAGTCAACTATGTGGAATCAAGTGGAAGTAGCGCTGCAGCAGTCAATGAACAGCTTCATTGCGGGCGTGTCGAGTCTTCTCCCTAAGCTCATCGCCTTCATCGTCGCTTTTTTGGTTGCCGCCCTCCTTGCCTGGCTGGCGGCCCTTCTGGTGCGACGATTTCTGCGCGGTATCGACTTCGACGAGACGATAGCCCGCTGGGGGTTGTTCGGTCCGCTCGAAACCTTTTCCGTAAAAAGCCCATCCTTGGTAATCAGCCGCCTCGTCTTTTGGATCGTGGTCTTCTTTGGCCTCCTCATTGGCATTGCCGCATTCGACTCTACGCTCACCTCCCGGCTCGTCGGCCAAATCTCCGCCTACCTCCCCAATGTTTTCGTGGCGATCATCCTGTTCGTTGTAGGCGCAGCCTCGGCTCGCTATTTCGGCCGCACCGTCCTGATCGGCGCTGTGAACATGAATCTGCAGCACGCTAAGCTGCTGAGTGTCGGCGTGAAGTGGCTGGTCTTGGTCCTATTCTCCGCCATGTCCCTGAATCATCTGGGTATCGGCGGAAGCATTGTGGATGAAGCCTTCACCATCCTCTTCGGGGGCATTGTGCTCGCGCTTGCGCTTGCCTTCGGTCTTGGAGCAAAGGATGCCGTCCGCCGCGCGCTGGAGCGACAACCCGATCCACAACCAAACGACTCCAATGAAACCTTTCAGCACTTCTAGGCCGCGCGTTTTCAGATTTGACTCGGCTGCCGGAAGTCTTGCCGCCGCACCCGCCGGGTTCTCAGTCAGCGGGTCCAGGAACTTGTAAAAGCGACGTCCACCACGTATCGCCCCCTTCCCGACGTCATCAGGGGCGTTTCTCCGTATGCTCCGGGCACGCTTCCATTAAGGAGCCAAAGGGGACTGCACAATCGGCTCTAGTAATTCGCCCACCCGCATCACCCAGCCGCACATCGTCGAGCGATGAATCTCGACACCGGCATCGCGCTTGAGCATCGCGCTCTGGCGATAGAGCGGCAGGTGATTCAGAGACTTTACCATCACCGTATCGACAAGGATGTGGTCGCTCACCAGGCTCTTGTCGATGATCGACGGAGCGACGGGCGTCGTCTTCACACCGCCCTTGCCGCAGGCGCGGCAAGCCCGCTTCTCGCGCTTCATTATCAGCGACCGAACCCGCGAACGCGGGATCGATGGTGGCGCTGACTCGCGGTGAGTCAGTGGAGAGCTGTCAGTTCGGGGAAGGGGCGTCTGCGATTATTGGGTGGCGATTTTTTTGGGTGCGTTGCATTGAGGGCACGGATATACTTCGTGAATGCACAGAACGATTGGCCGTGTTCTTCTCGCTGTGGTTCTGGTGGCTTCCGCGCTGCATGCGCAGCCATTGCCGGTTTCCACCCCGGAGCAGGAGGGGTTTTCCAAGGATAGACTGGCCCGCCTGCATCAGACGTTTGCGGAGCTCACCGGGCAGAACAAGCCGCCCGGCGCAGTCACCATGATTGTGCGCAACGGGCGCATCGTGGACTGGCGCACCTTCGGGCTTCGGGATGTGGAGGCCAGGCTGCCGATGGAAAAAGATAGCATCTGCCACATCTACTCGATGACCAAGCCCATCACCAGCGTGGCCGTAATGATGCTGGTGGAGGAAGGCAAGATCTCGCTTGCGGATCGCGTGGACCAGTACATCCCCGAATTCAAGGAACTGAAGGTGTTGACCGGGGGCACCGTGGAACGGCCGGAACTGGCAGACCCCACGCGGCCCATCACCGTGAAGCACCTGCTCACCCACACTTCCGGCCTCACGTACGGGTGGGGGAACGATAACGCGGCGGAGATGTACCGGAAGGCGAAGCCGCTGGAGGCGGAGTCGCTGAAGGAGTTCATTGAACGCACGGCAAAACTGCCGCTCATCGCCAACCCTGGCGACAAGTATGAGTACTCCATTTCCATCGACGTGCTTGGCTATCTGGTGCAGGTGGTTTCCGGGATGCCTTTCGACCGGTTTGTGGAAGAGCGGATCCTGAACCCGCTGAAGATGAGCGATACTCACTTCACCCTCCCCAAAGCGAAACGGCCGCGCCTGGCGAAGATCTATGGCATGCGTAAGGAACAACTCACAGTGATGCCGGGACTCAACACCAAAGGGGTCCCCTACGGCGGGATGGGGCTTTACTCCACCATCGGCGACTATGCCCGCTTCGGCCAGATGCTCGCCAACGGGGGAGAGTTGGATGGCGCGCGCATTCTGGGGCGGAAGACGGTGGACCTGATGATGATGAACCACCTCACCGGACTGGCCAGGCCAACCACGGGCGGTGACGACTCCGATGGCTTCGGCCTTGGCGGGGCGGTGCGCATCGACCCCGCGAAATCCGGCCGGCCGGGCAGCCTGGGTCTCTACGGCTGGGATGGCGCGGCCTCCACTCGCTTCCGCGTGGACCGGAAAGAGAAGCTGGTGATGCTGCTGTTCACCCAGTGGATGCCATTTGACTCGCCCACCCTGAATCGCTTTGAAACCCTCGTGTATCAGGCGCTGGTGGATTAGCCAGCCCGCTGGCAATTCGCCGCGAGACTATGCTGGCAGGCGTGAACCCCATCAACCGCCTTATCTGCCATGCCCTGATGGGCGGCTCGCTCACCACCGCAGCGGTACGCTGGCCGCCGCGCTTCACAGAGCGCCTGACGGCGTGGCTGGAAACACACCGTCGCCCGGAGGGTGGCTATGGTTGGGCCAGCGACTCGGTGTCCCAAGTGACCCCGACTCTCGGCGTTCTCGGGTGCTACCAAGTACTTGGGAAACGCCCGCCGAATGCTTCCCGCGTGGCTTCATTTGTGGGGAACAACTACCCCGTTTCTAAGAGGCGACGCACGGAACGCCCGCTGTGGCGGCTGGATTTTGAACAGGTTCAGACACTGCTGTGGCTGGACGAAGCGATTGACGATTTTCGCCCGCTTGCCGCCACCTGGAACAAGCCAGCCGCGTTCACCAATCGCTACGAGATGGGCGGGAACCCGGTATTCCAGCATCAGAGCATGGCAGTGCAGGTGAGGTATTTGTTGAAGCTGTCTCCCTCCGACGACGACGGAGCATGGCGCGACTACTTCGCCACCCGCCGCCGGGCAGATAGCACGTTCAATACCACCCCTGCCTCCGACGGCAGTGACGGCCGCTTGATGAACACCCTTTGGGGTGTGCTGGCATCCGATAGCCTGGATATTCCGCTTCTTCCGACACCGGATCTTGCTTAGTGGGTTCGCAGATGTCAAATGCCTTTCGGGGGCTTCACCTCTGCTCCCGGAGCCACAGTCGGGGCTGTAGAGGACATCGCCTACACCCACTGTGCGCTGCGCGTTCTTGAACACGAAGGATCGGCTCCCGCGCAAGCGGCTCCCCTGCGCTGCGCGAATTCGTGGCGCTGCGCGAATTCGTGGCGCTGCGCGAAAGGGAATAGCGGTGGTGGGATGATTCCGGACAACCGTCGCGGCGTCCCGCGGCTGCCTCACGCTGCTCAGGCCCGGTATGCCCTTTGAGGTTGGGGCACCTGCACAAGGCGCGGCGTTACGCCTGCGTCTTTGGCAGGACAACACCGGGCAGGCGCTGCCGCGTGCACCGCGCGCCGAACTGGTGGAGTTGCGCGTGAACGGCGTTCGTGTGGAACCGGCACTTCAGGAGACCAAGAACGATCACTATCTGCTTCATGCGTTCACTGATACCCCTGGCGCACATCAGGCCGAAGCGCGAATCCGCGTCCTCGGTTCCGGCAAAATCCTCCCGGTGGCCATCTCCTGGCAAGGTCCCTGACCTCGCAGATCGCGAGTAAGGGGTGATGCCCGTCAGCAAACCAGTTCGGCATGTCCCCAACTGAGGCCGGTGATCCCGGGCGGCTCCGTCAGTGGCGCCACGGGCCTGTGCCCGTGGCGCCACAGCAACCACGCCCCTTCACACGCGGTTGTATGAAGTCATGGCTGCCCGGTGCTCATCCGCGGCGGGAAAGCAGGTGCATCCGTCGCACACAGGGAACACTCGATTGTGGGCTTCGTGATGCTTGTGACTAGAAGCGCAAGCGGAGTGAGAGTTGAATATTCCTTGGCCCTCCAATCTGGAAGATGGGCGCGAAGCCGAGCGCGGAACCGCCGACGCCGAAGCCGCCGAGACTATCGGACAGCATGTTGGTTGCCAGCCCAAACTGTGCGTTGTTCAAGCGCGTCTGCGGATTGCCAAAGCTGGGTGTATTGAAGACGTTGAACAACTCGCCCCGGAACTCCAGTCCTACGGATTCGGCGAGAGCGAAGTTACGGCGCAGGCTGAGGTCGATCTGCCGCAAGGTGTTCAGCCCGTCGATGCTGTTACGTCCAAGCACTCCCTGCCTTGTGGAGGGCGGAGCGGTGAAGGCGCCTGGGTTCAGACGACGTCCAGCGGGAGCAAGCGGGTCGTCCATCCACAGCGGCTGACCCGGCACCAAATCCGGGCGCGCCGCGAGCGTGGTTCCGGCCAGGAAATTGTCCGTTCCTGTGATCACATCCACAGGCGTGGCAGACCGGAAGCGCAGGAAGGCATCGGCACCCCATCCGCCGAGGACAGCACGCGCCAGGGAGTTGGCATAGCCAGTGGGCAGGTCGTACACAATGGCTGCCGTGAAATTGTGGCGGATGTCGAAGTTCGCGCGGCCGCGGTTGATGGCGAAGCCCAGGTCTTCTTGCGGCAGACCATCGATATCCTCTGCGGAGACTTCATCCATGGCTTTGCCCCAAGTGTAGGCCGCCTGCACTTGCAGCCCGCGGGTGAGCGCCCGACGGAACTGCGCCTGCAATGCGTGATAGTCACTGTTGGCGTCGTTGTTGAGAACGAAGACACGCGAGAAGTTGGCGAAGATCTCTGGATTGACGCGGACGGAACCAGGACGATTCGATAGCAGCGTGCGCGCGCTGAGGCGGCGGCCCTGGTTGCCCACGTAGGCGACACTCACAACGTTGCCGGTGCCCAGGACCTGTTCCAAGGTGACGTTCCACTGGCGCGTGAAGGGCAACTGGAAGTCAGGAAACGCGTAGAAATCCGCCTGCACCGGGAAGGTGCCCCGCGGCGAGGGAAGTGCCGCCTGTTCGGCCGTGAGCGGGAACGTGCCGCCCGGGGCATTTCGCGAAGCGCCGAACGGATAACTGGTGTAGCCGGCAACCGCCTGCCCGTAGCCAAGGTCATAGTAGATGCCGAAACCGCCACGCAGCACTGTGCTGCCATCCTTGCGCAGCAAGAGGGCGGCTCCAACTCGTGGGGCAAAAGCGCCCCGCGGTGTCTGGAACATTTTTGTTCCCGCAGGAGCGAGAGTGGCGGTAAGTGGATTGTCTAAACCTTGCACGGTAAAGGGCAGAGTGCCATCCGCGGTGGAAGGTGGCGGGTTGATTTCGTGACGCAACCCGTAGGTGAGGGTGAGGCGCGGCAGGACGCGCCAGGTATCCTGCGCATACCAGGAGAGGTTGTGAAAGCGGAAGTTGACCTCCGGCGCGAAGGACTGCAAGGAGGTGGAAACCAGTTGATTGTCGATGGCACGCTGCAGTCCGCCGAAGTTGTAGCTGATGCTGGCGACGCGGGGCCCGGCCACCGGGCTCAACTGACGCCAGTCCACGCCGAACTTCAGTTCATGTGCGCCACGGATGTGAGTGAGCGTGGGAACAAAATGCCACTGCCGTTGGAGATTGCGGATCACGCGACCGCGGGTGAGGTTAATGGCATTGGGAAAGCCCTGCAGGGAGATGCCGAGCACGGCGTTCGAGAGAGAGAGGTTGGTTCCGGCAGGGAATAGCGCATCCGCGGGCAGCAGTTCAGCGCCGTCGATGGGAAGCGCCTCGAAGTTCCAGTCTCCTGTGCCACCGGAGTAGTTCGCGCGCAGATCAAAGACGCTGCGCGGACTGACGGACCAGGTGAGGCCTCCCGTATAGGTATCTGTGCGTTTCAGGACGACATTCTGCTGATTGATGAACACGCGCTGCGCGGTTTCAGAGGGCGAAATGCTGGCGCGGAAAAAGGCCTGCAGGGACTGCGAAAAGTGGTGGTCAATGCGGGCGGCGCCCACGTTGGCGCTGCCCGGGTCGCCGTAAGCGGCACGGTATCGTCCCGTGAAGGCGGGATCCCCCGGAAGGGCCGGAGAGTTGGGGAGAGGGAAGGTGCTGAGCAATGGACGCGTGGCGGCTACGGCCAGTTCGCGGGATTCCTGAGTGGGCACCAGCACATCCTGAAAGCGGGGCAGGCGCAAACGCTGGCCCTCATAGGTAAGGAAGAAGAATGTGCGGTTGCGGCCATCATACAACTTCGGCAGGAAGACGGGTCCGCCCACAGCGAAGCCAAATAGGTTCTGGCGCAGCGGGGCACGCTGCAGGCCGGCGGCGTTGGAAAACCAGTTGTTCGCGTCGAGCTTTTCGTTGCGCAGGTAGTGGAACAGCGAACCGTGCAGTTCGTTGGTTCCGCCCCGTGTGACGATGCTCACCTGGCCGCCTGGCATGCGTCCGTATTCCGGCGCGAACGTTGATGTCTGAATGCGGAATTCCTCCACTGCGTCGACGTTGGCCAGGCTGCTGGTGCCTCCGTAGGAATTGAAGGCGGGAAGAGTGCCCACCGCCTGCTGGCTGAACGTGAAGCTGGCGGAGACATCCACGTTCGCGCTGACGCCATCAATGGTGAAGTAATTGGAATTCGTGCGCTGGCCGTTCACGCTGAACTGGCCCGGCGAGCCAATGCTGGCCGGGGCAATCACCACCCCTGGCGCCAATTCAATCAGCGTCTGAAAGCTGCGGCCATTTAATGGCATCCGATCGAGCAGGGCGCGGTTCACCACCGTGGAGGTGCTGATGGATTCGCGTTCTACCAGAAGGTTGTCGCTCTCTACGCTAACCTGCTCGGTTACATCGCCCACCACCAGCGGAACGCGGACGGAAAGTTGGGAGCCGACCTCGACTCGCAGGCCGGAGATTGTGCGCTCCTGGAAGCCCTGACGAGATACGCGAAGTGTGTATTCTCCCGGGCGAACTGAGGGAAACAGAAAACGTCCGGTGCCTCCTGAAACGGTCTGCAAAGCCGTTCCGGTCCGGATGCTTTGGAGGGTCACGGTCGCGGAAGGGACCGCTGCACCGGAGGGGTCAAGCACCGTGCCGGAGAGGCTGCCGGTATCGTCCACGGCCAGTGCCCCTGATGAAAACAGGGCGAACAAGAAAAGGATGGCGAGAAAATATCTTAGATGACGCAAAAGATGCATAGAAGGGTCTCCCGTGATAGTCAATAATCGCTTATCATTACTATTATGTTGTCACTGATAACCATTTCGTCAACGCGTCGCTGCGCTTTGTGGCTGCTCTGCTTGCTGGCAGGCTTCGGCAGCGTGCTGAAGGCCGGGGTGCCGCCGGCGCAGTGCTTTCCCCTGGAAGATCTTCCCGCAGAAGATCGCGTGCTGGCCGAGGATTGGCTGCTGGAAGTAATGGACAAGGAGGGGCTTTTCACGCTGGCCGGGCAACACAAACCGGTAACCCTGGCGCTGGTACCCGCAAGGGTGAGCGTGGACAATCCCACCCAGGAGGAACTGGCGCGGATGCGGCAGGCCGCGCGCATTCTGCGGCGGTGGCACTGCGGGGACGACCTCGGGGCGACCCTGGTGGCCGGCACTGTGGTGGTCAAGGGGCAACGTGTTCTCCATGGGGTGGTGTTTCGAAGAACGCGCGTGGCGGAAATGGTGCAGCAGTGGCCTGCCGTGTACGGGGCAGCCGGCATTGACACCGCAGTGCCTGCCGAACAAGTGGTGGCCACAACGGAACTGCTACCGCCGCCGCTGCGACATCGCGCTTGGGGCCTCCTGCTGGGATACCCAGCCTACGCTGTGGAGTTCTTCGCCACCGCGGACGCGAGCCAGCGGGAAACGGGCAACTTCGTGCCGCGCAACTTCTATTCGGTGCCCACCTTCGCGAAAGCGACGAATCACTTCGTGTGGGCAGTTCCGAAGGACCACGAGGAACGGGCGGAGGACCGCGAGATCCGCACGCGTTCCGAACCGTTGCTGGAGCGCTACCGCGCTCTCCGCGAGCAGATGATTGGGGAGGGCAAACCCGGTCCGCTGCAGTTGTTACGCGCGCTGCTATGCACTGAAGCAGGCTGCGAAGCAGTGAGTACGCGGCACACGCGTTAGCCGCCTAAAGACATCGCGACGACGCCGAAACCAGTATCGCCCGCAGAATCCCTTCCCTAGCGGATATTGGATGGCCCTGTGGGCGCAGATTGAAGGGCAACATGCAAGTTCCTGAGGACCATCCCCTGGCCTGCTCGATGGTCGAGTGCATCCATACCGGCAACACTGCAGAGAACGGGCGAATCCTCGCCGCCGATCCCGCATTGGACACCGCCCGAAAGAACAGTGACCTCGAACTGGCCAGCAGGCATTCCCTTCCGCTACCCTACCCCCTCAGCCGGCATCAACCGCGGGAAGCGTTGGCATGGTGGGCGCCGACGATGGCGAAGACGATGACACAGGGCTCATTGAAAGGGTTCCGCCAAGCGTGCCGCGTGCCGTTCTGAATGACTGTGTCGCCCGGCCCAAGTTCCCGGGTGGCACCGTTATCCAGTTCGAGAACACAGCGGCCGGAAACGATGTACTCATAGTCGATGGTAGCGGTTGTATGCATTCCGGGATGGTCTGGCTCAAGAGGTTCTCCAAGACCCGGAAGCTTTTCATTCAGTTCACTGATAGCCGCATCCATGTCGAGGTCTTTCGCCATGGAGACCGCATCGGGAGCGAGGGTGAATCGTCCAAACCGGAAGCCACCGAGCGGCGGAAAATAGTGGGGAGCAGGCGGCTGCGACCCATCGTCAGGGAATTGGCAGGGCTGATCTGCTCCCCACAATCGACAGAACTCGAATCCCGGCAGGAGAGAAACAGTAACTGGCTCAACTTCCACATCACTAGCGAATACTGCCTTGCCGTTTGTGTCGTGTCCTGTAGCTACGCGTCTGATCCCCATCATCCCTCCTCGATCCCCTACCTGTGACTGCGTCTGCCCCTCTGCGGTGACGACCTTGGTGTTTCCCGGTTTCTGCCGGGAGGACTTGGCTGGTCGGCGGACTTCACCCTTGCATGCACCGCTTCCCAAGCTAGTCCGCGCCGAAGGAACGTGAAGTCCTCATACGCGTGCGCGAGTCTTGCCTACTTGATGCCAATGACCATGGAATCCGGGCCGACGAGTTTGTGGCAGGAGCTTTCGCGAAAGCCAGCTTCGCGCATCCACTGTTGACAGTCGGCGGCGGTATAGTCGAATCCTCCGGGCGTTTCGATGAGCATGTTCAGGCTCATGAGGAGGCCGAAGGCATTTTGGGAGCGGTCGTCGTCAATGAGGGCCTCGTACACCACGAAAGCGCCTCCTTCGGGGAGCGCGTCGTAGGCCTTGGCAATCAGCATGCGTTTGGTGTCGAGGTCCCAATCGTGGAGGATATGCCCCATGGTAATGACGTCCGCCTGGGGCAGAGGCTCATCGAAGAAATTACCGGCCTGGAAGCCAAGGCGGTCCTGGACGCCGTTGGCTTCGGCGTAATCCTCGAAGATGGGTCCAACTTCGGCGAGATCGTACCCGAGGCCGGTGAGGTGGGGATTGGCCAGCGCGATCTGGACGGCAAGGTCTCCCTGCGCCGTCCCAATATCGACAAACGTGCGATATGCGGACCAGGGGACCTGCCGGGCGATGGCCCGGTTTGCCCCATGCGAGACTCCGGTCATGGCCCTGAGAAACTCTTTTAGGCGAGCGGGATCGGCGTAGAGCGCTTCAAACGGGGAGGGCCCCCCATCCTTCGCTTCATTTTGTGGCTTGCCGGTACGCAGGGCCTCCGTGAGCGAGCCCCAGAACGGATACAGGCGGTGATTGGCCATCTCGAGAATGCCTCCGATGTAGGAGGGTTTCCGCTTGTCCAGAAAGAAGTCGGCTTCGGGCGTGTTGGCATAGATGCCATTGGCCCGCGTGAGGAAGCCAAGGGCCACCAGGGCATCGAAGAAATCGTGGGCGGCGCGCGGATGAAGCCCCATGCGGCCCCGCAGGGTCGCGAGATCCTCAGGGTGTTTCGCCAGCTCGGTAAACACCTCCATTTCGATCGCACTCAGCAATGCCTTGGAGGCCCAGAATCCAAGGCCTACTTGCATGATTTTTTCTGGATTCAGATGTGTGCTCAAAGAACAATCCCCTCTTTCCCTGCGTAGAAACCCCAGACTGTGATTTCCGTAGTGGGCCAATCTTAACATGGAGCACCTGCGCGGGG
>CAZUAX010000049.1:0-20640 GCA_964618435.1 uncultured Solibacteraceae bacterium
GTTCGTTCTGCATCTCTCGAAACGGTCCGGTTCGGTGCGCGCCTGCAAAGCGACGGGAGTTTCAGTATCTACCGGGTCCCCCCCGGCAGTTATGTCCTGGAAGTTAAGGCGCCGGGATACTTGAGCACATTCGAAAGCGGGCAGCCTTCCGATGAACTGCTCGCCATGGTTCCTTCTAGCCCTGCCCCTGGCGGAGAGGCGAATGCCATCACAATTCTCTTGCGGCGAACTGGCGCCATTGAAGGTTCGGTGCTTGACGAGGATGGCTTACCGGTAGCGCGTTGCCAGGTGACTGCCCTGGCTGTCTCGCAGGACGGAATGCGCCTCTTGCGCAGCCAACGAAACTCGCCAGTAACCACGGATGATCGTGGGCGCTTTCGGATTCCCGGTGTCCTGGCGGGAAACTACATTGTTTCCGCTCGTCGGGATGGCGTGGAGTTCTTTTACTCGGTCCGCGACCACGGCAGCGCGGAGGCCGCGACGGAGATTGGGACTCGGATAAGGCGCGCGTTCCATCCGAGTGCCAGTTCGCCCGGAGAGGCTGTCACTGTTCCCCTTCGCCATGGTGAGGAGCGCTACGGAGTGGACATTGTATTCCCCCACGTCCGCGGATTTCCGATCTCCGGCGTGGTGGTTAACCCGGACGGAAGTCCTCGTGCAGGAACCCAACTGTGGGTCTACAGCGTGGAAGGGGGCAATGCGATTCTGTTTGAGGGGTACCACTCAATGTCCCTCGAAGGTGGGCTGTTCCGAACGGAAGCCTTGGCGCCTGGGGAATACGTGGTGAGCGCTTCCGTGCCTGTCGTGCAAGCCTCCAGGCGCGGAGGTGGCGCGCGCGAAGTACTCTTCGGGGAGACCCTGGTTACCGTGAGTGGAGGTCCATCTGAGAACGTAGTGGTGGAACTTCAACCACCACTACGGGTAATTGGCAGTGTTTCGATGCCAGATGTTCCCGTTGCCGCCAGGCAGTCAGTGCTGCAGGATGCCCCTGCGCGTCCGTTAGTTCAAATCGGTCTATTGCCAGACGAAGCAACAATGGGGAATCGGCCACGGCAGGGAGGTGCTGGGTTCCAGCAGCCAGACGGCGAAGGGCGCTTCGAAGTGTATCCCTTGACGCCTGGAAATTACCGCGTGCAGGTGACGCATCCCGACGGATGGTATGTGGCGGCTGCGTCGCTGGCGGGACAGGATCTGCTTTCTGGTGCCGCTACCCTGCGTTCGGGAGCAGGAGAAATTCCCCTGCGCATCACGCTGCGCGAGGGTGCTGGCAGCATTAAGGGCCGCGTCGCCGTGGATCCTTCCGATGCGCGCGGGGGCTGTTTCCTCCGCCTGTTCCCGGTGAACGACCGGACCGGGGCAAGCCCCCATGTGCGGCAGGTCTACTGCCAGGCGGACGGCTCATTCACAGTGCCTTCTGTCGCTCCTAACCGCTATAAGCTTCTGCTGTTCACGTTTGAAGAATCCCAGGATGCTGATGTGGATGCTCTGGGTGAGCAACGCTGGGAAGCCGCTACTACCATCACTATTGGGCCGAACGAGCAGAAGGAAATCTCCCTGGAAGCGCGTTGATCGCTAACTCCACCATAGGGTTGTCTTTCGGATTAGCGCTCTTTCTGAGCGCCGTATGAGAACCGAATGAGAGCGGTCGTGCGCCATCTGCATTGGGGCCAGATAGGTATACGGGAATCCGTCTGTATGGTCTTCAGCAAAACAAAATACGACTGCCTCCATCACTCTTGACGGCAAAAGAAAAAAAATATCTATCCTATTTTTCAAGCTGTTAGCTTATTTGGCTGCCAATTACTGTTTGCTTGATCTGTATGATTTGGTCGAAGTGAGTTGTGGCGCGGCGGCCGGCTTGGCTGGCTGCGGCGGCAAGGGTTTGCTCGCCCGTTGATCGTTGTGCGGGCAATATGCTGTTGCGTACCGGGGAATGACGCGAACTCGCGGTAATAAACAGAACAAGCTAGTGGAAATTGACGCAGAGGCAGGAGCCTCCCGGCGGGATTCGTTTGACCTGGATGAATTCTTGGAGGAGCTACGAAGACAAATGCAATCAACACTCCATTCGGATGCGCAGAATACTCAAAAAGTGAGTCTCGGCGACTATCTGAAGCTGATTGCCTTAATTGAGGAAAGGCGACGGACAAGTGCACCGGCGCAGAGGGAGATCATTGTGCGGTGGGAAGAACCAACAGAGCAGGGCAATGCCTGCAATTGATCGCGTATCAACCGCTGCAATCACAACGGCGGTTTCACGAACTGAAGACAAGGTTCAAAGGATTTTCAGGACCCATTGGATCTGGAAAAAGCGCGGCGCTTTGCCACGAGGCGATACGGTTGGCGTACTTGAACCCCGGATGCATGGGTTTGCTGGGAGCCCCTACTTACCCTATGTTGCGGGATGCCACACGGCGGGCACTGTTGGCATTGCTCGATGAGAACGAGATTCCGTATGTATGGAACCGGAGTGAAAGCTTTATTGATCTTCTGCAGTGCAACTCCAGGGTGTTGCTTCGGTCTCTGGAGGAATTCGAGCGGCTACGAGGCACAAATCTTGCCTGGTTCGGTGTGGATGAGTTGACGTACTGCAAGGAGGAAGCGTGGCTGCGGCTGGAAGGGCGTTTGCGGGAACCCAAGGCGAAGGTTGCATGCGGGTTTGGCGTGTGGACTCCCAAGGGTAAGGATTGGGTGCAGCGCCGATTTCTGGAGAGCACCTCGTCGGACTATACCGTAGTGCTTGCCAAGCCTAGTGAGAACCGGCATGTGCTGGCAGTAGATCCGAGCTTTTATGAGCGGTTGAAAAGCACGTATAGCGATGCGTTTTACCGTCAGGAAGTCCTCGGGGAATACGTGCTGAGCAACGGCCGTCAGGTGTATTCAGAGTTTAAACGCGAAGTGCACGTGAAGTCTCTCGACATCGTCCACTCGCTGCCGCTGTTGTGGACGTTGGATTTCAATGTAAATCCATTCTGCACTCTAGTGTGTCAGCGGGTGAAGGACACCCTTTATGTGGTGGACGAACTAGTGCTACAAGGTGCGAAGACGGTGGAAATGGCGGACGAGATGAACGACAGACACGGACAGACGGCCCATGGGTTGGTGATTTACGGTGACGCCACTGGGGCGGCCGAGCACACCAGCGGCAATGGCAACTATAGGCAGTTGCTGGCCCAATTGGGCAACGAGAAGTGGCAATACGTCCATACCCGGGTACCCAAGACGAATCCACCGGTACTCAGCCGAATTCATCTTGTGAATCGTCTACTACAGGCTGCCAGCGGAGATGTGGGTTTGGTTATTGATCCGCGATGCCACTGGCTAATTGCGGACTTGGAACAGGTGCAGTTTCACGAGGACGGTATTCGCGTAGACAAGACCAGTGATTCCAAGCGAACGCACATTTCGGACGCTCTCGGCTATCTGGCGTGGGAAGAGTTTGGAGACAGGCCGCGGATTGGAGAGCGGCAGTCGCCTGACACCATTCCAGGCTTTGGCTAGCCCATCATAACTTCTGCAAATTGAGAGAACTTGACCAGACGTTCTGCCGATCGTGAGCCAGAACGTCATGGCTGGACTGTGCCCTGGCGGCGACCGAATGGAGGAGGCAATAGGGAAGGAATATGAACCAGGAATTTGTACTTAAGCCGCATCCGGAATATGTGCGCAACCAGGCGATGTTTCGCACCTATCATCATCTCTATCACGGAGGCGAGGTGCTGAAGCGCAATGCCGGCGAGTATCTCTCCAGGCGACTGCGCGAACCGCATGAAGTTTACGAAGAGCGACTGTCACGGGTGTTCTACGAGAACTATATCGGCTCGATCATTGACTGGTATGCAGCCACTCTGTTCCGGCGCGAGCCGATTGTGACGTATGAGAACGGCACGGAGCGGGGCAGCGTGTTTTTTGGCCAGCTCATGGAGGACTGCGATCGCAAGGGCACCGCGCTTGGCGACTTTCTGCGGCAGCAGTTCACCCGTGCTCTGGTTTACGGGCGCAGCTATACGCTGGTTGATTTTCCTCGCCAAACGGGACAGGCGGCTAACCAGGCAGAGGAAGATGCGTTGGGGTTTTCGCGGGCTTACCTTACCGGATTCACTCCAGAGCACATGGTGAACTGGGCATACGACGAACTGGGCCGGTTCGAATGGGTGGTCTTCAAGCAAGACAGGCTGGTCCCGCGCGGCGGGACCAGCCCAGTCTGGGAAAAGGAGACGCGCTGGTACTGGTTCGGAAAGCAGCAATATCGAATGTTCCGGGCTTTCGGCACAGATACCCCAGAGGTATTCGATGAAGGTCCGCATGGATTCGCAGCGCTCAACCAGGTGCCGGTATTTGAGCTGACAGTCTCCGACGGCCTGTGGCTGATGAACAAGGCAGCACTACTGCAACTGGAGCACTTCAACAAGTCAAACGCGCAGGCGTGGGCGATTTCCATGGGACTGTTCGCGATGCCAGTGATTTACTCTGACCGCGAATGGAAGCAGGTAATCGGCGAAAGCTACTATCTGAAGCTTGGCGCAGATGATCGTTTCGGGTGGACGGAGCCACAGGGCAAGGTCTATGAAATTGCTGCGGACAACCTGAAGCGCTTGAAGGAAGAAATCTATCGCGTAAGTTATCTGCTGAACCAGGCGGGAGGGCCACAGAATTTTGGGCAGTCCGGCCTCAGCAAGCAGAGAGATTTCACTGTGACGCAGGAAGTGTTGCGCGGATACGGAGACGCGGTGAAGGACTTCGCGAAAAGAGTGTTGCGCGGCATCGACCGGGCGCGCAACGACGGGCTGGAAATCAACGTGTCGGGCTTGGATGAATTCGACATTGGCGACTTCACCAACGAGATTGACGACGCCAGGAAACTGCTTGGCTTCGGGATCCGTTCGGACACGTTGCGCCGGCAGATTTACCGGCGATTGACACACAAGTACCTGTGCGACGTACGACAGGACATCAAGGACCGAATCTCCAGCGAGATCAGCAAGTGGCTGGATGAGGAAGAAGGTAGCGACAGCGATGAATGAAACAAAAGAGAACGACAGCGTAAGGTCGCCGGCGGGACAGGATATTCGCGGTGTGGTGCAGGAGGCCATTCAGGAATTCCTGCGACATAAGCAGCAGGAGACGGAACCGGCGCACAGAGCGGAACTGCAGGAAGAGCGACGCAGGCGCGAACAGCTTGAGTCGCAGGTGCGCGAACTGCTTCAGAAGACGCGCGAGAGCGAGATGGAAGTCGCCAGAGCGCGAATGACCGGCGCAGTGCGCGATGAGCTGCAGAAGCAGGGCGTCACCAAGGTGGACCTGGCGTTTCGCGTGATTAAGGAAGACATTCGCCAGAGCGAACACGGCGATTATGTCGCGCGAGGCCGAGACGGTGACGTACCGCTCGGAGACTTCGTGAAGAAATTCGTGGATGAGAACCCTGAGTTCTTGCCACCGCGGATAAAGGGCGGATCAGGAAGTTCCGGAATGACGGGCGATGCCGCGGGGGCACGCTTCGATCTGGATGCAATCCGGCCTGGGATGAGTGAAGAGGAGCGAAGGCAGGTTCACGCCGCCATAGCGAATCTGGCATCCCAAACGTTCAAGAGCTAGCAATGGAGGAGAAAGAATAGGAATGCCTGCAATTACTTCAGCAAACCTGGCCCAGGCGATTGTAAAGCTGGTGGCCGCCGACGCACTGCCGTCGCTGATGGGGAATCTTGTGATGGGAAACCTGGTGAACCGGGACTTCGAACCATCCCTGGCCAACTCCGGCGACACGGTGAACGTACCGATTCCGCCCGTCCTGACAGCCAACAACCTGGCCGAAGGCGGCGTTGTACAGACGCAGAATCCAGATCTGGGCAATGCACAAATCGTGCTGGACACTCATGTGGAAGCGAGTTTCCAGATTCCCGACATCACCAAGGTGTTGGCGGTTCCAGACCTGCTCTCGCT
Source organism: uncultured Solibacteraceae bacterium (assembly GCA_964618435.1). Classification (GTDB taxonomy): domain Bacteria; phylum Acidobacteriota; class Terriglobia; order Bryobacterales; family Bryobacteraceae; genus JACTMJ01. Next base: position 5,941 of record CAZUAX010000049.1, read on the forward strand.
CTACATGCAACCGGCGCTGGTTGCCATTGCAGAAAAGATCGAAGGAGATCTGCTGGGCCTGTACTCTCAGTTCACTGCCAATGCGGTAGTGGGCACCGGTGGCACAGCGATTACTGAGGCAGCGATTGATACCGCCGAAACGCGGCTGTTCGAGGCTAAGGTTCCTCCCACTGCTTCGAAGTTCCTTGTGGTGGATTCGGCAACCTACTCCACAATGCGACAGATTCCGCGGTTCAGCGAGTACGGCAGTGTGGGCGAGGCCGGTCTGAAGGCGATGGTGGAAGGCTCAGTGGGGCGCATCAAAGACTTCTACGTGTTCCGTTCGCAGTTTGTGAAGAAGACCGGCGCAGTTCCGGTTACCACCCACAACATGGCGTTTGCGAAGGACGCCATCGGACTCGTAATTCGTCGCCTTCCCCGTCCGCTGCCCGGCACGGGTGCCATTGCGGAATACGCGGAGTTTGGCAACTTTGGTATGCGCGTCCTGATGAGCTACAAGCCGGACACGCTTGCACAGCAGTTCACCGTGGATGTGCTCTACGGCAAGGGAATTCTGCGGAACAGCTTCGGCGTTCAGGTTCGCAGCTAAGCAAAGCGCTTCGCGTCGCAGACGCACAGATGTAAACCTCTATCCGGGTCCAACAGAGTGTTGGACCCGTTTTTCTGAAAATTATGAATCTCCGCAAATACTACGACAAAGTGCAAGCAATTCGGCGAGACCTGTCAGGACCCGATGTCTACCTGACCAGCCTGGCCACACCAAATGGCGGTAAGGAAGGATGCGTGGCGGAAGTGCCCGTGGACCTGGCGGCACGCATGATTGTGGATGGCATCGCGCGCCTTGCCGAAGCCGAGGAAATCGCTGCGTATCTGAGCGTGGCGGAAGAGTTACGCGCCGCTGCTCAGGAGGAGCATCTGCGCAACCGGCTGCGAATCACGCTAGTGAACGATTCGGATGTTCAACTTGCCAGCGAGAGGACTTCCGCGAAGTCAAAGTCCAGGAATTAAGGAGGATGGCAATGGCGCTGATTACCGACAGCGGACTGATCGAGATCCGCGATCTTCTGCCCTATGAGAACGACCTGCTGGAGACCGCGGACAAGGAACGTGTGGATATCGAAACGAAAATCCATCTGGCCGCGGACGAGGTGCGCGCTCATCTGGAAAGCGAAATCAACCGTGCGGGTAATGACACCACTGGTACGGGCGTCAATGGATACGGTCTGGGCAATGTGGTGCTAACCGATTCGTTGCGATGGTGGCTACATTGCCACGCTCTGCACTTGTTCTATCTGGAAGCCTACGGGCATCAGCTGAATGAGCGCTTCAAGGCCAAGCAAGCCCACTATGCAAAACGCGCGGCAAATGCCCGGCAGACTTATCTCGAGCGCGGAGTGGGGGTGGTGTCGCAGCCCCTTCCGCGACCGGCAATTCCCACCGTAGGGGAAGTTGCAGGAGTCCTGCCTGCAGGCAACTACTATGTGGCCATTGCCTGGGTGTCGTCAGGCGGACGCCAGAGCGCGTTGAGTGCCTTAACCACCTTCTCGACAAATGGGTCGAGCACGATGACGGTTTCCGTTTCCGGTGTTCCAGTGACCGCTGCGGGTTGGCATATCTATGTTGGCGAAAGCGCCGAAAGCCTTACCCGCCAAACGGTGCTCCCGATTGCTCCCGGGCAGATTTGGGTGATGACACAACCGTGGAATCCCGCTGGTGAACCGTGGGGCGGCACTCAAGTTCCTGATGTCTACCTCCAGCCACAAAGGGTGTTCTTGAGAGGCTAACGATGGCTTACGTACTGCAAAGAGCGATTCAAACGGTGGTGGATCTACTTTCTGGGCCGGGTGGAATCGGTGTGCAACTTCAGCAGATGGCTGCGCTTCAGCCAGAGCTTGCGGAATCCGTAGCGGGCTTCCAGGTGAGGGGCTTTCCGCTGAAGCGAGGGCTCGTTTCGGATGAAGAGTTTTCCTGTGATCCTCGCATTCGGATCCAGGTGGAAAAGCTGGCCAACACGCAGCGCTTGAAGTTCATGTCCTTCTCCGGGTATTGCGCGATGTTGTTGTCAGTGGAAGCCGCAGACGATCGCCAGGAGCTCGTCGCCGCCCAGTTGGCTGCAATTTGCGATGCCATTCTGTTGGTGCTGGACAACCACGTGGGACAGTTGGCGCCCGGCATCTGCTATGGCGGCGGCTATGAGCTTTCGCTGTCACCTATGGACCGTGGAGGGCAAGGTTTTCACCAAGTGGCGCAATTGCGCTTTCAACTTGCGATGGATGAGGGAGGGAATGATTAATCATGAGTTGCTTTATCAACGCAACCAATGAACGCCTCTACGGCGGCCTGGAGTCGCAGTACGGCCTGGCGCGCGCATTGGCGGGCACCGACCGGTTGAGTTTCCGCCAGTTGAAGGTGGCAGAGCGAACCCGCCGCACCGAACGCCGGGACAAGACTGGAACGCGTACTCGATTCGCACCACATCCGGAGGTGCGCACTGACAATCGGTTCGAACTGGATTGCTACTTCGCAGGACGCAGCGCGGAGGATCCCATAGACGGAGTCACCAATCTTGTTGAGGGCACTCTGGGGGGGGAGCGTCGCAGCTGGGAGGGGCTGACCGTGAGTGACGCCAGCGGGGAAGGCGCGGTGGTGGGCTTTAACGCGGCACATGGGCTGCAAGTGGGACAGGCGATTCGATTTCAGGGGCAGCTGCGTTTCGTGAAGGCGGTGAATAGTACCACTGTAGTGACGATGTCAGCGCCCTTTGGGGCTGGATTCCAGGCAGGTAGCACCACAGGAAAGGCGATTACGCTCTGGCCTGGGGATAAGCCAAAGCCTCTCACTCTCGGAAACTATTGGAGCCCGGCTGGGACTTTGGATCGTGTGCTGGCAGGATGCGTGGTAAACGAAATGTCCATTGCGCTGAATAGCGATTTTCATGGGGCATCGTTCCGAGGTAGTGTGCGCGAAGTGGCTTCGGTGACCGGCTTTGCAGCGGGTAGCACTGGGCTGGCGTCTTTCCCCTCTGAGCCGGCTAACCCAACCCAAGCATTCCAGTTGGTTCCCGGGCATGTTGGCCGGCTATTCCTTGGTGGGGTGGAGTATTACCTGCTCGATCTCTCCCTTCGTTTCGTCAACAATGCCGACGCAACTACTCGTGAGTTCGGCATGGCGCTATCACCTTGTTATAGCGCGGACCTACGGGAGCTTTCATTGCAGTTTCAACTGTATGCCGCCGAGGACGCGGCGGTGAACCAACTGCACATCCTCGCGCGTTCACGCCAGGAAACTGACCTCACCATTCAACTCGGCAACCAGCCTGGCCAACTGGTGGGCATTTACGTGCCACGGTTTGTGCCTGAGATCCCTGAGCTGAAGGAAGCGGACGCGCGGGTGCTGATGAGTTATCCCAAGAGCCTTGCCTATGGAGTTTCGAACGATGAGATTACCGTTGCTTTCGCCTAAGGTTCCGGACGGCCTGCTGTATGCCTCCGAGGTCGAAGTGGCAAGTGCCCGGTGCCCGGGTGTCTTCTTTACAATCCGCCGCTGTTCACCAGCCCGCAGGATTGCGCTGATAGAACGCCTCGCCGCGTACGCTTCACGCTATGAGGCGTTGAAAGCTTCTGACCGGATGGACGACCGTGTTCAGGCGGAAGCGCTGCGGTTGCGGATGGATTTTGAGTATCTCGATTGGGGCCTGCTGCGCTTGAGCGGAATGCTGTTGGATGGAGATGCTCCGGACGCGCAGTCGCTCTTCGATCGTGGGCCTGAGTTGCTAGTAGCGGAAATCATCGGCAAGATTCGCGAGGAGTGCGAACTCAACGAGGGCGAACGAAAAAACTAACTATCGCCTTCTGGTTTCACCTGCGAGGGGAACCCAGCTGGAAGTGCGAGCAATGCAGAGCAGCGGGCCTTGAAGTTAGCCGTCGCTGCGGGTTCCTGGGTCACCATACATCTGGAGAATGCAGCCCCGTCTGGGCACGCGGCGGTGTGGTGCTAAGTGAGTGCCCGAAGCCTCTCATCCATCCGCAAAGCATCGCGATTCTCGCTGCATATGCCTGGTGGAGTCGCAGTGGCCGAATCCTCGATCCTCATCTGAGCGCCAAGTGCCTTGATGCCTTTCAGGTTCTGGATGAACTGCGGCGAAGCGCGGCGTCGGAATCTGACAAACCCAAGCCTGTTGGTGACTTGTAGCAGCCTTGAATGGCGTCTATCGAGGGTATCGCGCCTAACAAAGAACACAGAAAGGAGAACAGTATGGAATCTCTATCGGAATCGCTGCGCACGGTTGCGAGCCAGTTCGATCGACTGCTTGGCGGAGGCATTGGCTCGGTTGCCACGACATCTTCAATGGGCCTCGCCGGCGGATTGCTGCAGGGAACTGCATCCGCACCCGACCGGGACGGTGCATCCTTGCTTTCCTCGATTAGCTCTGCTGGAAGTGCCATCGGGGGTTCCTCCCTATCTGGATTGCTGGCTGCCGGTGACGGACAATCGTTCGCCAGTCAAATGCAGGCACTCCTTCCAGGCGCCAGTGCACTGACATCCTCGATTGACGGTGTCGTTGGCGGACCGTTGGGTCTGCTGATGCGTGGGCTGGTGTCGCTGTTTCGTAGTCAGCAGGAGCCTGCGGCCTTCTCCTTATATGAGTCGCCTGACGCGCTCTCTCTGGATCTTGACGTAGCCCGGCAGTTCACGCGTGACGAATCTCCCGCCGCTCAGGATCCCCAGCCAGGAACAACTGGGCGGCAACAGGAAAGCACGCCGGGCGCTGGTGCTTCCCCGCAGGTGTTGATTCAAGTGAACACCATGGATGCGCGGTCTTTTGCCGACCACCGCGATGATATCGCCTCTGCCGTTCGGGAGGCACTCACGCGCAGCCACTCACTGCGCGACGAAATCTGGGAGGACTGATTACAATGCCGGATTTTCCTCAGATCGGCTGCCGTGCAGTGGCGCAATATCCCTCGTCGTTCGAATTATCCTTCGCTGTCGCCGTGCAACGCGCAGTGGACGGCAGTGAGCAGCGCTTTCTGCGCCCTGGCCGGTCGCAGCATACCTGGCGCATACAGCTAGCGAACTTGAGGGCACAGGATGCCCGTCGTGTCATGGACTTTTTTGCTTCGCTGAGAGGCCGGGCCACTTCGTTTCGCTTTCGGGATCCGTGGACCGGCCACTGGCATGAGCCCTGTTGGTTTCGCTCTGACACTCTGCTGCTGACGCACCTTGCCGACGACAGCCTGCAAGGAGAACTTCTGATTTCCACCACGGAGGTTTCGTAGTAATGCCGACATTCTTTCCCCAGTTGCGGCCAGGTTCAGCCTTGCAATATCCCCTTCGGAAGGCGATGAGCTATCGCACGGTGGCCAACCCTGCCGACGCGGTGACGTCGCTCCGCAGCACCGATAGCGGCTTTCGGCAAATGGAGTGGTCGCTCCATCTGCGCGGCCTAAGCGATGCAGAGCTTGCGGCAGTGCGGACGCTGTACCAATCCTCGCGCGGTCAGCATGGCGAGTTTGTCTTTCTTGACCCGGATGGAAACCTGCTGGCGCGCAGTGAAGAATTCACGGTGCCGGTGTGGAGCAAGTCTGTTGGCCTCACCGTCTCCTCCGCACTTACCAAACCCGAAGCAGCGGATGCGGCGTTCACTTTGCAATCTCCCGTCAGCGGCCATGCGGAGTTGTGGCAAAGCTTGGATCTTCCCACACACTACCACTGGCTCTTCAGTGTGTATGCTCGAGCGGAATCCCCATTGGACCTCACGCTGTTTATGCGCTCAGTGCATGGGGAGCGTCAACACATAGTGCGGTTAACCCAATCATGGCGCCGCTATTGGTTTTGTGGACTGTGGTGGCCAGCGGGGCAAGGCATTGACGTTGGGGTTAGGCTTCCGCCCAACGTGATTGCGGAGGTGACGGCGGCTCAACTGGAAACGCAAACCGCACCTGCCGCCTACAAGCCCACGCTTGCCACCACGGGAGTGTTCGCCAGCGCGCGCTTTCTTGACGATCAATTGCGCGTCACCACTCTCGCGCCCAACTGTCACCAAATGAATCTGCGCATCGGCGCACCCTTGGCCGGATAATCCCCATGAGCACCTTGTACTCCTTGAAAGAGGCGGCTGTTGCTGCCACACCCGTGCTGTGCTTCGACATCACCTTCAGTGACGGGCACGTTGAGCATTTCGCCTCGGAATCTATTGTGCTGGACGGGCAGAGTTACCTCCGCCGTGTTACTGCCCAACAACTGCACGAGAACTCCCTGGGCAGCGACGACGCAATCGGCTACTACTCCAGGATTGGGCTTACCCTGGCCAATGCGGATGGCCTGATGACGCAACTGGAGCAGGCTCGCGGATTCCGTGGTGCTGAAGTATTGGCTCGGTTCGTATTCCTCGATCCAGCCTCCAATGCGCCAGCTGGTGAGCCTGTGGTGGTGTTTCGCGGCACCGCGGACGCGCCGAGTCTTATGGATGAGAGCCAACTGCAACTCACTGCTGAGAATCGCTTCGCCTTGTTTCATGCCAAGCTGCCGGCAACCCCCATCCAGCGCCGCTGTCCCTGGCACTTTCCCTATGACGCAGAAACGCGCCAGCAGGCCGCCACCGGCGGGGAGGAAGGCCGTCATTCGCTCTTCTATCGCTGTGGATATTCCCCTGATGTCAGCGGTGGAGCGGGCAATCTAGATGGGGCAATTCCTTTTGCAGGCTGTCGCGGAACGCGTGAGGATTGTGCCCAACGCGGCATGCTGAGTGTGGATGAAGCCGGTCGTGCCACGCGCCGGTTCGGCGGTTTCACCTACCTTCCCGCGAGCATCTTGGTGAGAACCCACGGTAGCCGTTCTTCGCAGTTGGCCGATGTTCATGCCAATCAGGCGCGAGGCAACGATGTGGCTCCGTTGGTCTATGGCAAAGGCTGGCTTTCTCCGCCCCTCATTCACTCGTTCAACGACGGCAACCTCACGCGCCTTCTGTATCTGCTGGCCGATGGCGAGGTTGATGGCGTGGACCGCGTAGTGGTGAATGGCATAGAAATCCCTCTCGCGGTGGAAGGGCAGGACATGACCTCCACAGGGTGGCACAAAATTGTAGCCTCAGGAGCGCGTAACGGCAGTTATCTTCCGAAGCCTGATAACAATGGCGTGTACCCGGAATCTGATCCTCACGGGAGTTTGGCCACGCTGCAAGTGGTGATTCCAAATGCCATTCAAAAAGGTTCCAGCCAGCCGCGTACGGAAGTGTTGCTGCGCGGAATGCGGCTGCTGACCGTTGCATCGGATGGCACCGAGGCCGGACGCACCTTCACGGATAACCCAGCTTGGGTGCTCTTGGATGTGCTGTTGCGCAGTGGCTGGCGTCGCGATGAACTTCATCTGGCCAGCTTCGCCAGCGCCGCCCAGCATTGCGCGTTTCCCATTCAAGTGGCACTGTGGGATGGCTCTTCGCAGACCCAGTCACGATTCTCCTGCAACCTCGTTCTGCAGAAGCGACGGAGTGTGGGGGAGATCCTGCGAGGGTTGCGCGAGGCGAGCTTCTTGTTTCTGCGCGCCCGCCTTGATGGGCGTATCGAAGTGGTAGTGGAGTCGACACTGGCTCTCCAGCAGTCCTCGGCAAGCGAGCTCAGTAACGCCGCTGAGGCGCTGGCTGGAGGGTGGCCCGCCTACGAATTTGGGGATGGCACTGAGGGGCGGGGCGGCATCTTGCGTTCGCCGTCCGGCGCTCCCCAGTTTCGGATGTTCAGCCGTGGCGCCGCGGATAGCCCCAATCGTATCCATGCTGAATTCCAGGACGTCTGGAATGAGTTCCAAACCGATCGCATTTCCCTGTTTGACTCGCGCGAGGTCCATCGTACGCGACAAGAAATTGCGGCTAACAGTCGAGCCCTGGGCCTAAGCACCTACCATCAGGCCGCTCGCTCTGTTTATGCCCAGTTGAAACGCTCTACCACTGGCAACCGGTATGTGGAGTTCGTCACGGGACTGCGCGGCATTGGCATTCGCCCTGGTGACTTGATCACCATCACCTATCTGCGACACGGTCTGCTGCGGCAACCATTCCGTGTTCTAAGGGTGCGACCGTCAGCAAACCTCGAAACTGCCAGAATTGTTGCCCAATGGCACGATGATGCCTGGTATGCAGATGCGATTCTCGAGGAACTCGGCGGTCTGGACCGCTATCGCAATCCCGCAGGCATTTACGGTTCACCCCGTCCCTTGGTTGGCACGCTGGTGCTACCAGATGGAAGTTCGCAGTTTGATGTGTCAGAAGCGTCACAAATCGAGAGTGATGGCGCTTACCGCGTGTTGCTTCACTGCGGGTTTGTGGTTCCTTCCAATCGGGTAGGTCCTACTGTGGTGCCACCCGTCTCCTCGCTCACTGCGAATGTCCATGCGGGTGGCGGGTCCCTTCCTCCCGGAGCCACGCTGTACTATCGCCTCACAACACTGGATGCCACGGGTGAGGAAAGTGTGGTGTCGAGCCCCATTGTCGTAGTACTTCCTTCGGTGGGTGGTGGGTATGCCGTGCAGATCCCGGCCCTTAGCGCGCCGGCGGAGGCCGCCGAGATTCGCGTCTATCGCGGTTCCAGCCCCGATGTGGTGTACGCGATTGATACGATTCCGGCAAGTGCGGCCTCGTTCACCGACGTCGGCTTGGCCTACCAGCCGTTAGTGCCGCCAGACCCCAACTTTCATCACGCCAACTTCTACTGGCGCGGGGAACTGCTGCCCGCGGTGAGTGCGGACGCCGCTGGTGCTGCAAGCATTACCTATTCCTCGGCCAGTTGGCTGGAGAATCAGTTCCAGGGAAAACTTGTCTGGATTGTCAACGGGAAAGGCAAATCGCAGGAGAGGACGATCCTCTCAAACAACGCCAACACCTTGTTTGTGGACCCCTGGGATATTATGCCCGACATAAGCAGCGTGTTTGCGATCGCGGAACCTACATGGCAGTTCGGGACAAAAACCACCGGGAGCCCCGCCGCATTTGAAGTTCCGAATCTCGCGGGATCCACCGTCCATCTGCTTGGTGTCTCCGCCAATGCACTTGACTTGGAGGCTCCTGCTGGCCGGGCAGTCGTCACGCGATGGCAGATTGGCGGCGGTAGTGTCTTCCCGGCGGATAGCGACATTCCTGGGGAACCATTCTTTGCTCTGGCTGCCGACGGTGCGGGAACGCTGCTGCTTTCCGGCCTCGGCTTTGCAGATCTGCAGAACACCTCCACGATCCAGACCGGAACCCTTCAGATCTACCATTACGATGAGCTTCGCGACTATCCGTCTGCGTCGCTTGCTGCGTTCGTGAATCTTTCTGCCACAACCCTCACGTTCACTCAGGATCCAGGTTTCGTCGAGGGTGAAGTCTTCCAGCTTGGGCGCGAGATACTGCGTGTTGTCTCAAGGGGTGCGGGAAACAGCTATACGGTAGAGCGAGGTGTGCTTGGAAGTAGTGCCGCAGCTCAGCCTGCCGAGCAGCCAGTGTTCGCGCTCAGCCTGCAAAGCATGAGCTTCGCCGTTCCCCTGCAGTTCTTTGGAAGTCCGGCCAGCGGAGCATTTCGGCAATCGTTCTATTTGCCTCACGCACGTGTTGCATCGGCCAGGCTCACCTTCACGAATTCCGTGGGAGCTTCTCCGGACGGCCAGCTAGCGTTCACGCCGCTCGCAGACTTTGGACTTCGCACCGGCTACGGTGGCCAGTATGCACTCTATGTAGAAGGATATCTGGCGATTGAAGACGATGCAGCCATTCCGCTGATTGTTGACCGTGACCATAGTGTGCGTGACGTATTCGCTACGCTCGAGTCTCCCCCAACCGGCGGCCCTGTGGAGCTGGACATCCTTCTTGACGGCGAAGTCTATTGCTCGCTGGCCTTCGCCCAAGGGATGCCCTTTTCCAATGTCGTTAGCGGTGTCAACTTACCGCCCCTCCGCGCGGGTGCAAAGCTCACCGTAAACGTGCGCTCCGTCGTTCACTATGGCAACACCATTCCTGGGAAAGATCTTTCCATTCGCATTCGCCTCTAGCAAGGAGTACCCTCGTGGATTCGTTCTATCTCTTGCAGCCAGATCAGGATCTGCAATGCTATTTCGAGCAGCCTAGCGCCATCGCGGCGATGAGCGATGCGACCGCTCATTCATTCCGGGTGAGTGGTGAGTGGCGTCAGCAATTCGATTGGTGCGTCATCGAGTGGAATCGCGACAATCCAATCGACCACCCTCTCTGGCGAAATGTGCCCAATGGTGATCTCTCGGGCATTACCCTCAGCTACGACGAACGACGTCACAACTGTATTGCGATGGATTCCTCGCTCTTCCCGACGGTGGAATGGGACCAACTGCGCGTGTGGACTGAACACCAGGGGCAGCAGTATTTCCATAAGGTTCCTCTTTTGCCGCGTGCCACTCCGCTAAGCGGCACTTACACGCCTGCCCGCTGTACCTTCACACTGTCTGGTGCTCCGGCTACCGGCGACTTTATTGGCCTCTCCTGGCACACCGAGCACCGCACCCACCAGGCCTATGCCAATGAGACTGCGGAATCCGTAGTGCAGGCCCTTGCTGCTGCCTTCAATGCGTTTCCCGCGGGCATTGAGGCTACGGCCACCGGCAACTCCATTGAGCTCCGCTATGTCGGCCACCCCGGTAGCCCAAACTACCGCCCACCAGGCGCGAACGGAAATCAGGTGGGTGTCTACAGTTATGTGAAAGGGCAGGGAAGCTTGGCCTGGGATTTGCCCTTCGCCGTGATGAGTGAAGGAACCAGCCCGGATCTCTGGCGTGTGGAACTTCCTTTTGGAGCCTTGCTCGATCACGTGGGTAATCCCGTTGACTGGGCCCATGTCCGCAAAATGCGGTGGACCTATGCGGCGCCGGTGAGCACTGCCGCATTTGAGCGCCAGGAGTTTCTGGTGGAAGTGGAGAACTGGCAGGTAACCGGCCCTGGGCGTCTGTACTCTTTCGCCGGTGCGGGTAGTCGCCGCCTGGAGGATGACAACCCCTCCTTGGAATACGTAGGCCAGTGGATCTTCTCCAAGGGCAACTATTCAGGAGGCAGTATCCATTGGACTACCGAGGATGACGCCGAGGTGATCTGCCGCTATGCCCACCCTCTTCCGCATGAACTGCTGTTGGGCGCACGCGCTTTGTCGATCGGTGGGGAAGTGAGCATCACCATCAATGGTGGCTTACCTATTACGCAGAACTTTTTCGTTGCTGGTGAGGATGCCCTGGTTCGCCGCCATCTGCAGTCGATGCCTGCCGGTAGTCACGAAATCCGGATCCGTAAGTCCTCCGTCGGAAGCGCATTCTACTTCGACTTCCTGGAGATCGCACACCTACAAACATCCTTCACTCCTTTGCCGCCAGATCCACAATTGAGTCTCTCCACAGATTGGGACACTGATCACAGCCTGACCATCCCCCCCGAGCGCACACTTGCGCAGGTGGCGCGCCTCGGTTTCTTCGGCAGGCTGAATCACTACGTGGGGGCGATGTGGTTCTACCAGATGAAGACCCAGGGCTACTCTTTTGCCCAGGGAGACATTGCCTTTCTGGGGGAGCCTGTCTTCGGTGAGACCACTGAACTGAGGATTGGGAATGTGGACTACGGCCCTGACTTCGACACTATCTTTACTCACATAAACAGAGTGGGCGATACTGCAGAATCCATCGCCCGCGCCTTCGCACTTCGCATCAACGATGGCTCAACCGCCATTCGCGCGGAAGCGAATGGTGCTGTTCTGACGGTCCTTTCCCGGCGTCTTGGAGCGGAGGGAAACAAGATCACTATAGCCGCCACGCCCGTCGCTGGCGCGTTCGTTGCGAATTCCAGCGCAGCCACGCTTTCCGGTGGCGTGGATGGCTCGTGGATTACGGATATCGAGTCATCTCCGCGTTTGAACCGTGCTCATCGCGACTGGCATCGCGCCTTTTTCCGGGCATGTGCGGCCAGAGGTATTGACTGTGTCACCGCATATAGCACGGAACTTCGTCATGGTGACCCCAGTGTGCAGGCTGGAATCGCCCAGCGATATTGGGATGACGCTCCAGTACTGCTGAACACGCCGGCCATCCAAACCAACTTTGCTCCTGTGAGCCGGGAATACTGGAAGGAAGTGCACCGGGAATCCGCCGTACTGATGGTGGAGGGCGGCCTGGTGCCCTATCTGCAATTGGGAGAGGTTCAATACTGGTATTTTCCCAATGCCGCCGGCATGCCCTACTACGACCATGACGCACGGACCCAGTTCGAAGCCATCCATGGTCGCCCGATGGCTCGTATCCTCAACCAGTACCAGTCTCCGGCCCTCTTTCCTGATGAGATCACCTTTCTCCGTAATCGGCTTGGTGACTTCTGCACTGCCATCATCCAACATGTGCGCTCCACCCTGCCCGCAACCCGTTTCGAGGTCCTATATCCGCCGGATGTAAACGACAGTCCGATTGGCGAGGTGGTGAACTTCCCTGAACTGAGTTGGAATCCTCAGATCCTTGATTGCCTGAAGACCGAGAGCTTCATCTTCACACTTACTTCCAACATTGAGAAATCTAAAATGACCATCGCCACCTCCGCCGAGAAGGGCTTTCCACTGCCGCAACGATCGCACCTGGTTGGCATCAGCGACTACACAAGCAGTTGGCGCAAGGAGATGTTTATCGCAGCGGATGAGGGGCTGGAGTCCGTTACGCTCTTTGCGTTGGACCAGATGTGCCTGATTGGCTTCCGCTTTCCTCTGCGCCCTCGACGGGTGCATCAATCCCGGCAAGGATAGTTCGAGCGGCGGCAAATAACCATGCACTAGTGAGGGCGCCACAGACATGCCCACTTGCGGGGATTGAGTAACCCGCTGCTATCCTCAAATTGTGATTGTTAACGCCATTGTTCCCGTTGCCGGTTTCGGTACGCGCCTTCTCCCTGCCACCAAGAGCCAGCCCAAGGAGATGCTGCCCGTTGCGCGCAAGCCCATTGTGCAATATGTCGCGGAGGAGCTCTTTAACAATGGATTGAGACAGATCCTGTTCGTAACCGGCCGGGGCAAGTCCTCTATCGAGAACCATTTCGATCATGATCCCGAACTCAGCCGTCTGCTGGAAAAGACCAACAAGAAGGATTTGCTTGAGGCTCTGAACTTCAGTGAGTTGGACGTGAAGTATTTCTATACCCGCCAGCCTGTGCAACTGGGATTGGGCGACGCCATTCTGTGCGGAGAATCCTTCGCCGGACAGAACCCCTTCGTGGTGGCGCTGGGCGACTCCATTATCGGCCTACAGGGTCAGTCAAGTCTTGTGTCGCGGATGTTGAAGCTCTTCGAGTCTCAACATGCGGCTGCCGTAGTGGCTGTGGAAGAAGTGCCACGCGAGGACGTGCGCCACTATGGCATTGTTGACCCCGCCAGCATTGACGGTGATGTCATCCGAGTGGCCAATCTGATTGAGAAACCTGCAGTTGACAGCGCGCCCAGCAATCTGGCCATCGCGGCTCGCTATGTCTTCAGTCCGCTGATCTTCGACCTCATCAAGCAGGTGGAACCAGACCATCGTGGCGAAGTGCAACTAACCAATGCCATCCAGCGCATGTGCGAGGAGGGACGCCGCGTGCTGGCAATCAAGCTGCCAGCCACCGAACGCCGCTTTGACATTGGAAACTTCTCCAGCTACTACGAGACTTTCATTGAGTTCGCTCTCGCCGACCCCGATCATGGGCCGGCACTCCGCGAGCGCCTCAAGAGCTTGCTCGCGGAGTAGCCACCGCATTTCTTACTGAACAGCAACCTGCCGCAGCCCCAATTCCTGCAGGCCGCGATCAATCCAGAGTTTGGTGATCTTCTCTTGCAGGCTATTTTGGGAGAGTCGGTCGTTCAGACAGCTGAAGTCCACGCGATCAAGCGGCTGGTCCTGGTTAAAGCAGCTGAATACAACGAACTCTTTACCGGTCTCCTTGTCCACATGGCGCTGCAGGCACTGGGCGCAGATTTCCTTCATCATGCACTGCATTGGGGAGTTGATGCTGCCAAGGGCATGGTGGTCTTTCTTCAGGTAGGGGGCGAGTGCGCCATGGCGGGCGCGGGCTACCGCCGCCATCATTCTGTCTGAACCAATCACGATCAGCCGGTCCACTTCGTTCAAGGGGATCTCTAACTGGCCGTCATCCGGATGCAGCACACCCTCGGCGTAGCGCACCATCGCTTCCACGATGTTGCCCGTATAGGTGCGGTCCTGTGGGCGCGTGGGTGCAAATCCAGGAGCCTCATCACAACACCAGACAATTACGTCAGCGGCACGCTCAATTTCTTCCACCTTATAGCGGTCCACCATCTTCTTGTAGCCCGCGAAGTACACCACTCTTGAGCCGCAAGCGCGCAGTTTTTGCCCAATCGAGAAGAGCACCGCATTGCCCAGTCCACCGCCCACCAAAAGGACGGTCTCGTTGGATGGCGTCTCCGTGGGTGCGCCTGTTGGCCCCATCAGCACTACGGGTTCACCTTTGTTAAGTAGCGCGCACAAATCGCTGGAACCACCCATTTCCAGCACAATGGTGGAAAGTAGTCCTTGCTCAGGGTCTACAGATGCCCCGGTAAGCGCCAAGCCTTCCATGGCCAGCAGGGTATCTTTGGTGCGCCTGGAGAACACCTCGTAGTTCTGCAGCCGGTAGAACTGTCCAGGCTGGAAGTTGCGCGCTGCTAGCGGGGCCTTCACCACCACTTCCAC
>CAZUAX010000049.1:20740-26039 GCA_964618435.1 uncultured Solibacteraceae bacterium
ACTGTCCAGGCTGGAAGTTGCGCGCTGCTAGCGGGGCCTTCACCACCACTTCCACAATATTCGGTGTTAACCGGATCACGTCGTGAACAGTAGCGCGTAGCTCCTCATCCAGCTTTTTCAGCAAATCCTGTGCACTTACCGAGGTAGGGTCCCGGCGCGACATCACCTCTGAAATCACCGGATAGCCGCGTTTGGCACTGCCCATCGCCTTCACCACGTTGCCGCTGAAAGATGGATGCAGGTCGCCAAAGAAGCTGATGGCGCGCCCATCCTCACGCATCGCGCTAAGCACGTGCGCCTCCTCCGGCTTGGCTACCTTGTCCGGTGACACTGGGTTTCCCTGCCTGTCGAGGGCCCGGAAATAGCGGCCATCAATTTCCACGGACGTGGGGTCCTCGCGCTGCAAAACCGTGTTGGGCTGGGTGCCCGCGGCCACCAGGATGCTGCGCGCCGGAAGTGTCGTTTGTTCCTCCGTCGCTTCCAGCCTTCCTGCCTCCTCGTTCCAGCGCTGTTTTATGCACCTCAAACCGGCGGCGTGGCCAAACGCATCCACTTCCACTTCGGCTGGCGCAAGACACTCCGCAAATCGAATGCCCTCTTCGAGTGCTTTAGCTACCTCTTCGTGGTTCAACGTGTAGCTGGGGGCGTCAATCAGACGTCGACGGTACGCGATTGTGGAACCGCCCCATTGGTTCAACAGTGCCACCAAATTCGGGTCGCGCCCTTCTCTGGCCGCTGCTGCTTCTTCGTCCAGAATCGCCTGAGAATGCGTCAGAAACTCCTCTGCAATGCCCACTTCTTCGGCATTCCAATAGCCGCGTACGGCGGATTCCCCGCGCTCTGCCACCAGAGTCTCATAGCGTTCGCGGAACTTCTTCACCTGCCGCACATAGTAGGCGAGCGATTCTGTGGCGGTATCAATGGCGGTTAACCCGCCGCCAATTACCACGATGGGCAGACGGACTTGCAGGTTGGCCAGCGAGTCCTTCTTGGCAGCTCCAGTAAGTTGCAGGCCCATCAGGAAATCAGAGGCCTGCCGCACCCCGCGAGCCAACCCGTTCTTCATAGGAATGACCGTGGGCTTCCCGGCCCCGGCGCAGAGGGCGATATGGTCAAACCCCATCGCGAACGCATCCTCTACTCCCAGCGTGCCTCCAAACCGTACGCCCCCAAACATAGAAAACTCGGCCCGCCGTTCCAGCAGCAGCCGGATGACCTTCAGGAAGTTCTTGTCCCAACGTACGGTGATGCCATACTCAGCCACTCCGCCAAACCCGGCCATCACCCGCTCATCCAGATTCTCGGAAATCTCCTGCAAATCACGAATGGGCTGGAAGGGGCGGCGCTGTCCCCAGGCATTCACGCCAGAGTAGTGCTCCGGCAAGGGCTCAATCTTCAGCCCGTCCACTGCCACTACGGTGTGACCGTCGTTCATCAGATGATGCGCCAGCGAATAGCCTGCCGGGCCCAAGCCCACCACCAGCGCCTTGTAGCCCGTTGCGGCCTTGGGAAGCCATCGCGCAAAGTTCAGCGGATTCCATCGCGTCAGGAGGCTGTAGATCTCGAACCCCCAGGGCAGTTCAAGTACGTTCTTCAGGGTGCGCGTTTCGGCCTGCGGGATATCCACCGGGTCCTGCTTCTGATAAATGCAAGCCTTCATGCAGTCGTTGCAGATACGATGCCCGGTACCCGCCACCAGCGGGTTATCCACCGTCACGATGCCCAGAGCGGCAATTGGGTTGCCCTCGTTCATCGCCACGTGCATTTCGGAGATTTTCTCCTCTAGCGGGCATCCCGCCAGAGTCACACCGAATGCGCTTTTCTTAAACCCGCTATCCTTTTCCCGTAAGCCGGTTGAGCAGCTATCCTTTCCCTGGTTGTGGCACTTGATGCAGTAGTGCGCCTCGCTCATGGCGTGCAGGCTGTCCATGCCTTCATCTGTAAGGGCAAAGCCGTCACGATGCCGCAGTTCATGGGCATGCGCACGGACCATCTCCGTGCCTTGCTCGGTCAGAGACTCCAGCGGGACCAGTTGCTCAAAATTGAGCTTCTTCGGGACACGGAAAAGGACACCATCACGGTTGGCTTCGCGCCCTGCCTCCGTATGCTGAGCCCACATTGCGTAGCGTGCCGCCGTCAGCAGCGCGTCGGTGTGGTTGGCCTCATCCTCCATCCACTCAATGACATGAGTGGCGAACACCATCTCCGTGAAGGGTTCGCCGAAACGCTGCTCCAGTTCCGCCCGTAGCGCTACCCCATCCAAGGATGCCGCTTCCGCTGCCTTCGACAGCGTGGCCGCTCGACGCTGCACAAACTTACGCTTCACCTCAAACAGAGGCGCCATGGCGTGATATTCGCGCTGCAGTCCTTTAAGGGCTTCGCGAATCCCGAATAGCTCCGCAAGGAACTCCTCCAGGAACGGCCCCAACTCCAGAATGAGCGCGGACTCTTCCTTGCGGTCCAGCGACTGGGCACGGATTCTCGCATCCAGCAAACGGGTATGCAGGCTTTCATCGGCCGCGCGTACGAAATCCAGGAAGGATTCATCCACGCGATGGAGCCCTTCCCGGCGGTAGAGATCTTCAAAACTCAGGCCATTGGCCAAGGTGAGGGTATCAACAGGGACAGACATATGGAGACTCTTCATTGTCCCAAACCTTTCGGGACTTGCCAGACGAAAATCTGAATCTTGTGCTTCACATCCGTTGAAAATTCTGAAATTTCCGGCACCCAAAGTGCTTCAGGTTGAAACGAATTGCACCGGCGAAACTTTTGTTCCGTAGCCGCACTCTTGCGCCCACGGCAACGGAGGAAATGGCAGAACCCAAATTGCGCGCCAACTTGGACCGGACTTGTAAATGCACTTGTACAGAAGCTGTCAGGGGCAACGCAGTTCCTGCAATCCTTCGCTTAGCGCACGTGCTGTCTGGCGAGCCGCGACATTGTGCCTATCGCCGCCTTCGCCCCGCCAACCGTGGAGAATAGAGCTAGTCTTCGTCCCCTGGGTCGTCTCCCGGCAGTTGCTCTTCCTCATCCGTCCGGTGCGGTGGAACCCCATACTCGTCGGTGGCATCCTCGGGTTCGTCCTCATCGTCCAGGCCACTTGCCTCTATCGGCTTCAGGACAATGCTCTGCATTTTTCGCAGAAGTTCCGGCAACCCCTGTCCTGCGAGGCTGGAAATCGTGAAGAATTCAAAACCTCGCTCAGTCACGTGGGCCTCTAACGATTCGAGTTGCTCGCGATCGTGCATCAGGTCCAGCTTGGTCCCTACCACCACCATCGGTTTCTCCAGCATTTCGGGCGAAAACTTACCCAATTCGCTCATCACGATTTCGAAGTCGTTTACCGCCTCGCGACCGGAGTATCCCGAAACGTCCACTAGATGTAGCAAAAGAGAAGTGCGTTCCACATGCCGCAGGAATCGGATCCCCAAGCCATGGCCCTCGCTGGCACCTTCAATCAGGCCAGGAATGTCCGCTACCACATAGCTGCGGAAGTCCTCCGTTTGCACCATGCCAAGGTTGGGGATGAGCGTGGTGAAGGGGTAATCCGCAATCTTTGGCTTGGCGGCTGAAATTTTGGAAATCAGGGTGGATTTGCCTGCATTGGGGAAGCCCACCAGTCCCACATCGGCAAGCAATTTCAACTCCAGCCGCAGATTCAGCTCATCACCCGGCTTGCCGGGGGTGGCGAAATCCGGAGCCCGCCGGGTGGGAGTCGCGAAGTTCTGGTTTCCCAAGCCGCCCAGTCCACCCCTGGCCACTACAAAGCGCTCGCGGGGCACCTGGAAGTCGTGCAGAAGGGCGCCGGAGTCTGCATCGTAGACCATGGTGCCCACCGGCACGGGGATCTTCACGCTCTTGCCCGCCTTGCCGGTACGTTGGCTTCCTTCTCCATGCCGCCCGCGCTGGGCCTTATGCTCCGGGTTGAAGCGCAGGTGAAGCAGGGTGCTGTAGTGAGGGTTCGCCACCATCGTCACATCACCGCCGCGCCCGCCGTCGCCCCCGTTCGGTCCGCCCCGCGCGACAAACTTTTCGCGCCGGAACGCCACGCAGCCATTACCGCCGTCGCCGGCCTTTACATAGATTGAGACTTCGTCAATGAAATTCATGGCAATCTGCCCGTGGTCCTATTCGGAACGCAAAAAGGCCGCCGGAGCATGTGCCCGGCGGCCACGAGGGAAATCAGAAATCGAGAGATCGCTTAGGCCACCGGCGCTTCGGCGGGCAGTGGTTTCACTACCGCAAACTTGCCCATTGAGCCCCGGTCGCGGTACTCCACAATACCCGGAATCTTTGCAAACAGGGTGTCGTCACTGCCGACACCAACATTTTCGCCAGGCTTCACCTTGCGGCCCCGCTGCCGGATGAGGATAGACCCTCCGGTTACCACTTGGCCACTGAATACCTTGTAGCCCAGCCGCTGCGCATTGGAATCGCGGCCATTCTTGGAACTGCCTAAACCTTTTTTATGTGCCATATCACTCTCCTAGGCCAGGATCTCGTCCACCTGTACGGCAGTGTAGTCCTGCCGGTGGCCCTGCGTGCGCTTGTACTGCTTCTTCCGCTTGAACTTGAAAACAATTACCTTCGGACCGCGGCCTTCGCCAACAATCTTGCCGGTAACCTTCGCCGAAGCGAGCGCTTCACCAACTTTAAGGCCGTCGTCCGTTTTCACGGCGAGCACCTTAGAAAATTCAACCGGCGAGCCTTCCTCGCCCTCCAGTTTTTCCACCCGGATGGTTTCTCCCGGAGAAACCTTATATTGTTTGCCACCGGTCTCGATGACTGCGTACATGGTGCTCACCTTATTCCTGAATTCGCCGCTGTATGCATTTGCCTACCTGCCAGCGTGCGCGCACGGAATCTCCCGATGCCATCTCAATCCAGGGAAGGAAGAGCCGGGATGCTCCAAAACGCAGCTCCGCGAGGGAGGCGCAATTCCCCATTATAGACAAAAAGAGAGCGAAACGCCAGAGCAAGAATTGTCTTAATCAAGATAAGCCCGCGTGCGGTGCCGGTTTTTTACGCTAGCCGAGCCTAACGCCGATTCCTGAGGCTTTCACACCGCCAACCTGCCATGTAGAATCTAGAGCAATGCTACGTCGGAACTTTCTCTCATTGGCCGCTTCAGCCCCCGTCGCCGCCACCGCGATGTTGGCCTCAAGGTCTGCGGCCCAGGTGCCAACCTC
The DNA here is from genome assembly GCA_964618435.1 of uncultured Solibacteraceae bacterium. Lineage (GTDB taxonomy): Bacteria > Acidobacteriota > Terriglobia > Bryobacterales > Bryobacteraceae > JACTMJ01. The sequence goes on from CAZUAX010000049.1 coordinate 25,933, forward strand.
AAGGGGCTCCCGTCCACCGAATATCATCTGGATCATGGCCGATGATATGGCCTGGGCCGATGCCGGTTGCTATGGGCAGCGGGTCATCCAGACTCCCCACATCGATT
>CAZUAX010000050.1:0-25702 GCA_964618435.1 uncultured Solibacteraceae bacterium
ATTGAACACTCAGATCGGCTTTCCTCCGCACAACAACCCGGTCAATAAGCCAGGCAGTGGTTCAGTAGGTTAGCCCAAAGCCCACCGGAAAACGCGGCGTCTTACCAGGTGTGTGCATGGTAACCGGAATCTGAGTTGCATCGGCCGGCCAGCTAAACGACAGCTTGCCGCTGGGCTTCGCGTCTCCGAACAATACGTCCGTCACCCCGTCGCCTTCGGTGCCCGGAAGCCAGGCCGCCACCACGCTATCAGCCAAGTCCATCACGCCATCCAGCAGTAGGGGCCGCCCGGACACCAGCACCACCACAACGGGAACTCCCGCCTTTTTCGCATTCGCCACCGCCGCGATATCTTCCGCTGAGAGCGCCAGACTCTCACGGTCGCCCTGCATCTCCGCGTAGGGAGTTTCGCCAATCACCACTACCGCAACATCCGCGCCCGCCGCGCCTGTGCCATCGAGGGATGTCGTCACCGTAGTCTGCGGAGCCACCGCCTTCCGGATTGCCTCCAGGATGGTGGTTCCCCCAGTGGTCACTTCTCCGCTTTTGCCCTGCCAATCAATGGTCCAGCCCCCACACTGATTGCCGAGGTCATTCGCGTTCTTGCCCGCCACATGGATGCGTGCCGCCGCCTTGTTCAGAGGGAGTACGCCATTCGTGTTCTTCAGCAACACCATCGATTGCGCTACGGCTCTGCGCGCCACCTTTCGGTGCTCCTCACTGCCAAATGCCGCGGTGTACGCCGGATCCGCCAGCGGGCTGCGTGTGTTGTCCAGCAAGCCCATGGCGGCCTTCACCCGCAGGATCCGTCGAACCGCATCGTTAATCCGCTCCATCGGCACCGTTCCCTCATTCACCAGTTCCACCAGCGTCTGGTGGAACTCTGCATAGCGCTTTGGAGCCATTGCCATGTCCATGCCTGCATTCATTGATTTCGCTACGGCTTTCCTGAAGTCCGGGTCCAGCTGGTCAATGGCGTTGTAATCGGAAATCAGAAAGCCCTCAAAGCCCATCTCGCCCTTCAGGATCTCCGTCAACAGCCGGTGACTGCCGGAACACTTTTCACCATTCCAACTGCTGTAGCTGGGCATGATGGAACCGACACCCGCCGCGATCGCATCGGCATAAGGGCGCAGATGGATGCGCCGCAGAGTGTCTTCGTCCACTTGCATGTCTCCTTGGTCAAGACCCTTCCCTCCGGTGCCTGTACCCATCACAGTGCCGCCATCGCCTACGAAGTGCTTCGCGCAGGCAAGCACGGAAAGCGGATCGCGAAGCGAGGTGCCTTGCAGGCCCCGAACCGCAGCTTCGCCAAGAACACGCACCAGTTCCGGATCTTCAGAAAAGCCCTCGTAGGTCCTTCCCCAGCGTATGTCCTGAGGAACCGTCACTGCCGGGGCGAATGTCCAGTGGATTCCCGTGGCTTTCATCTCCTTCGCGGTAATGCGAGCCAGTTCTTCAACCAACGCAGCGTCACGCGTACACCCCAGGCCAATGTTGTGGGGCAGCACTACGGCTCCCAGCACGTTGTTGTGCCCGTGCACCGCATCCACTCCATGCAGGAGCGGAATCCCCAGGCGCGTTGCTAACGCCCTTTTCTGATAGTCGTTGTACATTGCGGTCCAGGCTTCCCGGCTATTCCCTTCCTTCGGATCTGAGGATCCACCATTCAGCACGGAGCCCAAAAAGTATTTCCCGATATCCGCCGCGTCAAGAAACTCATGATCCGCCTGTGTCATCTGCCCGACCTTTTCCTCCAGCGTCATCTGGCCCAAGAGGGCATTCACTTGAGGGTCAAACGACGACAACCTCACCGGGCCGGTGGATGTGTCTGGCGCTTGGGCGGGTGTGCAAGAAAACAGTGCAAGCAGAAGGATTACCGCAAACGATCCTTGCTCCCATCCCGGAATGGGCCTTCGAGCCGAACTGCGAATCATGGGTGAACTCCTCTCTTCATCTGATGGCTTCACAGATAGATTAGTCCGAAAATAGTCTACAGCAGCATGGAGATTCATGCAGTCCCTTGAAAACGGCAGTTCCCGGGGTTCTGCCCGGCAAACGAAACCGCTGGCGCCACGAATAGAAACAGTTTTCGCCCACGGTCCTTCGGATGTATGTACGACAAAGATGGGAATCGTAGATCCCAGGGAGGACAACGAAATGAATCAGAAAGCACTAGCCCTTAGCATGGTGGGCGCAGGCGCGGGCCTCGCCGCCGGCCTGCTGTATGTCCAGCGCACGCGCAGCAACAGCAGGACCGCCGCTGAGCTAGAACGGCAATCTGAGGCAGACCGGCGATCGCATCATGGCGAGCATCACCGCTATGCGCTCCTGGCCCATCCTGGCCCGTCGCGCACGAAACTACTTCTCGGCGCTGGCAGCGGATTGCTGGCTGCCTGGGGCACCACACGCGGTGGGCTGGTGGGCAATACCGCCGGTCTTGCCGGAGCCGCTTTGCTGAGCCGCCTGTCTACGCACTAGTCTTTGCGACGATGGCGCCAGACGATACCCGGTCGCGCCGGGAGGCCGTCAACGTTAGGCTAGTCTCCGTCGGCCATCCTCCGCGGCAATGCGCCGCGGTTGGGGCCGGTACTGTCTCACAACTGCCATTTCACTGTTAAAGGAGTTCCAATATGTCCGTTGCACGCGTTACCGAGGTGACTTCCTCTTCCCCCACAAGTTTTGAAGACGCCATCCACAAGGGAATTGATCGCGCGAATAAGACCCTCAAAAACGTAAAGGGCGCGTGGATCCAGGATCAGAAGGTAGTGATCGAGAACGACAAGATCATCGAATATCGGGTGTCGATGAAGATCACCTTTGTGCTCATCGATTAGCGAAGGCTGTGCTCACCAAGCCAAAACCACACAGGCCGGCATATCGACATATGGCGATATGCCGGCCTGTTTCACCTTTCACAAATCACAGCGCGCGGGAGGTCATCTCCCTAGAATCGAAGCCCGATCTGCCCGGCCATTTGTTCGAGCGCCTTGCCATGAGCGGGAAGACAAGACAAGATTGCGTTGGCGTTGCCAGCCACCCATGGGTCGCAACCATCCATAGGCTTCAGGCCCCCGGTAAGCCCGCTGAGTCTCCGCCATTCCTCGTGCCACTGCTTGTTGTAGTTGTCCATTTCGCTGATCGACGCACCCTCTCGCAGCACGCGATTCATCAGGAACGTGAGATCCTGGACTTCCGCCAGCCCTAGGTTCATGCTTTGGACCCCCACCGGCCCGGTCAGGTGCGCGGCATCGCCAGCCAGCATCACGCGATCACGGCCAAACTGGCTTGCCAGTTTCCGTTCAAACCGCACCACCATTCGCCAGACGATCTGCTCAATGTTGCCCTGGAACCAGGGCGCGCGCTCCTGAATGAATTGGGCCAGGTGCGCGTCATCCACCATGTTGTTGCCGGTGAGTCCACCACTCAGCAACAGGCGATCCTTGTCACGCCGGGCATCGCGAGATTCGTAGTCTGGAAGTTGGAAACTCCAGCGGCAGAATCCCCCTGGCAGCGGCCACAAGACGTTCGCGCCACCTCCGGAGAACACCACTTTCATTTCGTTTTCCAGGTCGGCGTCCGTCTTGAACTCAAACACCGCGAAGTATTCGGCAGGGCCGGTTTCGTCGAAGGAAATGCCCATCGAACGCCGCGCCTCACTCTCATAGCCATCCGCGCCAATGACGAAAGGCACATCCAGCTTTTCCGTCTTGCTAACCACCCACTCGCTGTGCGCCACTACGTAACCCCTGCTTTCGCGCTGCAGATGGTTGATCTTCACAACAGCGTGGTCCACATTGGTGGCGATATCAGCAACTTCGTGCCGCCATTCAATCTTCACGCCGGCATCGTTCAGGGCCTTCTCCAGCAAGGACTCAATCGCATCCTGGCGCAACACCGCCATACATTGGCGCGGGTCATCCGGATTCGTGAGATCAATCTGCGCCCGGCGTTCCGCATCATTGTAAAGGCCAACGGTCTTCACCGGATACGCGCGCTCCAGCGCAGCCTCCGATAAGCCGAACTGGTCAAGCAATGGAAACACGGCTGGATGCAGAGCCAGCGCGTAGCTATGGCTGCATGCCCAAACACCGGTGTCTACAATCCTGATTGGTATTCCCCGCTTCGCCAGCGCGAGCGCCGCCAACTGGCCTACAGGACCCGCACCCACTACCAATACTTCGGGACTCTTTTTGCCGAACATCGTGTCTCCCTCCCGGCTGCTCTAGTCACTCGTTCGCTAAAGCCTTTTCGCCAGTGCCCGGGCAAGATGCGTCACTCAACACCTGCTCCATCCACTGCCGAGGCCAACGGTGCCCGGCATGCCGCATTTCGGACCATTCACTCGGCTTTAGTATATCTCCAAATCGGGAATATGGACACAGGAATCCTGATTCATTCCTGAACCGCGATCCCAGTGGCAGCGGGAGTGGAGAAGGGTGGCTGCGCTCAGCGGCGGATGTGCATGATGCCCAGGTCCCGCATCAGTTTTTCGGGCACATCGGAGGGTGCTTCGCACATCAAGTCCGTTCCCTTTGCCGTCTTCGGGAAGGCAATCACGTCGCGGATGGAGGTTTCACCGGCCAGGATCATCACCATTCGGTCCAACCCCAGCGCAATCCCGCCATGGGGAGGCGCGCCGTAGCTGAGTCCTTCCAGCAGGAAGCCGAACCGGTGCTGGGCATCAGCGAGGGTGAAGCCCAGTGCGCTGAACACCTTCTGTTGCACGTCGGCGCGATGAATACGGATGGAGCCGGACCCCAACTCCACACCGTTAAGCACGATGTCATAGCTCTTTGCGCGGCAGTTTGCGGGGTCAGTGGTCAGCAGATCCAAATCTTCATCATGGACAGAGGTGAAGGGATGGTGGGCCGCCACCCAGCGATTATCTTCCGGATCCCATTCGAACATGGGGAAATCCACTACCCAGAGGAAGTTGAACTGTTTCGGATCAAGCAGCTTATGCCGGTCGGCATACTTCTGCGCCGCAAATAATCGCAGTTGGCCGCAAGCCTTCAGGGCTTCGCGCTCGGGAAGATGCTCGTCGGGTTCCGCCGCCCAATTGGCCAGCAACAGCAGGTCTTCCTCACCTGCGCCGGTGATCTCCCGCACCTTGGCCATTTGCTCAGGGAAATCCCGATCCAGACGCTTCGGGTCGTCAAACACCCGCAGATTCTTTTCCTGCCCGTAGGCTTTCAGCTCGTCCCGTTCCTTGCGGGAAACCTGGCCCACTTTGGGGATGATGATCGCCACCATAGGAAGCCCGTTTCCACTGATGGGTGTCCCTTCAAACAAATTCTCTACACGGTAGAAGGGCGGGATGCGGGTGTCTGGCTTGTCGATACCGTAAGAATCCATCGCCTGCTTATACGTGATGCGAGGAAAGGGAGTCTGCACCGGGGTGCCCGCTGCGGCAAATGCCTTCTCGAGCATCGCCTCAATCACGACAAAGACGTCGCTCTGTTGCACAAACGACATCTCAAGATCGATCTGCGTAAACTCGGGTTGGCGGTCGGCGCGAAGGTCTTCATCGCGGAAGCAGCGCACAATCTGGAAGTAACGCTCGTAACCGCCCACCATCAGCAGTTGCTTGAAGATCTGCGGCGATTGCGGCAGCGCATAAAAACTGCCTACGCTTAGCCTGCTGGGAACAATAAAGTCGCGCGCCCCCTCAGGAGTCGATCGCGTCATGAAGGGCGTCTCAATCTCGTGGAAGCCCTGCTCGTACAGGCTTTGGCGGACTGCAAAGGAAACATCGGATCGCATGCGGATGTTCTGCTGCATGCGGTGGCGGCGCAAATCGATATACCGGTGCTTCAGGCGCACTTCCTCGCCCACGCTGAGGTCGTCCTCCATCGGAAACGGAGCCGGTTTTGATTCATTGAGAATCCACACCTTGTCCGCTACCAGTTCCACCTCGCCAGTGGGAAGGTTCGGGTTAATGGTATCGGCGGAACGCTTCTCCACATGCCCTTCCACAGCCACCACAAACTCACCGCGGATCTGTTCAGCCCGTGCATGGATCTCGGAATCCAGCTCCGCACGAAACACCACTTGGGTGATTCCGTGAATATCGCGGACATGAAGGAAGATCAGGCCGCCCAGGTCGCGCCGCCGGTGGACCCACCCCATCAACAGCGCACGGGAGCCTTCATCGCTGGCGCGCAGCGCCCCGCAGTGATGGGTCCGCTTCAGGTTGCCAAGAAAATCCAGTTTTAGCGCTTGATGCTGTTCGCCGTTGCTCATGGTATTGTGTGGCCCGGTCCCCGTGGATGAGGAGGAGGCGCTTTCCTTTTTGATCCGTTTTTGTATGCGGCAGGTGTGCTGCCAGACGTTAGTCAGCCAGCTTCAGCACTTCCGCTTCGCCAAGTTCGCTCTGCTCGCCGCTCGCCATATCTTTCACCACGAAGGTGCCGCGCGCAAGTTCATCTTCACCAAGGATGATGGTGCGCCGGGCGCCTAACCGGTTGGCCAGGTCGAGCGCCTTTTTCAGCTTGCCTTCAAAAAGAACTTCCACCACAGCACTCCTGCTGCGCAGAGCGCGGGCGAGTGCGAGGTTGCGGCACATGGCGGCATCACCCATCGCGATCATCACAAAATCTACCTTGAAACTGGGAATGGAAGCAGCTGCGGTCTCCTGCAGGCTCATCACCAACCGGTCCGCACCGATCGAAAACCCAATTCCCGGGGCACGCACCCTTGAGCCAAGGCTTTCCGCCAGCCCATCGTAGCGTCCACCGCCCAGCACTGAGTTTTGCGCACCCAGAGCCCCATGCACAATCTCAAATGTCGTCCGGGTGTAATAGTCCAGGCCCCGTACCAGCCGGGGACGCACCTCATACGACACAGCAGCGTCATCCAGATAGCTGCAAACCGCGGCAAAATGATCTTTCGTCTCGGCGTTCAGGAATTCATGGATGGAAGGCAGGGAGGCAATCACCGGCTCATCCTGCGGGTCCTTGGAGTCCAGAACCCTCAGAGGATTCGTTTCTGCCCGGCGCTGGTTATCGGGGCTTAACCCATCCTTCAGACCCGCGAGTTGCTCGCGCAGGGCCGCCACGTAGCGACCGCGACTCTCCGCGTCACCCACTGAGTTGATCAGCAGCTTAAAATCCCTGAGGCCCACCGCCTCCAGATAGCGCACCACCATCTCAATCACTTCGCCGTCTACCAAAGGCGACTCGCTGCCGATCACTTCCGCGCCAATCTGGAAAAATTGGCGGAAGCGCCCCTTCTGTGGTCGCTCCCGGCGAAACATTGGGCCCATGTAATAAAGCTTCTGCAAGCCCGGCTGCTGGTGTAGCCCATGCTCAATGAACGCGCGAATCACGCTGGCGGTGTTTTCTGGACGGAGTGTTAAGGACGCGCCATCGCGGTCCTCCCAGGTGTACATCTCCTTCGTGACAATGTCGGTTTCCTCACCCACCCCACGGGCAAACAGTTCCGTCTGCTCAAAAATGGGAGTGCGGATTTCCTGGTAGCGATAGCGCCCAAACATGTCCCGCGCGCTTTGCTCAATGTAATTCCAGACAGAGGTGTCCGGCGGGAGAAGGTCCCGCGTTCCCTTCACGGCGCGAATCAAAATACTTCGTCCTTAAAGGCCTTCTTGTACTTCAGATAATTGGCTGCATTCTCGCTGAAGCGGACCTTTTCATCATCACGCAGCGAGCGCACCACCTTGCCCGGCACACCCATCACCATCGAATGGGGCGGTACCACCATGCGTTCCGGCACCAGCGCCCCGGCAGCAATCACGCTGCCTTTACCCACAACGGCATCGTTCAGCACAATGGCTCCAATGCCGATCACGGCGTCGTCCTCAATCGTGCAGCCATGCAGGTTCACGGAGTGCCCCACCGTCACGCGGTTTCCGATGGTAAGAGGGCAGATATCGTGCTCCACATGCAGGCAGCAGTTGTCCTGGATGTTCGTTTCTTCGCCGATACGGATTTTGTTCACGTCACCGCGGATGGTGACGTTGCACCACACGCTGCAGTGCTCGCCAAAAACCACGTCGCCGATTACTTGCGCACTGATGTCGATGTAGCAGGAAGCGGGAATCACGGGAGTGATACCCTTATAGGCTCGGATCATGGGTAAACGCCTGAAATTTCATGCTAACACAGGGGTTTTGGGAAGTCCTTACTCTTCGCAAATCCCGCATCGTGAGTGCCCTTGCGCGGATCCCCCCGGCTTCCATGCAAGTACAATGAGTTTATGATTCGCGCCCGATCTGCTCTTTCCCTGCTGCTGGTCTCCGCCCCGCTCTGCCTGCTGACCATCAGCCTGCCTTTGGTGTCATGGTCGCAAATCGAGGCTCAACAGGCCGGGTCTCAACAGGCCGCGCCTCAACAAATGGGTGCGCGGAAGCTGCCCTTCTCTGTGGAGGGGATGATGCGCATGGCTCGCGTGGGCGATCCGCAGGTTTCTCCCGATGGATTGAGCGTCGCCTTTCAGGCAACTAGGGTAGACCTGCAGGGCAACAAGTCGGAAACCCAAATCTACGCAGTTTCCATCTCGGGAAGCGTCCCCCGCCAGCTCACCACGCAAGGAAACAACACTCGCCCTCGCTGGTCGCCAGACGGCAGCACCCTTTATTTCCTTTCCAACCGCGACGGGGAACAGCAGATCTGGCGGATGCGCGCGGATGGCGTCGGACAGACTGCGGTCACCAAATTTTCCACTGGAGCTGACGGCCACATTGTTTCCCCTGACGGTGGACGCCTGGTGTTTACCAGCGAGGTGTTCCCGGAGTGCGGCGCAGACGATACTTGCAACGCCCGCGAATTGGCTGCGGAAAAGAACAACCCCGTAAATGCCCGCGCCTACACGGAACTTCTCTACCGCCGCTGGAACCAGTGGCAGGGCAAGCGCCGCAAACACCTATTCTCCATCTACGCGGATGGCACTGGCATGGTTGACCTCACGCCCGGCGATCGCGATACGCCGCCATTCCAACTGGGCGGCGATGATGATTACGACATTTCCCCGGACGGCGCAGAAGTCTGCTACGTCCACAATCCTGACCCTGTTCTTGCTACCAGCACCAACGGCGAGCTTTACGCTACTCCCATCACGGGCGGTGAGAGCGTGCGCATCACCAACAACCCCGGCAACGACGTGCAGCCGCGCTACTCGCCAGACGGCAAGTATCTCGCCTGGCGCATGCAGACCCAAGCGGGATTTGAAAGCGATCGCTGGCGCCTGGTGGTTATGGAGCGCGCTACCGGCAAGTGGGTCTCCATCACCGACAGCATGGACCGCTGGGTGGATGGATTCACCTGGATGCCAGATTCCCAGCGCCTTGTCTTTACGGTAGGAGATCGCGGGCGCCACACGGCACACCTCGTGCGCGCCAGTGGTGGAGGTACCCAACAGATCATCAATAACCCTGCAAGCGTGTCCAGCTTGCAGTTCACCAAAGACATGCGCCGCCTGGTTTATCTGGAAGCAAGCGGCAGCCGTCCGGCTGAGATCTTCGTTGCAAGCTCAGAGGGCGGCGTGGCTACTGCCCTTGCACGCCTCAATGATGACGTCATCACCACCTACCAACTCACTCCTCTGGAGGACTTCTGGGTAGACGGCGCGGAAGGCGCGCGGGTCCAGAGCTTCTTGGTGAAGCCTCCGAATTTTGACCCTCAGCGCAAATATCCCGTGCTCTTCCTCATTCATGGCGGCCCGCAGGGCGCGTGGGGCGAAAGCTGGAGCTACCGTTGGAATCCCCAGATCTTTGCCGCCGCCGGCTACCTGGTGGTGATGCCCAATCCACGCGGGTCCACGGGGTATGGTCAACGCTTCATTGATGAGGTGAGCGCCGATTGGGGCGGGCGTGCGTATCTCGACATCATGGCGGTGGTGGACCACGTGGTCACCCTGCCCTACGTCGATGCCGAGCGCATCGGCGCGGCCGGTGGCAGCTATGGTGGCTACATGGTGAATTGGATCCTTGGCAATACCAACCGATTCAAGGCACTCATCTCGCACGCCGGCGTCTACGATCTTGAGAGCATGTTCGGAGAAACCGAAGAATTGTTCTTTACGGAGTGGGAGTTCAAAGGCGCTCCCTGGAAGAATCCGGAGATCTACCGGCGCTGGTCGCCCAGCAAGCGCGTCGAGTTCTTCCGCACACCCACCCTGGTGTTTCATGGTGAGCGGGACTACCGCGTGCCGGTAGGCCAGGGACTTCAGCTATTCACTGCCCTGCAGATGCAAAAGGTACCCTCCAAACTGGTTCTCTTCCCCGAAGAGGGCCACTGGGTGCTAAAGCCACGCAACAGCGAATACTGGCACAAGGAATTCCTGGGCTGGATGAACCGATGGGTAAAGGGCGAAACGGCAGAGGGAGAATCCACCCCTACCCCGGCGCCCGTGGAAGTGGAAGTCACAGGCCAGCCACAGGGCCAGTAGGTTCAGCCACAGAATCAGTCGGGGCCGACTAAAGGGTCATGCAGAGCCCGGAGGGATCATTCGTCCTCGCCAGGAGCCTATTCCGGCTCGCCCGGTTCGCCCATCCGCACAATCGAGGGCATGCGAATCACCGGGATCAGACCGGCTTTAGATGGTGGCTCTGGCGTCTTCAAATGCAAAGCCATTTCGCGGTTTAGTGTTTCCACAAACTCCTGCATTTGATGTTGCATGAGTTCCATCTTTTCGCGCATATTCAGAATGATTTCGACGCCCGCCAGATTCACACCGAACTCTCGCGTAAGCTGCAGGATCACTTCCAGCCGCTCCAGATCTTCATCGGTATAGAGTCGCGTGTTGCCATCGCTGCGAGACGGCGAGAGCAACCCTTCCCTCTCGTAAAGCCGCAGTGTTTGCGGATGGATGCCGAACTGCTCCGCAACCGATGAAATCATGTACGCGGCTTTGTCTTTTTTTCTGGCCATGTCAGGATCCCTTATCTCGCCAAGTCGACCCTACCAGCCTATACCTTGGCCCACAGATCCCGCCTGGGATCTTCGCGATCAGCCTCGCCAAGCTGCCGTAACAGATCGCGGACCTGCTCGTCCCGGGTATCCGGCGCGCGCAGCAGTACTTCCACAATCTGGTCACCTCGCGCACCAGTCTTGGCGTTCAACACACCCTTTTCCCGCATGCGCAGCTTCTGGCCATTTTGCGTTCCGGGGGGAATTCGCAGGGTGGCCTTGCCATCGATCGTAGGAACCTCAATCCGCGCCCCAAGGCCCGCCTCACTCACCGTCACCGGGAGTTGCACCTGAATGTCGTCTCCGTCACGGTGAAACACCGGATGCGGGCGCACGCGGGTGGTAATGTAGAGATCCCCCGCAGGCGCGCCCGATGAGCCTGCGTTTCCTTTTCCGGCGATGCGCAGGCGGCTACCCGTTCGTGCGCCAGAGGGAATGCGTACCTCCACCGTCTCCTGGCGCATCACGCGGCCATCTCCCCTGCATGTGGGACAGGTATTGCGCAAGCGACCCGTACCGCCGCAGCGGGAACAGGCCATGCGGAAGCGCATCGCCCCGGCCGCCTGCTCCACATTCCCGCTCCCATGGCATTGCGGACAAACGGTTTCCGCCCCGCCAGCGGAGCCGCTGCCGCCACACGTTGCACACTGATCCTGGCGGTTGATGGTAAGCCGCACCTGCGTGCCGCGGATCGCTTGCCAGAAATCGATATCCAGGGCGTACTCAAGGTCCGTGCCTGCCTGAGGCGCAGGTCGTTGCGCCCCCCGCTCAGTGCCTTGCCCTCGGAAAAACTGTTCGAATAGATCCCGGAATCCGCCGCCTCCGGGCTGAGCGCCAAATCCGCCCGTGGCCCCAGCTGCACCAGTGGCACCAGCAAAATCGCCGAAGTCAAACCCATTAAAGTCCATGCCAGGAGCGCCGCGAAATCCGCCTGCACCGCCTGGGGGGACATTCTCTGAATAAAATCCGTACTGGTCGTAGACCTCCCGTTTCTTCGCGTCGCTGAGGATTTGATAGGCCTCCTGCAACTTCTTGAAACGGTCCTCCGCCACCTTGTCGCCAGGGTTCAAATCGGGGTGAAACTTGCGCGCGAGTTTCTTGTAGGCTTTGCGGATTTCTTCCGTGCTTGCCTTTTTCCCTACGCCGAGAGTTTCGTAGTAATTTTCGGTGGCCATGGCAGAGTCCAGTCCGCGACGCGTCTAGCGAGAAGCAGCCAGCCTCTCATCAGATACGCCGCTCTCCATCGCTTCGGGAAACAGAGGGGGAGGCCTGCTACGTGGCCTCCCCGCCCTAACCTCCCGCGCGCGATGAGCAGATGCGCTGTGCTACTTCTTGTCCTCTACATCCACAAACTCGGCGTCCACCACGTTGTCGTCTGCCTTTGCGCTATCCGCGCCAGGGCCAGCACCAGCGGCGCCACCAGCGGCAGCATCCGCACCCGGAGCCGCACCCGGCTGGGCCGCAGAGGCGTACATCGCTTCCGCTAGTTTGTGGCTGCTCTGCGTGAGCTTATCGTTGGCCGCCCGGATCTTCTCCAGGCTGCCATCCTTTACAGCATCCTTAGCTTCCTGAAGCGCTGCCTCCACATTCTTGACATCACCTTCGGAAATCTTCTCGCGATTGTCATTCAGCATCTTCTCCACGTTGTAAACCATGGAGTCGAGCTGGTTGCGAGCTTCGATCTGCTCCTTACGCTGCCGATCCTCGCCCGAATGCGATTCGGCATCGCGCGCCATCTTCTCCACTTCTTCCTTGCTGAGGCCGGAAGAGGACGTAATGGTGATTTTCTGCTCGTTGTTGGTGGCGCGGTCTTTCGCGCTCACGTTCAGAATGCCATTCGCATCAATATCGAAGGTCACCTCAATCTGTGGAACACCACGCGGGGCAGGAGGGATACCCACCAGTTGGAACACACCCAGCAACCGGTTGTCGGCCGCCATCGCGCGCTCGCCCTGGAACACCTTAATCTCCACGCTTGTTTGGCTGTCCGATGCGGTGGAGAATACCTCGCTCTTCCGGCTCGGGATGGTGGTGTTGCGTTCAATCAGCCGGGTGAACACGCCACCCAGCGTCTCAATGCCCAGCGACAGCGGGGTCACGTCCAGCAACAATACGTCCTTCACCTCACCCGCCAGCACACCCCCCTGCACCGCAGCGCCCACCGCCACTACTTCGTCAGGGTTCACGGTACGGTTCGGCTCTTTGCCGAAAAGCTCCCGCACTGCGGTTTGCACTTTCGGGATACGCGTGGTGCCGCCCACCAGCACCACTTCATGAATGTCCGCGGGACTCAGGCCGGCATCCGTCAGCGCCTGCTTGCAGGGCTCCATCGAACGCCGTACCAGCGGCTCTATCATCTGCTCAAACCGTGCTCGCGTGATCTTCTGTAGCAGGTGCTTAGGCCCCGTCTGGTTGGCGGTAATGAAGGGCAGATTGATCTCCGTCTCCATCGTTGTGGAGAGCTCGATCTTTGCCTTTTCAGCCGCTTCCTTCAAACGCTGAAGCGCCATCTGGTCACCCGAAAGGTCAATCCCTTCCGCCTGCTTAAACTCCGCAATCAGCCAGTCGATTAGCAACTGGTCGATGTTGTCGCCACCAAGATGGGTGTCGCCATTGGTGGACTTCACTTCCACGATTCCGTCACCGACCTCCAGAATGGAGATATCGAAGGTACCGCCGCCGAAATCGTAAACGGCAATCGTCTCGTTCTTCTTCTTGTCGAGACCGTATGCCAACGCTGCTGCCGTAGGCTCATTGATGATGCGCATCACCTCCAGGCCGGCAATCTGCCCGGCGTCCTTGGTGGCCTGCCGCTGCTCATCGTTAAAGTACGCAGGCACGGTAATCACCGCCTTGCTTACCTTTTCGCCAAGGTAGGCTTCCGCCGCTTCCTTCAACTTGCCCAACACCATCGCCGAGATCTCGGGCGGCGCGTGCTTCTTGTCGCCAATCGCCACGCGCGCATCCCCCTTGTCTCCGGTGGTTACCGAATAGGGTACGCGTTTGGATTCTTCCGTCACCTCATTGAAACGGCGACCCATGAAACGCTTGATGGAGTAAATCGTATTCTCAGCGTTGGTGACGGCCTGCCGCTTGGCAACCTGCCCCACCAGTCGCTCGTTGCTTTTTGTGAACGCCACCACGGAGGGTGTCGTGCGCGCTCCCTCCTGGTTTGGAATCACCACCGGTGTTCCACCTTCCATCACCGCAACCACCGAGTTGGTGGTGCCGAGGTCTATGCCAATAATCTTGCTCATCGCCGTTTGGGCTCCTCCGCAGGAATGTCCCCAGCCCCAGTCATCGCCTTTCATGGGCAGGATCGGGCACTGGTGGTCTTTTTGGACCAATACTTAGTCACTCACTATTATCAAATATGAGTGCCTCTTTGTCAATGAGATGCCACCACCCGCCGCCAGGTTTCCTGAAGTCTCCCTCATTCTGCATCGCAGCGATACTTGGCTCTGGCTTCCTTACGTTGCGCAAATGGAACACTTGGCAGAGAATCGGGACATGCAAGCTCCTGGTCACTCCCTTTCACGCCGCCGCGCCCTTGCTGGAGCAGCCCTGCCTGTCCTCCCACTGCTTGCTTCTGCGCAGGCTCCCCCAGCCGAACCCGCCAAACTGAACCCCGCTTGGCCTCGGTTCGATCGGAAACTCCGAGTGGGGGTGGTCGGATTGGAGGGACATCCAGGCCTCGTGTTGGATGTCACCGCCCGCCACCCGGACCTGGAGCTGGTGGCCATCGCCCGCGATACCGTTCCAGTCGACGGCGTGAAGCGACGAGTGGAGTTCCAGAACACCCGCGTCTACAACGATTACCGCGAGATGTTTGCGAACGAATCCTTTGACGTCATCGGCGCCTGCAACACCAACGGCCACCGTGCAGAGGTGATCCTGGCGGCGGCGTCCAAAGGGTGGCACGTTGTTGCGGAAAAACCCGTTGCGCTTGACCGCAAAGAACTTGCCGCCGTCCGGAGCGCCACGGCAGCGCCAGGTTTGGCGTTTTCGTCCCTCCTCCCCATGCGTTATGAGCCATCGCTTTACACCATGGGCATGATGGTGCGCGAGGGAGCCATTGGCGAAGTCCTTCTGATGTCCGGCCAGAAATCCTACAAGCTCGGCAGCCGCCCACAATGGTTCAAGCAGCGCGACCTCTACGGCAGCACCATGCTGTGGATTGGCGTACACCAACTCGACCTCATGCACTGGGTCAGCGGCCAGCGCTTCTCCGGGGTCTACAGCTACGAGCAGAATGTTCAGGCACCCGGGTATGGGGAAATGGAGAATATTTGTGGTGCGGTAATGCACCTGGAAAATGGCGGAGTGGCCACTCTCAGCATGGACTATCACCGGCCGGATTCCGCGCGCACCCATGGGGACGACCGCCTTCGTGTCGTGGGCACCAAAGGCATCCTCGAATACCGTCTCGCCGACGGCCTGATGCTCCTTAGCGAAAACGGAAGCGCCCTTGAAAAGCCCTCCCTGCGCCAACCTCCGCTGCCCCTCTTCCTGGACTTCCTCAGTGAGGCCTATCTTGGCCGTCCCATGATGATTCGCAAGGATGAGATCTTCCACGTGGTGGAAACCCTGATCGCTGCCCGAGACTCTGACCTGCGCGGCGAACGCGTACAGCTACCCTTGACGCCCTCTGAGAGATAGAAAATAGAACCAGCGATAAGGAAATGCGCGAGGCCCTAGTGCGCCTCGATGCTAAGTTCTCCCCCGTGGCCGCGGTTGCCGCTCAGTCTCTCGCCGATATGTCGGCACCA
The DNA here is from genome assembly GCA_964618435.1 of uncultured Solibacteraceae bacterium. GTDB lineage: Bacteria > Acidobacteriota > Terriglobia > Bryobacterales > Bryobacteraceae > JACTMJ01. Next base: position 15,697 of record CAZUAX010000050.1, read on the forward strand.
TGACCGACAAAGATTGAGAATATTCGATTTTTCTGCACGTTACGTAGCCGTCCACCCACCCCTCGCAAGCAGAGGGATCAACTTTGGGGGTACTCATCCACTAACTCGTTGACCCATCATCCGTACTGGTAGTTAACATGTGTGAATGGCTAGAAAAAAGAGATCTCAATCTGTTATAGTGCAGTTTGTGAGGGATTCTGCTTAGGTATTTTCCTCACCGACGATGGCCCCATCGTTTTCGCTCCGGACGCGTCTGATGTCCGGAGTCCTCAGACACCATCTCCCGTTGCGGAGATTCCCACTTTTCACGGTCGAGATGTACTAGCAGTGCGGCTGCGAGAGGCGTGGTCTGTTCCAAGACAACGACAACGATCCCGTTCCTGACGGACGTCCGCCAGCAGTGCGCATGCCCTCAGGGTTCTTGGCAATCCGCCATCGGGACTGAGGAGTATGCACGTATGCGACAGTACATGGGCAACCATGCCGTTTTTCCGGAAGCAAGGCCCTTTGCACAGCCGCTTGGAGAAGCCGAGGGACCATTCACCCCCCGCCAGTCCGCTTCAGCGGGCATCGAAGAAGCCCTGCCAGATCCGCATGAATTGCGCGCCATTGTGGTGCGCATCCAGCGCGACGATGACGAAGCGAAACAGCAGCTCTACCAGGTGTTTAACCGTGGCATTCGCTTCCAACTGTTAAGGCACCTCGGAACCGTGGATATCGAAGACAAGGTGCACGACACCTTCCTGATTGTGCTCCAAGCCATCATGAGGGACGACCTCCGCAATCCGGAGCGCCTTCTTGGCTACATTCGCACGGTCGTTCGACGGCAGATAGCCAACTACATCGAGCGGGCCATGGTACGTCGGCGCGAGCATTCCGCCTGCGTGGAGACGGAAAGCCGCGAATGTACCAGAAACCCGGAAGAGCACCTTTTGTGCCATGAGCAGCGCTTATTGATGCGACAAACGCTCAGCGAACTCAATCCACGGGACCGCGAGGTGCTTGTTCGGTTTTATCTTGATGAGTCGCCCCAGGAGGTGATTTGCGAGGAGATGGGGCTCACTGTCAACCAGTTTCGCCTCTTGAAATCGCGGGCCAAGGCGCGATTCACTGAGTTGGGAAGACGCCAGTTACGCCCCAAACTACTCACACGCTACCGGTCCGCCGCAAGCTAAGGTTCTTGCGCTTACGATTCAGCGAGTCGCCCCGCAAATCGTCTGGCGAATTGTAAAGAAGGGCAAAAACCAGTAGAATCAATGCCGAATGCCGCGCGGGCAGCGGATCCGTCCGCAGGATGATCCCTACACTCGCCGGCAACCCAGATGAGGCTTGGCAGGTTTTTCGAAAGATTCCTCCACCGTCTGTTTTTCGGTTGACAATAAGTGGCGACGAGCTGTTTGGCCGCCTCTAGGAAAGGATTTGGCCAATGCGCCATCAGTGGCAGCAGCATCCCGGAGAGGATTCTCTGGAAGCCTTTTCGCGGGGCATCCTCTCTGAAGCGGCAACCGAGCATGTGGAGCAACATCTCCTTCTTTGCGAAGGCTGCCGTCAGCGCGTCGAGGTTCTGGACCGCTTTCTGGCTGCCATGCGTAGTGCTGTTCCCAATCCGGCCCTTCCGCGGGCCTCCGAGAAGCCATCCAGTGAAGCGATTCACTTTGCTCGGACAACAGTCACCGATACTGGAGACACTCACCACTGTGCCGGAGTGGTGGACAGTAAACCAACTCGTCTGCCTTAGAAGACCCGGCGGGTGAGACGATCAATTCGAAACTTCGCGGTGTCTGCGATCAACATCACCGCCATCACGCCAGCCTGTACCGGGTCAGTTACTACCAGATCGGCCGCCTCCGGCACGCTGCCTGCCATATTCAGGCTAACCACCAGCAAACCCTTGGCGCGCACTTCCCGCACGGCACGCTCAATCTCACCGCCCATCAACGATCCCGCCAGCACCAGCAGTTTTGCTCGCGGAAGGCGCGCCACGGCACGCACTGCGTCCGCAAGTGGCACCTCTCCCACCAGTGGCATCGTGTCTACGGAGATATGCTCCCCTCGGATGTTGTGGCGGTCGGCTTCGGAGATTGCACCAATGGCCACCTGCCCCACCTGTGCACCGCCGCCCATGATGATGATGCGCTTGCCGTAAATCTGCTGCAGCGTCTTTTCCTGCTCGAAACCCAGAACCACAGGCAGCGCTTCAATCTCTTCGCGCAGGGCTTCCGGATCTCCGGGCAGTTCCACTTCCAGGTAGGTGCGCTCCGTGTTGGGGCTACGCTCAATTATCTCCACCAGGGTGATGTCACCCAGATGCCGCGCAATCACACCCGTCACCTGGTGGAGTGCGCCTACTTCCGCCTTCATCTGAACCGTAAGTCCCAGTCGTTCGGCCATAATGTGATTCTCAGGACAAGAAACGGGCGTCTACCTCTCGCCACATCTGCTTCGCTGGTTTACTTCTACCAGCCATTGCCTTTGGTGTTGGTCTTCACGCGACAGATGTACATATCGCTTGTGATGTAGAGCACACTGCCGTCGTTGCCCCACGCGATGTTCGACGTGGCTTCCCCGGTTTCGAGCCTCCCCAGCAGCTTACCTTGGGGGGAAATCACATACACGCCGCCTGGCCCGGTGGCCCAGAGGTTCCCGTCGCGGTCTACCTTGAACCCATCGGGCAGTCCAGGATACTTCCCCACCATCGACGTCGCGTCATAAAGCACGGCACCCTGCCCGATACTGCCATCGGCGTTCACCGGATAGCGCATCCAAACTGCTTGAGCGGGGTCTGAATTCGCAATGTATAGCGTCTTTTCGTCAGGCGAGAAGGCCAGCCCGTTGGGACGAGTCATGGAATCCGTGAGCAGCCCCAGTTCGCCCTGCGCACTCAATCGGAATACTCCGCAGAAGTCCAACTCACGGGTGGGGTCGTTCTCTCGCTTGGGCAGCCCGTAAATGGGATCAGTAAAATACAGCGACCCATCGGACTTGTACACCAGATCGTTGGGACTATTCAGGCGCTTGCCCTGATAGTTATCCGCCAGCGTGCGCTTGCCACCGTTCGGCTCCAAACGTGAGATCCGGCGGTCACCGTGCTCACACAACGTAAGGCGACCCTGGCTATCCAGCGTCAGACCATTTGAGCCCGGCTCTCTCCCGTAATCCGCCACCCCCGTATAGCCGGAAGGCTTCATCCATAAGCTGATGCCCTCCTTCTCTTTCCACTTGTAAATGGAATTCCGAGGAATATCAGAAAACAACAGGTATCCACCCTCTTCCTTCACCCAAACGGGGCCTTCTGACCAGTCAAACCCTGAGGCGACCACCTCGATCCGGGCATCAGCCGGCAGAATGGCGTCCAGTTCTGGCGCATGGCGGTGAACTTCTCCAATTACCGGGAAGTTCGTTGTGTCTTGGGACGGCGAAGTGTGTACAAGGGGAAACATAAGCAATCCCAGCATAACCACCCGGCAGGCTAAACGGAAAGCCGGGCGACGGACAAAACGAGCGTCCCCGAAAGAACCGCAACACAGAGCGAGGGAAACCATGGCAACCTCCTGCAACTCAAACCTCTACAGACGTTCACCGAGCCCGGCAGGCCCGCCGCCCACGTCAGGCAACGTCTACGGCAGATAGCATTTCACACTCTTTGAATCGTTGCAGAGATTTCCCGAAATCATTCCGCACTGTATCGGATTGAACGAACTGTAACCTGCTCCCGGTAAACTGAAGACATACCCCGACACGACAGGAGTTCCCGATGGCATCGCAACGCAGAGATTTCTTTAAGCAGGCTGGCTTGGGCATGCTGGGCGTATCCCTTCTTCGCACCAACGCCGAGGCGCAGCAGGCGCACACTGGAAAGCGCCCGAAAAACATCATTTTCATGGTTTCCGACGGCATGAGCGCAGGTGTGCTGCCCCTGGCGGAACTCGCCAGCCAATACGAAAGCAAGCGAGCCACCTACTGGGCACAGTTACTAAGGGAACCATCCGCCGCAAGGGGAATGTTTGACCAAGCGTCCCTTAGCAGTTGTGTGACAGATTCGGCAGCCGCCTCTTCCAGTTGGGGCTGCGGCTCGCGCGTCAATAACGGGTCAATCAACACGCTGCCGGACGGCACCCACCTTACGCCAATCGGCAAGCTCGCCAAGGACAAGGGGATGATGCTGGGGCTGGTGACCACTACCGCCATCTGGGACGCCACTCCCGCAGGCTTTGCCTCTAGCGTAAAGGCACGCTCCATGCGCGAGGACATCGCACAGCAGTACCGCAATCGCGTGGACGTCCTGATGGGCGGTGGCAGGGAAGCCTTCACCGCGGACAAACGCAGCGACAAGCTAAATCTGGTGGAAGCCTACAGGGATAGCGGCTACCTGATCGCCCCATCCAAGCGGGAACTCAGCGCAGTAAAGCCTGGAGCAAAGGTTCTTGCTCTTTTCGGCGAAGGCCCCCTGCCCTACTCTATCGACCACGTCCGCAACGAAAAGAATCGCGCGACAATCCCCACTCTCGCGGAGATGACCTCCACCGCACTCCTCTCCATGGGCGATGCGAAATCTGGCTTCCTGCTGCAGGTTGAAGGCGCACGGATTGACCATTCCGCCCACGCAAACGACGCCGCTGCCATCATTCGCGAACAGCTTGCCTTTGATGCGGCAATCGGCGTTGCCTTGGAATTCGCTCGCCGCCGCGGGGACACCCTGGTGGTGCTTTGCACTGACCATGGCAACTCCAACCCCGGCCTGAATGGCATGGGTGGCACCTATGGCACTAGCGATGAGTGTTTGCGCCGTGCCATGAAGGCCACAGCTTCGTTCTCGGAAATGGCGAAACAACTCGGCAATCGGTCCGACTACAACATGGACGCGAGTAAGGTTTCCGACGCAAGGGCAACAGCCGCGGCCCGCGTTGCTGCCGTCGTGAAGCAGCACCACCATGTGGACCTAAAGCCTGAGCATGCCATCGCTATTGCTCGCGCCGCGGGTGGCGAAAAAGGCATCGCGCTCAACGCTCAGCAGGACACCCTGGTGGGCGTGATGGGTCAGGTAATGGCCAATCACACCGGCATAGGTTTCGTGGGCACCAGCCACACGGCTGACTTCGTCACCTCCACGGCCTTTGGGCCTGGCTGTGAGCACTTTGAAGGTCTCCTGCGCAACACAGACGTCTTCCAGAAACTCACCACGTTAATGGGCACCCCATTCAAAAACAAGAGCGCGGACGACAATTCCTTGGCGGCAGCCGCCGTCATCCAGAACGAAGAACCGGAGTTCTGGCTAGCCTAGGCAGGAAATGCCGGCGGTGCGTAGCGACGCTTAATCGCCGCCGGCTTCTTCGCTTTCCATCTCCGCCCCAATTGTTTCCATCACGCGAAGGATCTTCGCCCGATAGGCGCCGCGCCGGTTGTACATTCGCAGCTTTTGCAGGGTGGTCTTCCCTGCGTAATGGGGTGCCAGCCTCAGGCGCTGTGCCACGAAGTGGATCGCCTGCTCGAAATCCGGGAACGGCTTCCGGCCTTTGGCCCAGCCGAAAAGGTTGTGGTTTCTCGTGTTGCGCCCGCAGCCCGATTCCAGCACCGCCAGCGTGGGCAGCAGACGGTAGTCAATTCCATTCAGTTCTGCCGCCACCACGAAAACAGGGGCAAGGTGCTCAATGGGACATTGGTGTCGCGACAGGAAATCGCGCACGGCGCGGACGCGCTGGTTGTCGCGGAGAGCGGAATGGGCAAAGTCCAAGCAGTTCCAGGACCCCGCACCGGCGCTTGACTTCTCTGTCGGCGCGGAGGCAGCCTGGGATGCACTCTCCCCGGGCTCCGCCCTTCCCATTCGTTCGCCGGCGAACAGAGGGCCTGGCAAAAGCAGCCAGCCCAGGCTGATTGCCACGATGGATTTGCGGAAACCCACCGTTCCAGGGTAACACCCGCTCTTGCCGACTTCCGCCCGGTGGTGGTCCCCTTACTTCAGCTTAAGGACTGCCGCAGGCTCATCTTGTCCTTCTCGAAACACAAGGAGTTCCAGCTTGGAAATTTTGCGCAGGTCGAGATCGCAAGGGAAATACAGGAAACCCGCCACCGGCTCAAAGATTATTCCGCCCCGAAATGCCTGGTCGCCCACCAATTCGGCCTCTTCCTCCAGGGCATCTTTCTGGATCTTCGTTTCCTGCCTCTCATGTCGTGGTGGCCTTGGGGTGCGTGGGTCCCCAGGAAATCGCGCGCGTTCCTGGCCCCCGGTATCCAACACCACTGCCCCACTGCCAATGCCAGCGGATGCCTGCAGCCGGCCGCGCTGCGCATCCTGCAAAGTGCGAATGTAGTAGGAAACAAGTTCGGGAGTTTGGGCCATCCTGGGCTGCTTCTCTCCATTTATTCGTAATTGCAGGAGTCCCAGATTGAGGTCAATGCCGCTCGCATCTGGCGGCTCCACTAACACTTCAACTACCAGATGATTCCGAACGTGCACACTTTTGGCCGCTGCAAGTACGGTGCGGCCGGTATACATAGCCCCCACCTTCAGCAACCCGGCTTCAGCCTGGTGCTCAAACCGGTCCATACGAAGGCGTTCGCGCGCGACCGCCTCCCTGCGCAGCAGCGCTTCCGGAGACTGGGCTGCAAGCACCACTGTGCAACTAACTAGCACGAGGAAGATTGCGGCAATCCTGGACAAAAGGGACATCACAGCATTCACCAAGCCAGCACGGCCACCAGCCACAGGCTATCGCTGGATATCCCTCTGTTGGCTGGTAACGGTAATCTTCGCATGCACCACCACCGCTCTATATTCATATTGCGCATCCGCCGCTAATCCGGTTACAGCAGTCTGGAATCGTCCATTCGCTTTCAACGGCGAGGGAGGCGTGTCCACCCATGGCTCGGGGTTATCGTAGAGTTCTTCCACCCTTTGCTTCCGGCGATACTGGAAGCGCGCCTGCACCGTATCTCCCTCCGTAAGTCGCAGCAACTCGGCCTCCAGGACGGCAACGCCTCGCTGTTCATCCCATGTCGACCGCAACGGGATCACTTGAGGCGGCAGAAACCCCGCCCGGGCATTCGTGATTCGCAACACGACCGGATTGGGCCACTGGCGGTTATCGTAAAGCCTCTGCGCGCGCATCGCGCGAATCTTCAGTCCCCCGTCGGTCTGCTGCCAAGTTGTCTTTGGCGTCACATCCGCTCGGTATTCCAGCACTTCGTCGCTCTGGCCCAGGACAGAAACCTCTGTCTGTGCGGTCGCACTCACTGAGAGCAGGGTGATTTCCTTCCAAGTTCCCCACTTCCAAGGCTCCCGCTGCGGCAGAATCGCGTAGACCGTATCTCCGTCCTTGGCGCGGGTAAACCAGATATCGTTCTCGTTGGTCACCTCCCAAGGGCGGACATCGTGGATGGCATCCCGGTTCACCATCATCCAAAGCCCCATCTCCCGGAGCCGGTCCGTCTGTTCCCGCGGCAACTCACCAGTGGGCATTGGGCCCACGTTCAGCAGCAGATTGCCACCCTTGGCGCGAGTCTCCACCAGCATCTGGATCATTTCCAGAGACGACTTGTAATTGTCGTTCACCGGCCGATACTGCCAGGAATTCCCCATGGTGATGCAGCTTTCCCAGGCACCTTCCGGAGCTGCGCCAGGGATGTTCTGCTCTGGGGTCGCGATTGCCCCTCGCGTCACTACCGTCCTCGGCTGTAAGTCCCAGGCTAAGTCGCGTAACCCCTCTTCCGGACCATCAATGAAGAAGTAGTCCACCGGACCGTAGTTCGTGTACAGCTCTCTCACTTGTGCCTTGTCTAGCTCCATCAGGCCGGGATTGTTAGCGGGATACACCTCATCGCGATTACGGTCGATCATCTTGCCGTTCTGGTAAAGCCAATGGAAATCGTCAGGAGAAAAGTAGAAGCCCACGGCGATGCCTTCCGCACGAAAGGCCTCCACCACTTCGCGCGTGATGTCTCGCCCGAAAGGCGTATTCATCACGTTCAGACTGGTAGTGCTGGTGTCGAACATACAAAAACCGGAGTGGTGCTTTGTGGTGAACACCACGTAACGCATGCCGGCCAGCTTAGCCAGGCGCGCCCACTGGCGTGGTGCGAAGTGCTGTGGATCAAAATGCCCAGGCAGTTCAGCGAAGTACCTGCCAGCGTATTGGCGCGAGGCGCCCGCCAGGGAGTGGCTGATGGTTGGCCCGGTTGCCGTATCCACTCCCCAGTGAATGAACATCCCGAAACCGAGGTCACGGAAGCGCTCCACCTGCTCTGGAAGATTCCGATTCCCGGCCTGCGGCGGTGCCGTTTGCGCGTTCAAGCAGACGGCCACAACCAGCAATCCCAGTATCCCTGCCCATCGCTTTATGTGGTGCCGGGAACCAGCGTCCCTAAAAAAAGCGGGGGAAAATCGTCGAGCAATCATGCCCAACATTCTCCCCCATTTCAAGTGGCTGGGTTACAGCTGGCCCGACGCTGGAAAATTTGCGGACCAGCCTTAGCGTTGGCGCTAAGCTCGATGGATTGTGGGCATCGGCGGACGCAGCAGCGCCTCCGCCTCAATCCGAATGCGAAATCGCTTTGCAGGGTCGGTAGCTTCTTCGTCTGGTACGCGCTCCAGTACAGGGCCTTCAAAATCTTCCAGCAAGCTAACCGTGTACGGCGCAGTGGCTACAAACCGTACTCCTGCCAAATTCATTACGTGCAGGAGATGCAATCCAGTGGAATCTACGCGAGTCACATTGTTCAGGTCCGCATACTCACGTACGTGGCGATCACGAGGCCTTGCGTCAACCCATGCTACCCGCAAGGCTTCCACCCACTCACCCGTAAGGTGCCCTTCCAGATGAAAAACTGTGGACTTCTTGGTATGAATCATGTCGATGCGCAGCATGATAGGTGTTACTTCCGGTCATTCTGAATGCATGTCGGCTTCCAAAGTAGTTTTCAGGCCTCTATATCCTGATTAGGCCCTGATTTCAGACGTTTAGCGGGTGCCGATAGTGCGCGACTCATCCTTCGGCAACAAAGTGCCAAAGGAATCGCGCCGGCCTTTCGGCGGTGCTGCCGACATATCGGCATCTGGGGTTATTCTTTGGTTGGGTGATTCGCCCTTGGAGAGCTCAGATGGGGTCGTTATCCAATCTGCGGATTCCCAGTTTCAGCATGCGGGATTGTAGCGTGGTTCGCTTCATGCCCAGGCGGGCCGCCGCCCCATGAGGGCCTCCCACCACCCAACGGCAATCCTCAAGCGCATCCACAATGAACTTGCGCTCGGCATCGTCCAGAGTTACCACGTCGGCACCCGGACGATCCAATTCCAGATCCAGTTCCGCAAGCGGCGCGTTCAGCGTATTGCCCGGTGACAGGATGACCGCGCGCTCAATGAAGTTCTGCAGTTCCCTTACGTTTCCTGGCCAGGAATAGCGATCCATGGCCTTCATCGCAAACTCCGGAATCTTGCTAACATTACGCCCCAGCCTGCGGGAGATGACCTGCACAAAATAGCGGATCAGGATAGGGATATCGCCCTGCCTTTCCCGCAGCGCGGGCATCGTCACAGGGAAAGTGCTCAGGCGGTAGTAAAGGTCTTCGCGGAAGCGCCCCCCAGCCACCATCGCCCTTAATTCCCGGTTCGTAGCAGCCACCACCCGCACATCGGTAGTCCGCGTGACGCTGGAGCCCACCCGCTCAAACTCCCGTTCCTGCAGTACACGAAGCAGCTTTGCCTGCAATTCCAGCGGCAGTTCGCCAATCTCGTCCAGAAAAATGGTGCCGTGATGAGCCAGCTCAAAACGTCCCTGTCGCTGCGAAATGGCTCCAGTAAATGCACCGCGCTCGTGGCCGAACAATTCACTTTCCAGTAAGCCCGACGGGATTGCAGCACAACTCACCTTCACAAACGGCTCATCTTTGCGTTTGCTGCGCTGGTGGATTGCACGAGCAATCAACTCCTTGCCTGTACCGGACTCGCCCTGCACAAGCACGGTCGCATCGGTTCTGGCCACTGCATCCACCTGGCTAAGGACAGCGCGCAGGG
>CAZUAX010000051.1:0-16036 GCA_964618435.1 uncultured Solibacteraceae bacterium
GTGATTATTCTGAGTTCTCTTTCGCTCTTCTCTCAGGAGGCACTAAGTCCCCGCGAGAAGATGCTTCTCGAGCGAATTGCGCAACTGGAGCAGAGAATGGCAGTGCTGGAGGAACGCCTTGCCGCGCTTCCGGAATCCAGCAAGGCGGCTTTTCCGATAGCCATGTCGACGGCAAAGAAGGCAGCACCGCCCCACAGCGATACGCAAGCTGTCCCACCGGGCACTACGGTGAGCGTGAACTTCGACAGCTACTATGCTTACAACTTCAATCGGCCATTCACACAGACAAACTCGCTCCGCGCTTACGATGTTTCCGGCAACAGCTTCGCCATCAATCAGGCGGGGATCCTCATTGAGCGTGCCCCTGATGTTTCCGCCGGACGGCGTTTTGGCGCACGGCTGGACCTGATGGCCGGACAGGCGACCGAGACGCTGCAAGGTTCGCCCGCAAACGAACGGCGTCCGGAGGTTTACCGGCATCTCTTCCAAGCCTATGGAACGTATGTGGCCCCAGTGGGCAGTGGGCTGACCATCGATTTCGGCAAGTGGGCGAGCTCCTTTGGCATTGAGGGCAATTACACCAAAGACCAGATGAACTACTCACGCGCATATTGGTTCAGTTACCTGCCCTTTTACCACATGGGTGCGCGTTCTACCTATCAGGTCAACGACAAGCTGAAAGCCAGCTACTGGCTCACGAACGGCCTGAACCAGACGGAGGACTTCAACGGCTTCAAGAGCCACGCCCTGCTGCTCAACCTAACACCCACACCTGCGGTAACGGCAAATCTCAACTACTTCACGGGCCAGGAGCAGCGCGCGGCAGAGGGCATCGCCCCACGTGGACGCTCACACTTCCTGGACAGTTATCTCACCTGGCAGATCAACGACCGTTGGACAATAGCCGCCGAGGCGGACTATGCCGTGGATCGCCCAACCCCCACGTCGTCGCCGGGGCTGGTGTATGGCGGGGCTGGATATGCCAAATATCAGATCTCCCGACGGTGGAATGTGGCAGGGCGATTTGCTTACCTGCGGGACCGGGACGGCCTATTCAGCGGAACTAATCAGACACTGAGGGATACCACCGCCACGCTCACCTACGATGTTGGGAATGGCTTTCAGATACGATGGGAGACGCGGCGAGATAGGTCAAACGTCCCCTTCTTTGCGGCGTCCGACGCGGGCGTTTTCAAGCGCCAGCAAACCACCGCACTGATGGGACTTGTGTGGTGGTTTGGCAATAAGGAGGGCAGTTGGTAGAAGCCCGGCCTAATCCGGATGAACTACTGGCACGAGTGGAAGCGGAGTCCAGACGCGCAGCCCGCGGACGTCTGAAGATCTTTTTTGGCGCTGCGCCAGGCGTGGGAAAGACCTACGCCATGCTTGAGGCGGCAAGGCGGGCGCGCGCGTCCGGCGCTGATGTTGTCGTGGGCATCGCAGAGACTCACGGGCGGCAGGAAACACAGGCCCTTCTGGATGGATTGGAAGTGCTTGACCGCCGGACCGTCACGCACCGTGGAATCGCGCTTAGCGAGTTCGACCCCGACGCGGCCCTGGCGCGTAAACCCTCTCTTTTGTTGGTGGACGAACTGGCACATACAAACGCGCCGGAAAGCCGCCACGCAAAACGCTGGCAGGACATTCTGGAACTGGTGGATGCCGGAATCGACGTCTACACCACCCTGAACGTGCAACACCTCGACAGCCTGAACGATGTGGTGGCACAGATCACAGGAGTTGTCGTCCGGGAGACCTTACCGGATTCGGTATTCGACCAGGCCGACGAAATCGAGATCATTGATTTGCCTGCTGATGAATTGCGGCGCCGGATGGACGAAGGCAAGGTGTATGTGCCAGACCGTGCGGAACTGGCAGCACAGAATTTCTTCCGCCGGGGCAACCTCATCGCATTGCGCGAGTTGGCGCTCCGGCGCGCGGCTGACCGTATCGATTCGCAGATGCGCAGCTACCGGTCGGATCATGCGATCCTCGACACCTGGCCGGTTTCGGAACGGTTGATTGTGTCGGTAGGGCCAAGCCCTTTCTCTGCGAAGCTCATTCGGAGCACCAAGCGACTCGCCGATCGCCTTGGTGCGCCCTGGATTGCCGTCTTTGTGGAGACTCCGGCATACGCCCGCGCCGGCGAAGCCGTGAGAGAGCGCTTGCTGGCGTCGATGCGCCTGGCCGCCCAACTCGGCGCCGAGACTGTTACTGTTTCTGGTGCAGACATCGCTGACACACTGCTTGCGTACGCTCGCTCCCGCAATGTCACCAAGATCGTCACGGGAAAGCAGGCAGGGCCGCTCTGGAAGCGGCTCTGGCGCGGCTCCGTGGCGGATGCCCTGATGGGCAAGAGTGAGGACATCGGCATTATCGCTATCTCTGGAGAGATGGAGAACCCGGCGAAGACCGCTGGGGCAGCCACCGAATCCGCAAGCTATTCCTGGGCAGAGATATCCGAAACGCTGGCGATCGTCACCTTCTGCACCCTGATTTCGGTTGGGCTTCGTACAGCCCTGAATCCGGTGAATCTGGTGATGATCTATCTGCTTGGCGTCCTGGCTGTCGCCGTTCGCCAGGATCGCCGACAGAGCTTCCTTGCCTCCGTCCTGAGCGTTGCTGCCTTTGACTTCTTCTGCGTTCCTCCCTATTACACCTTTGCGGTAGCGGATTACGAATACCTGGTCACTTTTGCGGTGATGTTGACGGTGTCTCTCCTTGTGAGCGCCCTCACCTTCCGCATCCGGCTTCAGGCTGCTGCTGCCGCCGAACGCGAGGCACGCACTCACCTGCTCTACCGTTTTACGCAGGCTGTCACCAGCGAGCCTCATTGGGAGGAGTCTGCACGCTCCGCTGCGTACATTACCGGTGAGGTATTCCATGCGGACACAGCAATGCTTGTGCCGGGTGGGGATGGCAAGCTTGAACAACTTAGCGGTCCAAGCACATTGACGGTTCCTGAATCCGAGATGGGAATTGCACAGTGGGCGTTTGATCACGGCCAGGAGGCGGGAATCGGCACCCAGACTCTTGCCGGTGCCAGCGCACTTTACAGCCCGCTGCGCGCTACCGAAAACCCGCTGGGCGTGCTCGCGCTGCGGCCGCGGCGGTCTGCTTTTCTTTCCACCCCGGAACAATCCCACCTGTTGGCGGTCTTTTGCAGCCAGGCCGCACTTTCCATTGAGCGCGCGCAAGCCATGGAGAAGGCACATAGCGCCCAGTTGCATGCCGAGACGGAACAGATGCGAAGCGGACTGCTGAGTGCCGTATCTCATGACCTTCGCACGCCCTTGGCAACCATTACTGGCGCCGCCAGCAGTCTCCGCGCACAAAAGGGCAGCTTGGACCCCGAAGCGCAGCAAAGTTTGCTGGAGTGCATTGAGCAGGAGGCCGACCGTCTCAACCGGCTGGTGAGTAACCTGCTTGAGATCACCCGTATTGAATCGGGGGCAATCGTACCGAAGCGGGATGCATTCCCGCTCGAGGAAATTGTCGGCGCCGCCTTGAACCGCATGGACGCAGCACTGAGTTCTCATCCGGTTCATGTGAACATCCCGGATGATCTCCCGCTGCTATACGTCGACGATGTCCTTTTGGAACAGGTGTTCATCAATCTGCTGGACAATGCCGCTCGGTACACACCAAGCGGGTCTTCCATTGTCATCACAGCGACTGCCCGTAAAGGCGGCGTTCTGATTGACGTTGCTGATGCGGGCCCTGGTTTCCGGCCCGGAGAAGAGCGTCGTATTTGGGAAAAGTTCTATCGCGGGAATACCGGGTCGGGAGCTGGGGCCGGTTTGGGTCTCGCCATCTGCCAGGCAATCGTGAAGATTCACAAGGGAACGATTGAGGCCAGCAACCGCGCGGAAGGAGGCGCGATGTTTCGCATCTGGCTGCCGGCGGCACCGCAATCCAAGGAGCCGCGACCCGATGCCTAATCCTTCCACCATCCTGATCATCGAGGATGACTCACAGATTCGGCGCTTTCTGCGCACGACGCTGGATGCGGAGGGCTTTCGTCACCACGAAGCAACGACCGCGGCGGAAGGAGTAGCGCAGGCCCGGGCACGCCAACCGGAGCTGATTCTGCTGGATCTGGGTCTGCCCGACCAGGATGGACTGGAAGTGATTCGTATCCTTCGCCAGGACTCGCAGACCCCCATCATTGTGCTCTCTGCCCGAGGCCAGGAACAGGACAAAGTGACCGCGCTCGACCTTGGAGCGGACGACTTTGTTGGCAAGCCGTTTGGTGTAGGCGAACTCCTGGCCCGCATTCGCGCTGCGCTGCGGCGCGCTGCAACCATTCGGGATGGCAGTGAAGGCGCCACGGCACGAGCGGGCAACATCACCATAGACCTAGCTGCCCGCGTGGTACGGGTAGATGACGTTGAGGTACACCTGACACCCATTGAGTTCCGTTTGCTGGAAACACTTGTCCGGAATGCCGGGAAGGTAGTAACACAGCGACAGCTGCTGGTGGAAGTGTGGGGGCCGCAGCACAGCGAACAGGCGCAATATCTGAGGGTCTATATGGCCCAGCTTCGACGCAAGCTGGAAGCGAACCCGGCCCGTCCCCGTCATCTGCGCACGGAGCCAGGGGTAGGCTACCGTTTTGTGATGGACTAGCGCAGCCGCTGCCTCGGAAAGCACGCAGTGTGCTGAGGGTGGCTGGCTCCGCGGAGTTCGGCCGGCTGCTTGCTGTCGCTTTGCCATCCGGCTAACACGCCGGGTGCTACGATGTGAGGGAAGCGCAGTGTCCGCAGCCGCGGCACGCCTCGCCGCAGCCTGCCTGGCCGCAGCCGGTTGCGCTGTTTGCCTTGCGGCAATTTCGCGCGCTCGCGGAGGAATGTGTGAAGGGAATTGTACTTGCCGGGGGAAGCGGCACCCGCCTCTATCCGGTAACCCGGGCCATCAGCAAACAGTTGTTGCCTGTTTATGATAAGCCCATGATTTACTACCCCATCTCCGCGCTAATGATGGCGGGGATCCGGGAAATCCTTGTGATCTCTACCCCCCAGGACCTTCCTCTCTATGAGCGTCTCCTGGGAACCGGCGAAGACTTTGGCGTGCGCTTCGAATACGCCGCGCAGCCAAGCCCGGACGGACTGGCCCAGGCGTTCCTGATCGGCAAGGACTTTCTTGCCGGAAGCCCTGCCTGCCTGGTGCTGGGCGATAACCTCTTCTACGGCCATGGCCTTCCGGACTTGCTCCGGCGCGCCGCCTCTCAGACGCAAGGCGCCACCATCTTTGCATACCGAGTGAAAGACCCGGAACGATACGGGGTGGTTGAGTTTGACTCCACAGGGTTGGCGTTATCGATTGAAGAGAAGCCATCGCATCCCAAGAGCCAGTATGCCGTCATCGGGCTTTACTTCTACGACGAGCGCATCACGGAAATTGCCGCGGACATCCGCCCGTCGGCGCGTGGTGAGTTGGAAATCACCGACGTCAATAACGTGTACCTGCAGGAACGCCAGTTGCGGGTAGAGGTATTGGGACGTGGCATGGCCTGGCTGGACACGGGAACCCACGATTCCCTGTTGCAGGCCACCAATTTCGTGCAGAGCATCGAGGAACGGCAGGGACTGAAAATCGGTTGCCTGGAAGAAATCGCCTGGCAACTTGGCTATATTGACGCCGAACAACTTGCGCGAATCGGACGCACTTTAGGAAAGAACGAATATGGCCGCTACCTGCTACGGATCGCCGAGGAGGCGCAGCGCGGGCACGCACTGCCCGTAGCTTCCCACTCGGATTAGCGCCAACCTCGTCTACGGCCGGCCACTTCCCGCTGGCTGAGCAGTTCCGCCAGATGGCGTCCCCTGCCCGCCCTTCCTGCGCGAGCGGCTTAGATCGTTCCGGAATTCCGCGATGGCATTCGAAGTCATCCTGCCCAGAAAACCAAAGGCGGTCCGAAGAAGTGCCTGTCCCACGGTAGCTTCACTATCCACGCGCCAGGTGTTGGCCAGAAAGTTATTGCCCGGTTGCGCAATGAAGCGGGCATAGGCAGGAATGGTCTGGCCGCTTCTGTTCTTCGCGGTAAAGGTGGAGCCAATGATGTGTTTCATTTTGGCGCCCATGTTCCCCGAGGGTGGCAGGTTGGTGGGGAAATAGCGCGGATCCTCTCCCCACATCGCGCCCAATCCTGCTTCCATTGCATTCCCGGTAACCACTCCCGCTACGCTCATGCGGTAGCGCCGCCCGAAGCCCTCCCATGTGTTCGGATACTCCTCAGGGTTACCCCTGGCGGTTCCCCAGGCAGCACTGAAGACTGACCCGCTGACGGCGCCGCGCCCGCTGCTAATGGCAAACCACTTCGCCCGCTCCCCGGCGCTAATGGGCGTGTAGTCCTGAACACCAATTCGTGAAGGTGCCGTTTGCGCCATACCCACACTTGTCGCGCTGCAAACCAGCAGCGAAGTAAGGGCAAGAAAAACCAATAGATTACGAATACGGGTGCGGTGCATACTCCCTGCAGGATAACTCATACTTCCCGGAATCGACCCCGGCACGAACTGGCAGACGCCGCAGGACCTGAGCATTCGGCCTAACGCGCCCACAAAAACATCAACATTCAGTTGCCGAGCCAACCTACAAAATGAAACGATGATACGAGCATGGCCAAGCGCCTTAAAGGCATTTTCACCCCAATGCTCGTCCCCCTGGACGAGCGCGGCGATATTCACGAAGCGGAACTCAGGCGCTTCATCAACTGGCTTATCCAGAGCGGAGTTCATGGGCTCTATCCGAATGGATCCACGGGTGAGTTCACCCGACTGACGGTGGAAGAACGCCAGCGCATCGTGCGCATCACTTGCGACGAGGTGAAAGGCCGCGTGCCCATCCTGGCGGGCGCCGCGGAAGCGAATGTCCGCGAGACCATCGCCGCCTGCGAACTCTACCACTCTCTGGGCGCCACTGCCGTGGCCATCGTTTCGCCCTTTTACTACCGATTGAGTGCGGAAAGCGTCTACGCTCACTTCCGCGAAATCGCGCTCCACTCGCCTATCGATGTGACGCTCTATAACATCCCGATGTTCGCCAGTCCCATCGATGTACCCACCATCCAGCGTCTGGCGGAGTTTGAAAAGATCGTGGGCATCAAGGATTCCTCGGGCGATGTGGCGTTCATGATGCGGATGATCGCCGCGGTGCGTCCCCTACGACCCGATTTCACGTTCCTTACCGGGTGGGATTGCGTGTTGGTGCCAATGCTGGTGGCTGGAGCCGATGGCGGCACCAACGCCGCATCCAACGTGGTGCCGGAGTTGATGCGGCACTTGTTTGACCTTGCTACCGCCAATAACCTGCAACCAGCCATGGAGCTGCAGCGGCGCATTCTGGAACTGTTCGACCTGATGCTTTATCGCTTTGAATTCCCGGATGGGTTCCGCGCCGGTGTGGAGATGCGCGGCTTTGATTTCGGGCGATCCCGTCAGCCCCAAACCTCCAATCAGATTACAGAACGGGGCAAGCTGAAGGACATGCTACAGTGCCTGATTGCTGATACGGGGCTAGTGGGACCACCCCCCGGAGGATGCCGGTTCAGCCCCACCCACGAACCGCTGCCTGGCCTCGGTGAGCACTCCGCCGCAAAGGATACTGACGTGCAGCAGATTGTGATCCAGGTGCTGGATGCTCTCAGGCAGAAGGGAGTGCTGTGAGCGCATCCCTTGGCTTGATTGAGGTGGCGGGCTGGAGTACATCCATGGTGGTGCTGGACGCGATGGAGAAAGCCGCTAATGTGAGCTTACTTCAGGTGGAGTTTAACGACCTCGCGGGCGCTTCCATCAAGATTACGGGGCCGCTCGCAGCCGTGCGCGCGTCGATTGACACTGGCGAGGCGCTGGCTGCCCAAATGCGTGCCCGCTGCATGGCCACCGTGATTCCCAACCCGGAGCCGAAGGCGCAGCCCAGTTGGGACGCCAAGCCAGAGTACAACCCCCTGATGGAACAGTCCGTGGTGAAGGTGCCCCGTGGCGACAACGGTAGCGATACGCCATCCGCCGCCAAAAGAAAGGAACGACGCGTGAGCGAACAAGCCGGATTTGCAGTTGGCCTGATTGAGACGCAAGGTTTCACCGCCATATTTGAGGCCATCGACACTGCCTGCAAGGCGGCCAATGTCGAGGTTCTGGCCCGAGAGAAGTTGGGCGGAGGGTACATTACCGTGGTGCTGAAAGGGGACGTTGCGGCGGTGAATGCCGCAGTGGAAGCGGGCAAGGCCAAGGTGGAAGGTCTTGGCAAACTGATTGCCGCCCACGTTATCCCCAGCCCCACACAAGCCGTGCTTTCGCTACTTCCCAAATAGCGCGATACGCGCCTGACTGGGCGGGTAGTGTGTGAAGCCCCGGCAACGTTGTGCCTGGTCTGCTATCTCATCCCCCAATATCCACGTCTCTAGGCCCCACGTTGTTTGGCAAAACAAAAATCCCGCCCGAGCCATCAGGCCCAGGCGGGATTTTTTCTGTCTGCGTTTCCAGTCCGGAGCTTCTTGCCCCGGTGCCTAGAACCCCCGGTTCCTAGAACGTAGTGTTCAAGGTATTGCTCTGACCCACGGAGTTCCGCAATTGTACCGAAAGTCCCGTGATGTCCGCCGGGTCGCCGGTAAGCGTCACCGGAATGGTTAGCTGGAAGCGGCTTCCGTGCTGTTGCGAGGCCGTGGAGGCATACCAAGCGGTAAACGCCGCCGCGACATCTACCGTGAATGTAAGCGGACCCGCAACGGTGACACCGGGCCGCGGACTGAAGGTGAGTGTTGCCGAAGCCATGTTGCGGGGCGTGGAGAATCCACGCACCACCACAGTGAGGCCGGTCGCGCTGCGCGTGACGGAAAGGTCAGTGATGCTGGGAGAGACCTCGGGAATGAGGATGATCTCCGTAGGTGGCGGGGTGGGCGTGACATCAAACTCACCCCTCCTCAATGCTGCTGTAACCCGGATCTCGCCAGCCACGGTTCCGGTCTGGATGGCAGGAGAGTTCGAGTTCTCGCCAAACAGGCCTGTAGTGGTACCAGCGGGAATCTGGAAGTTCGCGGTCCGGCCACCGGTTACAAACTGGATGGCGGGATCGTCCGCGCCCGGAACAGCCGACGGGGTGAACTGCAGCGTCAATGTGCCGCTGAGATCATCCTCGATCGCCTGGCTAAGCAGCACCTTCACAGACTGCTGCGTATTGGGCGGGGGATTCGGCGTATTGGGCTCAATAACTACGTTGCCCACGGAACCCGGGGAGGTGGTCACAGAGAACGCACGTTCCGCCGTGCGGCCATCCTGATCAGTTACCCGAACCGTAAAGGTGGACACACCTGGCGTCGTTGGCGCACCCGATAGGGTACCCGTGTTGCTCAGCACCAGGCCCGCCGGGAGGCTTCCCGCGGTTACCGCGTAGGCATAAGCGGGCACGCCGCCATCAGCCAGAATCGCCTGGCTGTAGCTTTGCCCCACCACCCCACCGGGCAGTTCGCTGGTAAGGATTACCAGCGCCGTGCTAATGCGCCATTGGAAGACCCGCTCGTAGGATTCCGGCGGGGTTGCCGAGTCAGTTACCCGGAAGGTGATTCCCCCGTTGAAGGCAACCGTAGGAATGCCCGAGAGCGTTCCATTACTGTTCAAGCTGATGCCCGCAGGCAGTGGAGTGGCCCCTAACGAGAAGGTATAGGGGGCAATGCCGCCGTCCGCCTGCAGGGTGAGGTTCACCGATTGCCCGACGCTGCCTCCGGGAAGCGGACTGCTGGTGAGGAAGCGCAGCGTACCAAGGATCCTCACGGTATAGGCTCGTTCCACAAACTGGCCTTCCGTATCCTCAACACGAAGCGTGAACGTGAAGGTTCCCGCCTGGCTGGGCGTACCCGCAATCACACCTGCCGCGGAAGGCCCGGTAAGGCCAGGCGGCAGTGTGCCGCTCGCCAGTGAGAACGTCAGCGGACTCATGCCGCCGCTCACCAGCACCGTCGCGCTATAGGCATTGTCCCGCAAGCCATCCGGCAAGGTTTCTGTCAGGATCGAGAGGGCAGGAGCATCCTCGGTCACCACCAGCACAAAGGTGCGGGAGGCTTCCAACTCCGCCGCGTCACGGACAGTCACCGGGAAGGTGAATGTTCCTTCCTGAGTGGGGGTTCCACTCAGCAGTCCTGATGTCGCATCCAACGTAATGCCTGGAGGCAAGGCGCCAGGCGAGGAGGTGAAGCTGTAGGGTTGTGTACCTCCGCTCACCTGAATCGGTTGAGAGTACGCCACAGTCAGCTGGGCGCCTGGCAGTTGGGCGCCGGTTAGGATGGTGAGCGGTTGACCGATGGGCAACTGTACGCTCAGAATCGCCTGCGTTCCAACCGAGTCAGTCACCTGAACCGTGAAGGCGAAGTTGCCGATGCTGGTAGGCGTTCCGCTCAACAGACCCGTGTTGGCATTCAGAAGAAGTCCCGGTGGCAGCGTGCTGCCGTTGGCTAGTGACCACGTGTAGGGCGTGGCACCGCCAACCGCCGTGAAGTTCAGCGAGTACGGCACTCCCTCCGCGCCGCCAGGAAGCGGCGAGGTGGTGGTGATCGCAAGACCATTGTTGACGGTAAGTTGGAACTGCTTGGTAAGCTCCACGTTCTGCGCATCCACCAGATGGACGGTGAAGGTGAACACGCCCGCCTCGGTGGGTGTACCGCTCAGCAGACCGGTACGGGAAGCCAGTCCCAGTCCTGGAGGAAGCGTGCTGCCCGGAGCCAGGCTGAACAGATAAGGCAAGGTACCGCCGGTTGCCCGCAAGGATGCGGCATAGGCAACAGTTCGCGTGGCGTTCGGCAAGGGGCTTTCGGTAAGCAATTGCAGAGGGCCTGCGATTCGCAAGGTGAACGATCCGGTTATCTGCACCCCCGTGCTGTCGCGGACCACCACAGAGAACACAAAGAAGCCCGGTTCCGTAGGAGTTCCGCTGAGGCGGCCTGTTCCCGAATTCAGATTGAGACCCGGTGGCAACGTGCTACCCGGCGCTACTGAGAATTCGTAGGCAGGCACACCTCCCGCAGCCACCAATGCCTGAGAGTAGGCAATCCCCACCGTTCCCGCGGGCAATTGCGAAAAGGTAGTGAAGGATAGGCTGTCGATGATTGTGATCGAAAAGGTCTGGCGATCCTCGGAACCATCCTGATCGCGGGCCTCCAGTTCAAATTCAAAGGTGCCCGCCTGGGTGGGAGTGCCACCCAGCGTACCGGCGCTGGCGCTTAGCACCATGCCGGGCGGCAGGCTGGTTTCGCCTGTTACCTGCCATACGTAAGCAGGGTTACCCCCGGTGGCCGCCAGCGCAAACGAGTACGCCGTACCTACGGCGCCGGACGGTAACGTCGAGGCGGAAGTAATCTGCACCGGTGGCCGGATGGTGATATTGAACGTGCGGGTGACGATGTTTTCGTACGAATCCATCACCTCAATGGGGATGCTGAAGGTTCCCTGCTCTGTGGGCGTTCCCGAAATTTCGCCGGACTCGCTGAGCGTGAGCCCGGGCGCCACGGGGACGCCATCGATGGTTGTCCACAAATAGGGCGCTACGCCACCTGCCGCCTGCAAAATCAGGCTGTAGGGCACTCCGAATGTTCCTGATGGCAGCGTTGCATCGGTAACAATCGAGAGGGGCGGCTGCACCGTTAACTGCAGCGCAACTTGCGCTTGACGGTTATCATCATCTGTCACGATGAGAGTGAAATTGTAGGTGCCAGGCGTAGTTGGCTCACCTTGAAGCAGGACGCAGCAACTGAATCCCTGACCCGCCACCGGAGGCTGGCCATTCACCTGATTGTCAGCAATCACCTCTTCCGGCACCAGCTCAAGTCCCGGAGGCAGCGAACTGCCAGGCGCCAGTTCCCAGTGAATGGGCAACCGCCCACCCTGAGACTCCAGCCGTTCCGAGTAGAAGTTATCCTGTACGGCATCCCGCAACGGCGACGTGGTGGTGATCACCAGAGGGTCAGAGACAATCAGATCAAAAGAGCGCGACACCGAAGACTCAGTGGAATCAAACAGAAATATCTCGAAGTTATAGAACCCTGGAGTGGTTGGGATTCCGCTGATCTGCCCTGTTTCCTCGTTGAAAGAGAGCCCGGGAGGAAACTGGCTTTCGCCAAGACTCCAGAAGTAATCGGGGATACCACCGGTTCCTGTCAGCGTTACCAGGTAGGCGACATTCGTGGTGCCAGGAGGCAGCGGTGAGGTGTTGGTGATTGCCAGCGCTGGCCGTATGGTGAGCGCGTACTGCTGGTCTGTCTGGCGTCCCACCGAGTCCGTCACACGGACCGTGAAGAGGAAGTCGCCCTCTACCGTTGGGGTGCCCCTCACGAAGTAAGTGGATGTGCCCTCAAGCGGCGGCTCCAGAGTGAGTCCGGCCGGCAGGCTGCTGCCCGGCGCCAAAGCCCAGGTATACGGTGCGCGTCCCCCGGTCACATTGATGTCTTCCGAATAAAAACGGTCTCGCACGGCATCCCGCAGAGGGGATGTAGTGGTGAAGCTGATGGGGGGCGCCACGTTGATCTCAAACGTACGCGTGCGGACGTTTTCCGCGTTATCGAAAACGCCAATGGGGATAGAAAAATCACCTGCCTGGGTTGGGGTACCGCTGATGACGCCGAGTTCGCTCAGATTAAGCCCTGGCGGAAGCGAAGCGCCATCCCCAAGGAACCACGAATAGGGTGGCACTCCACCTGTTGCTGCGAGGCTGAGATTGTATGCGGCGTTCAGTGTGGCGAAGGGCAGTTGCACGTCCGTAGTGATCTGCAGCGCGGGTCCGAAGGTGACGCTGAATGTGCGCTCGGCAATCCGGCTCGCCGCATCGGTCACCCGTAACGTGAACTGGAAAGTACCCGCTTGCGACGGCTCCCCGCTCAGTTCGCGGGCATTGCTCCCGTTGAATGCTTGCAGCGTAAGCCCCGGGGGCAGTGTAGTGCCATTGATGAGTTCAAAGTTGTACGGACCGATACCGCCTGAAACCGAAATCACCTGGGCATAAAAGCTCTCGGCCGTCCCGCTGGACAGCGGCGAAGTGGTGTCAAACGTCACCGGATTTCGCACATCAAGTTCGAAGGTGCGGCTCGCGATGCCACTGGCATCCTGCACTTGCACCAGAAACGAGGCCAGCCCCGGCGTGGTAGGGATACCCGTAATCGCACCCGTGGTCTGATTCAGATTCAGGCCATCGGGAAGCG
This sequence comes from uncultured Solibacteraceae bacterium, assembly GCA_964618435.1. Lineage (GTDB taxonomy): Bacteria > Acidobacteriota > Terriglobia > Bryobacterales > Bryobacteraceae > JACTMJ01. The sequence continues at coordinate 13,184 of CAZUAX010000051.1, forward strand.
CCCCCTGCACAACAGACCACTGATACGCGGTAGGAAGTGGGCCGCCAGCGGCCACAAGCGTTGTAGAGTACGCTACGCCAGTCGTTCCCGGAGGAAGCGGCGAAATGGTTGTGATGCTCACCGGAGGCCGCACTACCAGCGTAAATGCCCGCGACGTGGAAACGCCGGCCAGATCCGTGGCCGTTACTGTGAAGTTGAACGTCCCATTCACCGTGGGCGTACCTGCCAGAGTGCCATCCTTCTCGTTCAGTGACAGCCCGGTGGGGATTGCTCCCGCAGTAATTGCGAAATTGTAAGGGTTCCCTGGGACACCTACCGTTCCACCGGTAACGGTCAAAACGACGTTGTACGGCACATTCTGCGCTGCTGTGGGAAGCGTGGCAGCGATCGTGAACTGTGGCGGAGCATTGATTATCAAGCCGGCACTAATGGCGGGGTTTGTGCAGGTTTCAACTGAACCTTGGCCGAGGTTGACAAAGTTGCAGACCACCACCGGAAAGGTGCCTGGTGTGCCTCGCAATGCCTCGGGAATGCTCACGACTGCCGTGGTTGCGCCGGGCTCACCGGTGATGCCCACCGCTGCCCCACCCTGGACAATCCAGTACGCGCGAAAGCCTTGTCCGGGGGCAACGGACCCCAACTGGAACCCTTCCATCGTGATGGTGACCGGGAGACTCTGGCCAGGGAGCGCACCCACAGTGGTTTCCGGCGGAGAGTAACTTGCCACCCGCTGGGCGTGCGCCTGTCCGGCCAGTACACCCAGGTAGCAGATGATTGTTGCGCATGCCAGCGCGAACCGTGTAATCACCGATCGTTTCATCGTTCCCTCTCCCCAGCGGCCCGGCAACGGGGGACGCCGTCCACCACGCCAAACTCAGACAAACTTCAAATTGCAGAACTACTCACGCAACATCCGCCCAAAGCGGCTGAACAAACATAATGACAATGCGCTTAGCGCAGGCCCGCCCGCGCTCCGCCTGCGCCGCGACCACTTTCCGAACGCGGCACATACACCGTACGCGCCCCGTCGGGCTGCACTTCCAGCAGCAGCGCCGGGCCAGTGCGGGCATCAGTCAATTGGAAAACCCCCCGGGCATTCATGCGGCGTATTCCGGTGGGCGTCTCAGCCAGTTCAATCTGCCGGCTTGCGCGCGACGCAAGTTCAATCACTACGGCGCGCCGCGAAACCGCTGAGGCAATGGCGACACTGCGGTCGTCTCCGCTGAGAGCCATGGCGAGCGGTTGGTCAATTCCTTCCGCCTGAGAGGCAATCAGCGACAGTGCCGGATTCGCATCCGCGAAGTTAGTTTCGTAAAGTGCATTCTGCGCGGCATCCAGCACCAAGGCACGCTCGCTGCCTGCAAACAGGGCAATGTCCACGACACCCGGCAAGGAGGCCAAGCTGCGCACGCTGCCATCGGCATTAATCTTCGCTACGCTGCTGCCAGTGCTCGCGTTCGTGGTCACGAATACGCCTTCACCCGCATCCGCAAGGGCCAGCCGCGAAATGCTATCCAACGGCATCGAGGACTGGAACACCACCGCTTCGCCGGGGACCCCGTCGCGCAATGTGTATACGGCCACCCGGCCGGAAGATGCCGAAAGCAGCGCGAAGCGATCCCCGCGCGGGCTTACCGCGGCATGGGTCACACGGCTTGCGTCTCCCCAAAGCGCGATTCCTTCATCGCCGCGCACATTACTGGCGGAATAAAACACCACTGCATCGGCTTCATCGGCGACCACCGCGTAGTCTCGAGTGGAAGAGATGGCCGCCAGCCGTACCGGAGCCGCACGGTGTACCGGCGAGCCGGTAATGGAGGAACCAGCAATACCGCGCACCATGTGCAGGTTGCCTGTAGACGCATCCAGCAAGTAACCAAGCGACGGACCGCTAATCCCGGATCCGCGTTCCGATCCATCAAGCGGAGACCCGGTGGCCGACATCGCCGGACGGTCCACCTGTACACGCGCACCAGCATTGCCGCGCTGCGCCACCGCGCTGGCCGCGATCACCGCAACTCCAGCTGCCATTGCTATCCAACGCATTCCCTGGAAACTAATCATTGCCTCTGCTCCTCTGCCATCCAAGAAACCAATCCTAATTCGCCTCGCCCTGGAGGTCCCGGGTTCTACCCGACAGCGCATCCATTGAGCAGCATGCTCATGGACCACTAGCCGTGAACTATGGTGCACCCACCGTGGGCGTTCCCACTGATACGGACGTTGGCGGCCTGGTGGGGGTCGTGGACCCTCCATTGTTGCTGCCCCGCGTTGCAGCATAGGTGCCGCCAGCCACGGCCGCGCCAATCACCGCGATAATCCCAATTACCTTACCCGAAATGCCTGCCGCTGCTGCTCCTGCCGCTGCCCCTGCCGCCGCGCCCGCGAGGGCATTGGTTTGCCCGATCACGGCGGAGGCACTCTGCCCATTGTTGGAAGCGGTGACACGAATCTGAAAGTCGCCCGTCACGTTGTTGGGGCGCATGCCGCGCGCAACCGCCTGGCCAGATTGGTCTGTCTGCACGGTAAGCATGCGGCTGCCGTCCGCGAATACGCCACCGGCCCCGTCGCTAGGAAGCAGGAACACGACAGTTGCCCCTGCCACCGGCCGTCGATTCTCATCTTCCACGCGAACGATGGGTTCCCTGGCAACGCGCTGGCGGATATTGTTCACCGCTCCGTCGCCCTCAACAATCACGATGCTCAACTTACTTCCGGTATCTTCCTGCCCAAAAGCCAAACGCGGCGTATGGAGCGTACCCGCCATCAAGACCAGCACGGTAAATAACACCGTGCTCACGCGGGAAAGTGACCTTACCTGCATGTTCCCCCCTCGTTCCTGTGCGCAAAACT
>CAZUAX010000051.1:16136-23526 GCA_964618435.1 uncultured Solibacteraceae bacterium
GTTCCTGTGCGCAAAACTCTCTTCGGTTACTGACGGAGACTCTGTCTCCGCGAAGCTCAATCCGTGCCGAAACGGCCACTTGCGTCTAATTTGTGCCTGTAACACACTGTACTCCGGTATAGCGCGAAAACCAATGTTACCAGCGCAATCCGTTGCTGGTTTTCTATCCAGATTACAGGCCAATTTCAATCTTGTCGTTTCAATGGGGAACATTGCGAGTGCACAAGCTCAAATGGATAATAGTCCCCCGGCCCCGAAATAATCTCACTAAAAACGCAGCAATAACACCAGATTTGTTTACAATTTTCCTCAGAGGTGGCTGTGATTTGCGGCAACCGTCTGTCAGGCCGTCAGGCGGTGTTCTGTATTGTGAAACACCGGGCGGCAATACAGACAGGCCCCTTCCATCCCGGCTACACTAGGGAATCAATCTATCAGCCTAGCTGCCATGCCTACCTTGCAACTCCACATCAATCCTGGCAAGCCGGACGAACGAAAACTTCCCCTGCAGGGCAGCCGCATCCACCTGGGTCGCGCCGCTACCAACGAGCTCAGCTTCCCCATGGATGCGCGATTGTCGCGCACCCACCTCGTGTTTGAGTCGCGAGGCGATCTCTGGGTGCTTCGTGACCTGGGCAGCAAGAACGGCACGTATGTGAACGATTGCCGCATCAGCAGCGAACAGCCACTGCGCGCCGGTGACCTCGTGTCCGCGGGTGAACTGGTGATCCAGGTTGAGGATATCAGCGGGAGTGCCAACCGGCACCATGTAGTTTTCGTGGGCGAGGATGCCACCGATGCGGAGGATCCGCTCTCTCGTACGGTGATCACCGACCTTAACCAGTTTCTGCGCCGCAATGTGGCAAAGATGGAGACGCCAGGCATTGTCCAGAGGCACATGGAGGCGCTGGTGCGCGCCGGGCGCGAACTCGCTGGGCATCGGCCCCTTGACGAACTGTTCGCCCTGATCCTGGACCTTTCGCTCTCCGCTGTATCCGCGCGCCGCGGGGTGCTAATGCTGATGGAAGGTGGCGAACTGGTGCCCAAAGCCGCCAAGGGCGATAACTTCCGCATCAGCAGGGCGGTGTGCGACCAGGTAATTCGCCAGCGACAGTCGCTTCTGGTAAAAGATACTCAGTTTGAAAAGGCTTTCCTCGCTAGCCACAGCATTGCCGCCGAAAGCGTGAAAAGCCTCGTCGCCGTCCCCCTGCAAACCAACAGCGACGTGCTGGGGCTCATCTACCTAGACACTCCCCATGTCATCGCTCCGTTCACCGACGACGACCTCGCTCTGCTAACCGTGATGGCCAACGTCGCCGCCATTCGCCTGGAACAGGCACGCCTCATTCTGGTGGAGCAAGCCGAGCGCATCATGCAGCGCGACCTGGACCAGGCCGGCGAGATCCAGCGCGGACTGCTGCCCCCAAGCAACCCGGTCGTCGACGGCCTCGATGTTGCTGGCTTCAACCAGGCCTGCCGCACAGTGGGTGGGGACTATTATGACTTCTTTACCTATCCCGACGGGCGGCTTACTACCGTGCTGGGCGATGTGGCGGGCAAAGGAATGGCCGCGGCACTGATGATGAGCGGCGTACACGCCCGCTCCCATCTGTTGCTGGAGGAACCCATCCCACCCGGTGAGTATCTCACCCGTTTAAACCGTGCCACCACCGGGCGCTGTCCGCAAAACCGCTTCATTACCATGGCCGCCGCGCTGGTGGATCCAACTACAGGGCACGTGCAATACTCCAGCGCGGGCCATAACCCCGCCATCCTGGTGCGTGCCTCCGGCGAAACCGAACTCCTTAGCGAGACCGGTCTTGTGCTGGGCATTTTGAAAATGGCCAGCTACCAGGATTCCACCGTGTCTCTGGGCGAAGGCGACATGCTGGTGCTTTACAGCGACGGCATCACGGAAGCTACACGCGCGGACGGTGATGAGGAATTCGGGGAAGGTCGGTTGTGCCGGGTGCTGGCGGCGAACAGCCATCTGCCCGCCGCCGACCTGGTTGAGATGGTTTTGCGCGCCCAGGCCTACTTCACCAACAACGCACCCGCGCTTGATGACGCCACCCTGGTGGTCATCCGCAGGGGCAAGCCCAAATCGAAACAAGCGGCTTGGAGCACCCTTACGGACGAAGGACCCGCGCCCGCCGTTTAGGTCGCGTTTGCCGCGATTTCCAGGATATTCACGATGTCCTGCCTGGATAGAGGCCGCAGGCTGCCCATGGGTTGGGTAAGCATGGCGGTGTCTGCAATCGCGGGGATCTCCTCCCGCTTCACCCCAAGATCCGCCAGCGAAACGGGCGCTTCCCACTGCCGCAGGCGGTCCCGAAAGGCTTGAATGCCTTCTTCCACGCTATCGGAATCCCAGATTGCCTTCGCCCAGTGTGCGAAGGTCTCCGGATTCGCCGCTTCACAGTATTCAATCCATGCCGGAAACAACACGGCGAGTCCCTCGGCGTGAGCTACTTGCGGGTGGTGCGCGCTCACCGCGTGCTCCAGCATGTGCGTACTCCACTCGCCGAAATTCAGCCCGCAGCCGCTAATGCCGTTGAGCGCCAGCGTGCTCCCCCACGCCAGACTGGCGCGGGACTGATAGTCGCCGGGTTCGCGCTGTAACTGGTCAACTGACTCGATAATCGTTCGAGAAACCGCCGTGTTCAGCGCCACCGTGGTGTCGGACGGTTTGCCGATGAAGTAAAACTCCATGATGTGCGAAAGAGAATCCACCCCCCCGCACACGGTCTGCCGCCAAGGAAGCGAAGTCTGCACCGAGGGGTCCACGATGCTCAGCACCGGATACAGTGCGGGATGTCCAATGGCCCACTTCTTGTGCTGTTCCGGCTTGGTAAGCACGGCGAACATATTCATCTCAGAGCCCGTTGCCGAAAGGGTGAGAATCGTATACAACGGCAGCGCCCTCGTAATGGCTTCTGTCTTTTCGTAGGCCGCCCATATATCGTTCATGTAGAAACCGCAGGCCACCGATTTGGCGCTGTCGAGGACGCTGCCCCCGCCTACGGCAAGCACTGCATCCACGCCCTCCGCCCGACAAAGGTCAATCGCTTCCTGCACCTTACTCAGCACCGGGTTCGCCTGCACTCCCCAACACTCCACACGCGCAATCCCCGCAGCTTCCAGAGACTTTACTGTCTGGTCGTAAACGCCATTCTGTTTTATGGACCCGCCCCCGGCCAGCAGCAGCACCTTTTCTTGTCCTCGCCGGGCCAACTCTTCGCCAATCTGCGAAATGGTGTCCGTACCGAAGATTACCTGGGTAGGGTTGTGGAAGGAGAAGTTATTCATAGTTCATGCGCTCCACTCGTTATGTTTGCATGAAGTTGCGTGGCGCGGGTTGGGTCGGGTGGCGACGCCGAAGAAGGCTCATACGCCTCGCGTATCGCCCCAGAGGTCCACATGCAGGCGCGGGCTAAGCCGGAATCCCTGCTGCCTGCAGACTTCCGCAAGCCAGATGGCGCGCGCTCGCAACGTGGCGGCATCGCGACCCTCCGGCATCAACACTACGTTGCGCGGGTCTGCCTCCAGTTGCTGGCAGAGACCGGTGATCTCCTCCAGATCTTCCAGCTTCTCCACCACAAACTTTAACTGATGGGGATACCCGGCCATCAGGTCCTGCAACACGTCCATCTGGATGCGTAGCCGGTCGTGCTGCGCGGCCCACCGGCCCTCTTCCCGCTCATACGGCGTAGAGTTCTTCAGTTTCGGGCTAATCGACATCAGTTGACAGGCAACGGGCTGCCACACTGTGCCGGCGGTCTCAATCGTTACGTGGTAACGCCGCGCGGCCAATTGTTGCGACAGTTCCACGATCTGTGGAGCAATCATCGGCTCCCCGCCGGTCAGCACCACGTGGGTGGCAGCGGTGTGCTCACGAACAGCCCGCACAATTGCGGCCACATCCATCTCCTCGCCTTCGGGAGCCCAGGACGTGTACGGCGTATCGCACCATACGCAGCGCAGGTTGCATCCGCTTGTCCTTACGAACACGCTGGGTACGCCAACCAGCCCACCTTCGCCCTGAATGGAATAAAAGATCTCAGCGATCTTCATCGCGTATACTCCAGCGGGTCCACAATGCCTGCCTCGGCAAAGCCTTTCCGTCTCAGGAGGCAGGAGTCACAGTGGCCGCAGGGACGTCCGTCGGGAAGCGGATCATAGCAGCTGTGCGTCAACGAAAAGTCCACTCCCAGGCTCGCCGCCAGCTCCACGATCCCCGCCTTGGTGAGATCGATCAGCGGCGTGTGGATTCGGAATATCCCCCGCCCTTCCACGCCCGCGGCAGTGGCCAGATTAGCCGTAACTTCAAAGGCGCGCACGAAGTCCGGACGGCAGTCCGGATAGCCCGAATAGTCAATCGCATTAACGCCCAAATAGATATCGTAGGCACCCAGCACCTCTGCCCAGCCCAGGGCGCAGCTCAGGAAGATGGTGTTGCGGGCGGGGACGTAGGTTATGGGAATACCCTCTTCGATTTCCTCCACCCGCTCGTGCTTGGGAACTGCAATTTCGTCAGTAAGCGCGGAACCGCCGAAGGCGCGCAAATCCAGCGGCAGGGTCACATGCCGCAGAGCTCCCATCGCTTTGGCCACGCGTGCCGCTGCTTCCAGTTCCTGGCGATGACGCTGTCCATAGTCAAAAGAAAGCGCGTAACAATCGAAGCCCTCCTTTCGGGCCACAGCCAGGCAGGTGGTGGAATCAAGGCCGCCGCTCAACAGGCAGACGGCTCGGAGTGCGGGGCGTTGCGCCGCGGCATTTATGGTCGCCATGGATCTCCTCTCATTGTCGCGGCAAACCATCCCGTATTACCAATTCAGTACCAATTTCCGGCAAGAAATCCTCCCGGATCCCCGTACCATTGAAGAGCAGCCGATATTGTCGGAGTGCATCCAACTCGATTCTGCATCCGGAGGACGGACCGCTGTGGAAATTGACTTTGAAAAACAAATCCGTGAAATGCAGCAGGGGGCCACACCCCAGATCCGCGTTCAACAGGAGAACGGTGCTCCACCATCCGCGCCAGAGCAAGTGGAGGATCCCACCGCCGTCCACTTTCGCCTGAAAATCTCGATGCTGATCGTGTATGTGGTGGGTATTCTGGGTCTTTCGTGGTGGATTATCCAGTCCGCAATGGTGGGCAGGCTTGATGTTTCGCTTGCCCCTGTCTACTTCGGTGGGGCTGGAATTCTCTTCCTGCTCGGTTTGCTGCCGATGTCGATCACCATGGATAGCCGCGGCATCTATCAATCCCATTTCCTGGGCTTGTGGGAATATCGCATTCCCTGGAACGACGTCTCGTTTTACTGGAACACCACCCGGGGAGAACTCCGTAAGGCCGGCCTACTTCGCTTCCGCTCCAGCCGCCCGCCGCGGCAGAAAGACGATTGGGAAGAGGTTGTCTACGTGGGCTCGAAGTCAGGCAAACGTTACCTGCTCCATACCATTGGCCACTCCGGACGCGCACGGTTCGTAGAGGAGATTGAGAAGCGCGGTGTCCACCCCAAGGGCTACCAAGGCTGGGAAAACTTCATGGAGTCCCGTGGCGTACAACTTCGCTAGAACCGCGCCCTGGCAACTCCGGTGCTGAAACCCCGGTTCCGAAACACGACTGCTCAAAAATGTTCTTTCGGTCGTATACTGGGACCATTCCCATGGACGCTTGGACTCCCATTTGGACCAGCTTGCGCATAGGTGTTGCCGCTACTCTGGTGGCTTTTCCCCTTGGCCTGTCCGCCGCACTTCTGGCGGTTTGGGGCGCACCGCGATTACGGCGCTGGATGGAAGCGCTCATCCTGCTTCCGCTCCTGCTGGCGGGGCCGGTGATCGGCTGGATAATGCTGTTGCTGCTTTTCCCGACTCACGCCTTTTCGTTTCTTGTCGGAGAGGCGCGGATCCCTCCCGAACTTTTTTCCGAAGGGGTGGCCACTCTTGCCGCTATCATCCATGCCACGCCCTTCATCGCGCTGCTCGCCCTATGGAGTCTCCGTGAGTTGCCAAAGCAATCCGTCCACCTGGGGCGGGTGCTGGGGCTTTCGAATTCGGCATTGCTTTGGCGCGTGGTTCTGCCGTCCGCGCGCAAGCCGCTCGCGGTTATCGCCCTGCTGGGTTTTGCGCGCTCCCTTGGAGAGTTCGGCCTGCTGGGGTTGTTCGGGCCCATGGTGGCAGGGCGCGTTATGCCCCTTACCTGGGCAGTTGCCTACAACCTTCGACCGAGCGAGCACGTAACACCTTTCTTCTGGGTGGGAGCCAGCACGGCGCTCACCCTGCTGCTAATGGCTGCGGCGTTCTGGATGCGCCGCGGGAGCCGGATTCTATGATCGACGCCAAAGTCAACTGCAGCCTCCCTGCCACCGCCAATTCGCCTGACTTCGCGCTCGATATCCAGTTGCAGGCCAGCGCTGGCATCACGGCGATTCTGGGTCCCGCGGGGGCGGGCAAAACCCTACTCTTTGAATTACTCACCGGGCTCCGTCAACCTACGCAGGGCCGCATCCTGCTGCACGATGAGATCCTCTTTGACGCGGGTGCCCGCATCAATCTGCCCACCAATCGCCGCACCATGGGCCTGGTATTCGAAACGAACTGCCTGCTGCCACATCTTTCCCTGCTGGAGAACCTGCGCCTCGCCGCCTCCGTACTTCCCGCGCGGGAGGGTGCCCGGCGCGTGGTGGAAATTCTCGAACGCTTCGATCTCACGGAACTTGCCCAGCGCATGCCCGCGGCGCTATCCCCTGTCGAACACCGCGTGGGCATGCTCGCCCAGGCTCTCATCCGGAGCCCCCGCGCTTTACTGGTGGACGCCATCCCTTTTGGTTGGGAACAGAGCCTGCGTACCCAATTCCTGCGTGTCCTGCGCGGGTATGCCACGGAAGCCGGCATCCCCATCGTCCTCGCCACGCGCGATCTGAATGATTGCTTTGAGGCGGCATCCTCCATGCTCGTGATGCACCAAGGTAAGTTTCTGCAAGCCGGCAGCCCCACCGACATCTGCCGGAAACCGGCATCGCTTGCCGTAGCGGAGCTGTTGGGGCAAGACCTATTGATCCCCGCCGAAATCACTTTCCTTGACCCGCAGAACAAGCGCAGTCGACTGTTGGTGTTTGGATCGGAAATTCCAGGACCCTATTTTGCCGGCCACTTCAAGGGCAGTCGCGTCACCCTGTGTGTTCCGCCTTCCTCCATCAGTGCCACACCCCGAGTGGGTGAGGCAGCGCTTTCGGGCAGGGTACCCTGCACACTGCAATACGCAGTGAACCGCCCCCACGATATCCGCCTCCACTTCATGGAGGGAATCTCGGTGGACGTACGCACTGCGGAAGCCGGTGACCTCCAACCCGGTAAACGCTGGCAGGTGGAGATTCCGGAATCC
>CAZUAX010000051.1:23626-25218 GCA_964618435.1 uncultured Solibacteraceae bacterium
CTCTCCCCGTCCAGTCTCGGATCCATTCCAGGGATTGTGCTGCTCAGGAACAACTCGGTAATGCCCGGCGCTTCGCGCAACGTTTCCAGACGGGGTTCCAGGCGCAGACCCATAAGCTCCGCACCGCCCTTGGCCACAATCGCTTCCACTGCCTCTTTCCCAACCGATGCATCGCCAAGCATGGCTGCCAGCAGGAGGTTTGCGGAAACGTCCAGTTTGCCGCTGCGCACCAGTTCCTGCCGTTCTGCCATCAGATCCCGCGCGGGTCGCAAGTCACCCTGCATCGCATAGAGCCAAGCCCGATCTGTGGCAAGCACGTCCGGATTTAGCCGTGCCGCATTGAGGTTTTCCAGGGCTTCCTCCGTTTCCCCCAGGAAACCGAGGCTAAGAGCAAGGTAGTAGTGGGCAAGCGTGTAGCCGGGTTCCCGATGCAGTACACTGCGAAACTCTTCGGCGGCGCGCTTGTAGTCCCGTTGCAGGTAAAACACCTTGCCATACTGGCTGCCAATTTGCGGGGAAGCGGGGTCGAGTCGCAGTGCCTCTTCCACCAGCGCACGGGCACCGCGAAGGTCTCCGACAGCCAGCTTTAGATGGCTGTACCCGTAGCGGATCGTGAGCGAAGCAGGGTTGCGCTCCAGCGCCGCGGAGAATCTCTTCTCCGCCTCGTCAAGTTTTTTCCCCTCCAGCAACAGCACGGCGGCGGATGCCGCCAGCGCAAGAGAGTTATCCCCGTCCAGTTGCAATGCGCGGTCCGCCAGCTTCTTTGCATCACGAACGGCGGCATCGGCAGACATACCGCCTAGCGCAGTTAATTGGACCACGGCCAAAGCCGCGCCAGCATGCGCTTCCGCCGATCCCGGATCCGCCACCATCGCTCGCGTGAAGTACTCGTAGGCGCGTGCAGTCTCCGCCGGCGTGACCTTCTCCAGCAGGTGACGCCCAATGCGTACATCCGCGTTGCCCCCGGCAACCGCCATCCGTGGCGGATCCCCCAATAAAATGCGGGAACCCAGTCCGGCGCTCCCAAGCAGGAGGACCACGGCAACCAGCCAGGACGCGCCACCGCGCCAGGCATTCGAACGCGGCAATGAGGGTGCGAGTAAGTCCGCGCGGGGGCTAGACTCATGGTTCGGGGGGTCTAGCTCCAAGTGGACCTGAACCATCGCTGTGACAGGCGTTCGCTCCACCTCCAGCGAACCCACAAATCGATACCCACGGCGAGGCACTGTCTCGATGTAGCGCCCCTCAGCCCCGTCGCTTTCAATCGCCTGCCGCAGCATGGAGATGTTGCGCGTTAGGCCGCTTTCCACCACCACCACATCGGGCCAAACGGCGGCCATCAGTTGCTCCTTCGAAACAACCTCGCCAGCTCGTTGAAGCAACACCAGCAGAGTGTCAGCCACTTTTGGAGTGACTCTCACCAGTTCGCCGTTCCGCTCCAGGATGCGTCCTTCCAAGCGGAATCGAAACGGACCAAATCCGTAGGCCACAATGTTAACAGGCTCAGCCTGGGGCTTCACTGCGGAGAACATGCACTGTTCCGGTTCAGCAGGCATGTCTCCTATGGCGCAAAACGCTTCCATTCCAGCTCA
>CAZUAX010000052.1:0-25084 GCA_964618435.1 uncultured Solibacteraceae bacterium
CCAAGCCCTTCCTAACCCGAAGGCCTCAAAGCCCGCCCCTAACCCGGCGGGCTTTCCTGCGTCTGGTGCCAAGTCCGCAATTACCCTTTCAACGTTTGCACGATCGATTCATAGCTCCGCACCCCCATTCTCTTCAGTTCATCTACCACTGCTGCCCTGTCGGCATGGTAGTGGCTCAATACAATCGGCTTCTGTTCGATGCTCGACTTAATCAGTACCGCAGCCTGTCTCTGCGCTACTGCCCGATCACGCTGGTCATCCAAATTCCCCTTCCCCAAGTAGTCCTTGATGGCTTCGCGATTAGTGTCCCAGTAGAAATCTATGTTCTCCACCGCGATGCGGGTCCGAATCAGTCCAAAGCAGCGAATTTGCTCCACCCCGTTTTCGTCAACGGTTACCGTCTGCGGGTACAGCCAGGCGCCGAGCCCCAGAAAGCCAAAGGAGAACACAATCTGGACCATCTCTACCGCCCCTCCCCGCAATACCTGCAGAATGCTCTGCGCCAGCGTCAAGCCTGCTGCGAAGCAGAACCCTAAGATCAGGACCCTCCAGACCAGGTAGGGCTTCGAGGTTACTGTACGCACTGATGCGGAGGAATTCGTGGGCATAGGTGAAGACATAGGGAACCATTATCACCGTTAAGTTCCGGCTTTAGATAGTGGCTTGTGAAATTCAAAGAATGCGCTTGGTGGAATAGCCGATAGTTACGTCCGTGGGCTAGGGCGGGGCGATAGCCGAGACCAGTTGTAGCATCCCAGATCCTCTGAAAGTGAAAAGAGAGCCTGGACGGCATCTGAGCCTACCTGGGCTCATTCATGCTAATCATGAGGTCCCGTTTACGATCCTTCACGGAGCAGGTGCGGGTGCCGGGTCTTGCAAGGTATCCGACGGTGCTGGATCTCGTTGGGGTAGTGGTTCCCCGCCCCGCTTCAGCTTGAGAACCATACCGGTGTCGGTGACCAGCCAAACGTTGTCCGCATCGTAGGATTCCAGAACGGCACGGCGGGCTGAGGCTCGATAGTCCACTTCCATTTCTTCCCAGGTGTTAACGTCCACTGACCGCAGGACGTGTAGTTTCCCTGGGATTGGGCTCCAATAGAGCTGTCCGATGGGCTCCACCGCTGCCAGATAGACAGGACCCCGCTCTGGCACAGAGATGTCGGTGACTGCCCTGCGTTTGTCACGAAACACCCTTTTCATCTGGCCGTTGGGCCAGTTGAAGTAGAACACCTCGGCGGGATACTCAAAGCCATTCGAGAAATTCACCAGAGTCAGCCCCACTCGGTCTTCTCCCAATTCGGTACTCACCACTTCGCCAAACATGGAGACTTCCTGGGTACGCCACGTGGCACCACCGTCGGAGGTATCTGCGAAGACGTTGACGTGGGGAGTATCGCGCTGACGCATGGCGCGGTCAGGCATCAACCAATCTGGGATTCGGTCCCTGTTGGTAGGAGGACGGCTCCAGCCAGTGACGAAGCCATGCTTACCTTCCACGAAGTGGATCTGGCGTAAGGTGGTGTAGTCTGAGTTGGTAGAGATCTCCGGATTGGTGACAACCGGAGCCCAGCGCTGGCCGCCATCCTGGGTTTCATAGAAGCCCTTTGACGCACCCACGGCAAATCCCCGCCGCTCGTTCAGAAACCAAACAGCCTCGATTTCCTTCAGCCGGGCAATGCGCTTCCAGTCATTCCCCAATTCTTCCGACCGGTAAATACCGTCCTCGCATGCGGCAAAAAGCACCCCGCTTCGCAGGGCAAACACATCGCTGCAATTGCGCTTCACTTCGATGAGCTTCCAAGTTTTGCCATCGGTAGTGACCAGGTTTACAGGTCGCTGACGATCACGTTCGCGGGAATCGATAAACCCAATGGCTAGACCACGTTGGGCATCAATGAAGGCCACATCCACAAGACGCAGATCATATTCCTTGTCGAGATGCTGGTACTGAAGTTCCCAGGAATCCGCCGCCCGCGAAGCAACATTCCAGCCAACCAGAACCAGTAAACAGACATACCAAAAGAAAAGACCCGAGCGCTGGTGAGAAGACTGGCTCATGCCGTGGCCCCTTTCGGTTTACCGCCTTGCTTGGCCGCCGGCTTCCCTTCCCCAGGACCGTTACTGTTAGTCATCACGCTATTCACGAGATGGGCACCCTCAACCTGGCTGGGTTCAATCAAAGTCAGCATCAGATAACAGCCCAACAACTCCCCGATGGTGGTCAGGAATTCCATGTCGTCACCGGTATGGTCATGTGTCTGGCGGTACTGGACGTTCACTACGCCAAGCACCCGATTCATGCAGATTACGGGCGCAGACAGGAAGGCTTCGTACGAGTCTTCCGGGAGGTGCGTGAACGTCTTGAAGCGGGGATCCTTGAAAGCCTCGCGGGGCAAAGCAAGCAATCGCCGTTCGCGCGCCACCCATCCGGTGAGGCCTTCGCTGAGCCGGAGCCTGATGTTGCCGAGATCACTTACGGGACGGTCGTGCGTAGCGCACAAAACCAGTTCGTCGCCGTCCTTTACGTAGAGAAAACAGGAATCACAGCCGAGATGCTGAACCACCTGATGCACAATGCCGTCCAGGACGTCATGCACAGACATCTCCTTAGCGATGAAGCGGGAAATCTGCTTCAGCGCCAAGAGCTGCTTTTCCATGCGCTGTTGCGCGAGGCCATGCCCCTTGCTCTTTGACACCCTTAAATTATCTCAGAGGCGGACGCGTAACCGGACATCCTTCTCGAAATGCCTGCATTTAGCGACTAGAGACCCACCGGAGAAAATCATGGAAATGCCGTAACGGGCGTTACATCCGCACTGGCGTATTGCGTTCCTTGTAGCGGTACCCTTACCATGAACGAGAGAGCTGGCGGCAGATTTCCGTTGATTCCCAGGAATGGCCTGCCGGACTTCCCCTAAACCATCCACCGGCGCGGCGACGGACTTTGGAGAACGGTCCGCTTCGAGTAGAGCGCTCCCCGTGTTCAGCCCGGATGGGGTTTCAAGCGCCACGAAATCCGAAAAGCCAGCCAACCAGGAGGTATCCCATGTCAATGTGGTCAGGCAGACAACGAGGTAGAGAAGAGGAACCGTCAGCGGTTTACACGCCGCCGACTCCAGAACCAATCCGGGAGCGCCCACCAGCTGCTCCCAGTGCACCAGTAGGGGCTGCATACGCTTCCCAAGGACCAGCCATGGTCGGCAAGGCCGTGGTGGTAAAAGGCGAGATCCATAGCCGAGAGGACCTCTACATCGACGGCGAAATTCAAGGTACGGTGGACTTGTTGGAAAGTAAGCTCACCATCGGACCTAATGGCAAAATTCAGGCGACCATTCGCGCCCGCGAAGTAGTGGTATTCGGCACCGTCCAGGGCAACGTGGAAGCCACGGAGAAGATCGATATTCGTAAGGAAGCCAAGCTCGTTGGGGATATCCGCACCGCCCGCATTGTGATTGAGGACGGGGCCTTCTTCAAGGGAAGCATCGACATCATCAAGCCAGAGCCAAAGCCGGCAAAGGCACCCGTGGCCGCACCGGCAGCCAGCGCCACCCCGGCAACATCAACACCAGCGTCAACGCCGGAAACACACACAACCCCTAAACCGGTGGTGAAGGCCTAGTGACCTAGAGGAGCGGGATCGTCTTGATGGCTGGCGCTCCCGCTTCTTCGTCCAGCAGGTAACCTCTGATGCTTGCAGATTTACGTTCATGGTTCGGCGCAATCTCCAGGTCGCACTCCGGCGGCCAGCAGGGGCGTGCGGCGGATCTCGCTCCGCAGCGGGACCCGTCGTCGTCACTTCGCGCTAGCAGTGCTATCCAGGAATTCCTTGAGAGTATTCGCGACCAGATTGGGCTAACGGTTGTGGACTTTTCCGGTGCGTGCGAGCAGAATGTCGCCTTTATCACCGGCTTAAGGCATCGCCTTTACGCGGAGAGTCTCCCTAAAGCGGTTGAAAACATCTTCGGTATGGGCGGTGAAGATGACGCCCGCATTTCCAGTCCGGAACGCATTCAGGAATTCCTGCAGAGTTCCCTAAATTTTGAGAGCGCGAGCGTGGATGCAATCCTCCTGTGGGACGGCCTGGAGTGGCTTTCACCAGACGCCCAGCGCGCGGTGGTCCATCGCATTCATGACGTCCTTAGGCCCGGTGGGACGGCGTTTACCGTCTTTCATACGGACACCGCTACCAGCACCGTTCCCGTCCATCACTACCGTCTCCATGACCAACAGAACTTGATGGTGATGGACACAGGGCGGAACCGCACGCACCGCCTGTTCACGAACAGAAATGTCGAGATGCTCTTCGAACGTTTCGCCTCAGTGAAATTCTTTCTCAGCCGGGATCAAATTCGAGAAGTGGTTATCCGCCGCTAGAAGTCCGGCCTCGCCCCTGCTTCACCTGCTCGTTCTTGTCAGCCGGAGCCCTGCTCGTGATACGGTAGGCTTCAGGAGTCTAACCGCTATGAAACGCCGTGATCTGCTTGCCGCAATTGCCGCAGGCCCCCTCGCCGGAAGCACCGCAAGCGCGCAAACCGAAAGTGTCAGCCGTCGCGTTGGCAAGCCCAAGGAACCCTTGCTTCTGGAAGACTTTCAGCCCAAGAGTATGCTGCATGTCCCGCAAACCGTGGTGGAACGGGCAAAGTTCCCGGTGGTGGATGTCCATACGCACTGGAGCTTCTCCGCCAAGACGCTGGACGGAGCTGGTCTGCAGTTCAGCGCCACCCCGGAAGAGTTGCTGGAAGTAATGAACCGTCGCAATATCCGGACGATGATCAACCTTACCGGTGGCTTTGGGAAAGGCTTCCAGGAAAGCTACGCACGCTTTGATAAACAGCATCCGGGCCGCTTCATTACCCTGGTGGAACCCCAGTGGCACCGGTTTAGTGAACCCAATTACGCCAAGATGCAGGCCGATTCCATTGAGAGCGATGCAAAGGCAGGAGCACGTGGGCTGAAGGTTCTCAAGACCCTGGGGCTCTACTTGCGCGATGCCCAAGGCAAACTGGTTGCCGTGGACGACAAACGCTTTGACCCCACGTGGGAAGTGTGTGGCGCCCTCAATCTGCCGGTATTCATGCATGTCTCTGACCCGGAGGCTTTCTTCAACCCAACCGACCGATTCAATGAGCGGTTTGAGGAACTGAACAACCACCCGGACTGGAGTTTCCACGGCAAGGACTTCCCATCCCACATGCAGTTAATGGAGGCCCGGAACCGCGTGATTGCCCGGCATCCAAAGACCACCTTTATCCTTCTGCACTGGGGCAATAATGCCGAGAATCAGGCCCTGGTAGGCGAGTGGCTGGACAAGTTCCCCAACGCCTATGTGGAAATGGCCGCTCGCATCGGCGAACTCGGCCGTGCACCGCGCACCTCGCGCAAGTTTATCGATCGCTACCAGGACCGCTGCATGTTTGGCACGGATGCGATTCCGAAAGGCTACAACGTACCGCAGCAGATCTTCGGTGACGAGCTCTACAAGATCTACTACCGCTTTCTGGAAACAGAGGACGAGTACTTCGACTACGCCCCTGCCCCAGTGCCGCCCCAAGGCCGGTGGAACATCTACGGCCTTGGGTTGCCAGACCAGATTCTACGGAAGGTCTACCACGAGAACATCGACCGCGTGATGAGGCTGCAATCATGATGCGCCATCTGATGACCGTTTTGCTTCTGCTAGCGGCTACGTCACTGGGTTGGGGTCAAGGCAATAGCGCGCCCAGCTACACGGTGCGGCGTGTTTCCGGACCAGTGAACCTTAAAGCCTTCCAGGTTCAACCCTGGCGCAACGCGCAAGTTGTAGAGTGGGGACCCGCAGGATACAAGACCACCTTCCGCGCACTCTGGAACGATCGTGACCTCTGGCTGCGCTTCGACATCCAGGACCCCTCGCCATGGCACACCATGACCCAGCGTGACGACCACATCTGGGAAGAAGAGGTAGTGGAAATCTTCATCGACCTGGACGGCACGGGCAAGAACTATGCCGAGTACGAGGTGAATCCGGCTAACGTCCTCTGCGACGTGCGGATGGAAAGCGGAATTCCAAACGTGAAGAGCATCCTCGAGTGGGACCACGACGGCATCGAATCCGCGGTACGCATGCGGCCGGCAGTGGGCGACGATCCGGGTGGCTGGACCGCGATCATGCGCCTCCCCTGGCGCGGGTTCCGCAGTTTGCCGGCGGTGAAGGAAGGCCGGGCGAAATCTCCCCCACGGGCAGGGGATGCGTGGCGATTCAATCTCTACCGGATCGAACGGCCGCACGGCCCGGAAGACCCGAAGAAGGATGGAATCTTTGCTGCCTGGAGCCCCACTGGGACGCCGTCCTTCCACAATCCTGCCGTGTTTCGGCCGCTAATCTTCGCACCCCAGTAGCATTGCGCAGGGGCGTGTGCCCCTGCGCCCAATCCCTTCCCCAGGGCGGATTGCAGTAGGATGCGAGTGTGATACGCCACCTTGCCACTTTCCGGGTCTTCGTGATTCTGTGCGTCGCACTGCCCACAGCACTGGCCGCCGCTCGCTTTCCGAAGCCCAGTCCGGAACAGGCATTCCGGGAAATGAAGGTATTCGGAGATGATGGCTCCCCAATCCGCACACCCGTGGAGGATTGGGAGGGGGCCCGCCAGCGGCTGCAGTCCAGCCAACAATGGCAACAGTGGCTGGAGGCCCGCCGCCAGGAATTGGATGCCTGGGCGCAGGAGCCTCGTGACAAGCCTGAGTATATTGCTGGCTGGTGGCACGATTTCGTTCGGCCCACTGACGGGGGATTTCTGGAATGGACCCCGCAGCCCCCGGTGGATGCCCCGCCCAAGGTCTTCGGAGGCTGGGTCTTCGGCCTGCGTTCGCGCAATGGAAGCTACATGGTAGAAGCCGCCCGTCTGTGGCGCCTCACCGGGGAAGTCCGCTATTTCCACTGGGCAGCAGAACAACTCGACTTCTACGCAACGAACCTGCAACGGTGGCCAATCCAGACTTCAAAGAGCAAGTCCCAACTGATGCACCAGAGTCTGGACGATGCCAACATGCTGGTGCGATTTGTGGAGACAGCCCGGCTGCTGGAAGGCGATATTCCCGCTGCCGTGCAATCCGGTTGGCTGGCAAGGCTGCAGCGATGGATCGACAAACTGTTCCGGCCCATGACCCTCCTGCTGGACGAAACCTTTCAACGAGTCCACAATATCGCCTGCTGGCAGCGCTCCGCCATGGCGATGGCGGCGATTTACACACGCGACAGCGCTTTGTGGGAGCGGGCAGTTGATGGAGAGTTTGGACTTCGCCGGCAGGTACGGGACGGCATCACCAGCGACTATTTTTGGCTCGAACAATCCCTCGGCTACAACAGCTATGTGGTATCCGCATTCCTTCCTTTGTTCACCCTCGCCGGGCTGGAAGGGCGCCTGGACGAACTGCGAATTGAGGCTGCGGCGGTAGAGAACCTGATGCTGGCTTCGAACCTCATCCGGTTCCCAGGAGGCAAATTGCCCACCCCCGCCGATACTACCGGCGCCAACCGAAGAGCACCAGACCTGGCGCTGCTGGCAGGAGCCAGACGTGTCTTTCCAACGCATCTGGGAATGGAACACGCCGGTAAAGCGACGAACTGGGATAACCTGCTGGACCCGCCCACGATGCCGGATGAACCCGCGAACGATACTCTGCCGGAAGTCTCCAGCCGCAACCTGGAATCGAGCCGTTTCGCTGTGCTGCGTGAGGGTAACTGGCAGGTATTCTTCCACTACGGACAGTTGGACCGGTCTCACGCGCAGGCAGAAGCGCTGAATTATGAAGCGCATTATGGTGAGATCGACGTGACGCACGACGCCGGGACGGTGGGTTACGGCTCTCCTTTACATCGCGGCTACTACACCCAGGCTTGGGCGCACAATGTACCGGTGATTGATGGAGCGGGCCAAGATGGCTGGCATACAGGCGAACTCACTGCGTTCTCGGCCGAAAAAGCGATGGTAAGCGCACGGCAGGCGACGTATCGCAAGAATGCATCAGCAAGCCGGACCCTCTCGATTGAGCAAGGCACGCTGGTGGAGACCACTGACATTACCGTCACGGATGGAAAGCCACACCGGCTGGGGATCATCTTGAACGTGCAGGGTAGCGCGGATTTGCCTGCCTCGGCAATGACGATGGCGACGACTCCTTTCGCCCATTGGAGCAACCCCAAGGAGTGGACTACGGATGGCCCCGCGGAGGTCGTTGTCCGGGTTGGCGGGCAACGTTTCCGGGTCCGCGTGGAAGGCCCGTCGGCATTGCGGGTGGTGCATGCCACCGTGCCGGACTCACCGCCCCACAAGCGCCAGGCAATCTATGTAGAGGCGGAGGCTGCCCAAGCCCGGTTCCGGACCACCTGGATTCCGGAGTAGCTGAGAGAGTGCGCAGATACGACCCATTGCGCCCCCTGGGAACGATGGTTACGCAGTACGATGGACACGAGCACAAGCACTATGTCGCAATTTTCCCGAAGAAGCTTCCTTGGTACAGCCGCCACGGCTCCCTTACTTGCCCAGAATTCCTCTGGCGAAGGCCCTTTGAGTACGCCGGACTGGTCGCAATGGAAGCTGCACTATTCGCAACCGGCGGACAACTGGAACGCAGCCTTGCCCATCGGCAATGGACGACTGGGCGCCATGGTATTTGGCGGAGTGCAGCAGGAGGTGTTGCAGCTAAACGAGGATACGCTATGGAGCGGATATCCCCGGGACACGTCGAATCCCAAGGCGCTGGAGGCACTGCCGGATGTGCGGCGGCTTCTGTTTGAGAGGAAGTACGCCGAAGCCACCCAGGCAGCGAAGGCCATTCAAGGGCCGTTCTCGCAATCCTACCTTCCACTCGGCTACCTGCGCGTGAAGCACGAAGGGATGCAGCGCCACGAAAACTACCAGTTGGAACTGGATCTGGACACCGCCACCGTTCGCAGCCGCTACCAGGTAGGGCAGGCAGTCTACACGCGGGAGTGCTTTGTGTCGGCGCCGGCACAGGTGCTGGTGATGCGCATCCGTGCGGAGAACGGCAGGTGGAGTGGCTTGCTGACCATGGATAGCCCTCTGCTAAGCCAGGTATCGTGCTCCGTGCCGGAACTCTTTCTGCTGGGAAAAGCCCCTTCGCATGTAGAGCCAAGCTACCGCGGGGCACACCCTGAGCCGGTGCGCGAATCCCTTACCGAAGGGGAGGGCATGCGCTTCGCAGCGGTGACGCGGATTCGCCACGAAGGAGGCGTACTCTACCCCACAGGCAACGGCGTGGGAGTGGCTGGGGCACAAGAGCTGGTGCTGCTGGTGGGCGCGTCCACGGGCTTTCGAGACCCGTTCACGCTGCCTGACAAGCCGCAACAGGCTGTCAGTGACGAGTGTAGGAAGGCCGCTCACCAGGCGTCCCTGCGCAGCTACGACGACTTGCTGGCGGAGCATCTTGCGGACCACCGTCAGTTGTTTCGGCGGGTCCACATCGACCTGGGACGCAGCGCTGCAGCGGCCAAACCTACCGATGCGCGCGTTCTGGAATATGGGCGGGAAGCGGACCCGCATCTGGCGGCACTCTATTTCCAGTTCGGACGCTACCTGCTGATTGCCTCCTCGCGACCGGGGACTCAACCCGCAAACCTGCAGGGCATCTGGAACGACATGGTGCGAGCACCGTGGAGCAGCAACTACACCACCAACATCAACGCCCAGATGAACTACTGGCCCGCGGAGGTGGCTAACCTTAGCGAGTGCCATGAGCCGCTGCTGAAGATGGTGGAGGAACTTGCGCAAACCGGCTCCGCCACGGCCAAGGGCTACTATGGCCTGACGGGCTGGGTGTGCCATCACAATAGCGACCTGTGGCGGCTGACAAACCCGGTAGGGGATTACGGGCAGGGAGAGCCGGTGTGGGCCTTGTGGCCGATGGGAGGGGCATGGCTCTGCGAGCATCTCTGGGAACACTACCGTTTCACCGGAGACCTCGCCTTCCTGCGGGAACGCGCCTACCCGGCGATGCGTGGGGCAGCGGAGTTCCTGAAGGGGTGGCTAATCCCAGGCCCCGACGGCAAACTGACGACCGCCCCAAGCACTTCCCCGGAGAACACCTTTCTGGATGCCAGCGGCAAACGTGCGCAGGTGGCTACCGGATGCACGATGGACCTGCTGCTGATCCAGAGCCTGTTTGAACACGTCATCCTGGCCAGCCGGCTGCTAAATACCGATACCGCATTTGCCAGGAATCTGGAAGAGGTGATAAAGAGGATGGCCCAGCCGCGCGTTGGCTCACAAGGCCAGCTGCTGGAGTGGAACGAGGAATTCACTGAGGCGGAGCCGGGTCACCGGCACATCTCGCACCTGATTGGGCTGCATCCCGCCAACGTGATCAGCGCCCGTCGCAGTCCCGCGCTTTATGCGGCCGCGCGGCGTACTCTGGAACTGCGGCTGCAAGCGGGCAGCGGCCATACGGGCTGGAGCCGGGCCTGGATCCTGAATTTCTGGGCCAGGCTGCGCGACGGGCAGAAAGTGGCTGAAAACCTGGACGCATTATTCGCGAAATCCACCCTGACCAACCTGTTTGATAGCCATCCACCTTTCCAGATTGACGGCAACTTTGGGGCAACCGCCGCTATCGCTGAGGCGCTGCTGCAAAGCCAGGAAGATGAACTGGACTTACTGCCGGCACTGCCGACGGCATGGCCCACCGGCAGGGTGACAGGGTTGCGCGCACGCGGAGGAGTAACCGTAGACCTCAACTGGCAGGGTGGACAACTGCAGAGCGCCACGCTGCTGTCGGCAAAGGCACAAGCCGTGAAGGTACGCCCGCAGGCTGGACGCGCGCTATCGGCATTAGCCAACCAGGCTGGGCGCAGCCTGCCGCAACCACTACCCCGCACGGTGGATGGAGTGCTAACCGTGAACCTGGAAGCGGGGACCTTGGTCACTCTGCGATTTGCGCCGGAAGCTTAACAGCGCGGCTAGCTGGCTTTGTCCTTAGCGAAAAAGGCCTTTAACAGCGGAGGGGTTACCAGCGTGGTAACCATCACCATCACTACCATCGCCGAGACTAACTGCGCCCCCAGCACAGGCTGGCCGTTTACCATCAGACCAGCGCCGATGCCGGTAAAGATGAGGCCCACTTCGCCACGTGGAATCATGCCGATGCCCACCACCAGCCGGTTGACGCCTTTTTCGAGCACACCCAGCGAGCACACCTGCTTGCCAATGATCGCAACCAGCGTAATGGCTCCGGCAAGGCCGAGCACGCTCATGGACCCGAATACGCTGAGGTCCACCTTGAGGCCCATCACCACAAAAAAGACCGGCACAACAATAGACGAAATTGGCCGCAAGAGCTTTTCGATGCTCTCTTCACCACGCAGAGTGAAGTCGTGGTAGTCGCTTTCCTCCAGCACCAAACCGGCAGCAAAAGCTCCCACGATGGGGGCGAGCCCGATAAGGCCGGCAAGACCAGCCCAAAAGAAACAATGGCTGAGGGCGATGGCTAAAGGCACTCCCGCCACTTTGAAGCGCTTTCCGAAGCCCAGAGTCTTCACGTGGATAAATTGGCCGGCCACCACTGCTGCGGCAAGAAAGGCTACGGCCTTGGCAACAATGATGCCGGCATCCCCAAAGTTGACCGCGGCAGAACCAGTGCTGGACAGAGACACGATAACGCCTGACACCACAGCCAGGATGATTAAGCCAAGCACATCGTCCACCACCGCCGCGCCAAGAATGATGCGGGCCTCCTTGGTGTCCATGCGTCGCAGATCCTTCAATACACGGGCTGTGATACCCACACTGGTGGCGGCAAGGGTAGCGCCCACAAAGGTATGCACATACCAGGGCAGGTCCGGCATCAGCAGGCTGGAAACCCCATAGCCCAAGCCCATGGGGGCAACCACACCCAGCATGGCCACCAGAAGGGCGGAAAACCCAACTGCCATCAACTCGCGCAAATGGCTTTCGAGACCTACCTCGAAGAGAAGGATGATCACGCCAATCTCCGCGGCGATCGCCAGCGCGTCGGAGTGCTTAAGCGGCTCAAGGAGACCAACGCCTACCAGAGTGAGATTCCCCAACACGATACCCACAAGCAATTCGCCCAGCACGGCGGGCTGGTTGAGGCGTTCAAACAGTTCTCCGCCTAGCTTAGCGCCCAGGATCACCACAACCAGGCTCAGCAGGAACTCGACAATAATCAGGCCGTGTTCCCCATGCCCCTCGCCGCTTCCTTCGGCGGCAAGCAAAGGGAAGGAGCAAAGCAGGCCCATCAGAAAAAGACCAAAGGTACGATGCATCATGAATATCCGAAACGAAAACACTTGATGAAAACCCAGGATGGGCGGCGCGGGTTGATGCAGCCATTGCCCGAGGATGGGAGCGGAGCCAACAACTTGGTGCGCACCGCAACCTAAAAGGGTAGCGCACTGGGCCTTC
Organism: uncultured Solibacteraceae bacterium; assembly: GCA_964618435.1. Taxonomy (GTDB): domain Bacteria; phylum Acidobacteriota; class Terriglobia; order Bryobacterales; family Bryobacteraceae; genus JACTMJ01. The sequence goes on from CAZUAX010000052.1 coordinate 12,420, forward strand.
ATCGCCCAACCGTGCACAGCAACCTCAATTGACAATTCCATAATCATCGGCGCAAGTTGCTGAAAGTTGGTTACAGCACGGCGGCTTCCTTGCCGCTTCCAGGCAACGCACGGGCAGGACGGGCTATTCTGGGGCTGTGCGAATCTATATCGATGTTTCCACCCTGACCCCAGCCTGGATGGCGCGGAAGTTGGTGGCTCTTGCCGTGATCGTGTTCCTGTGCGGCGGCATGCCGGCACAGCAGGAACAGCCACATGCCTTTTCGCCTGGCGCGCGCACACTGTTGAATGCTCACAATTGCTATCCCTATGAGGGCAAACATGCAGACCGGATTGAGCGGGCGCTTTCGACGGGGGTGCCCATTGCCATTGAGCAGGACATCGCCTGGCACACTGACCGCGCCAGCGGGAAGTCATGGAGCGTTCTGAGCCACGAAACGAAGACGAACGGCGACGAACCCACCATCGAAAGCTATTTTTTTGAGCGCTTGCGGCCAATGGTGGAGGCGGCGCTAAAGGACGGTGACAAGTCGAAGTGGCCCCTCGTGTACCTGCACTTCAATTTTAAGACCACCGAGCGGGAACATGTGGAGCATGTCCTGGCCACATTGATGCGCTACAAGGACTGGCTCAGCAGTGCAAGGCGTAACGCGAGCGCACGCAAGATCTCCCCAATTGACTACAAACCCATCCTGGTGATGACGGAAACCGATGCCACAGAGCGTGCCGTGTTCCATGATGAAATCCCGGAAGGCGAGCGATTCTACGTTTTCGGCTCCGCACCAGGATTGGTCTACGTGAAGCGTGGCATGCGGCGCGAACAGCAATTCTTCCAGATGGTGAATACCCTTCCGCGAATGATGCTGAAGGAGCCCGCGGACAACTACAGGCGCTGGTGGAACAACCCCTGGGGCGTGGTAGAACAGGGCGGTCCCCCGCTTGCGGGCGATTGGACCCCCGCGGATGCGGCGCGCTTGCAGGCTTTGGTGCAGCACGCGCACGGGCTGGGCTACATGATCCGGTTCTACACACTGAATGGGCATCCGCGTGAGGAAGAAAACGGTTGGGGCAGCGGCTACAACTTCGGCAGTTTGGAAGCAGCGCGACTCCGTTGGAGGGCAGCCATCGACGCAGGAGTGGACTTTATCGCCACTGACCAATACGAGGAGTTGGGCAAGGTGCTAAGCGAGGAGAAACGCTGACCGTTTCTTGCAGTTGGTTTCGCTGAGGAGCCTGGCGCGATAGCCCAGAGGAGTCCTGTCCGTTATGATGGGCCCATGAGACGGCGGACTTTTTTGGCGACGGCAGGTGCGGGGTTTGCTGGCCTTCCTGGCTTGGCAGCGGATGCACGGGGCCCCAGCATCCTTGTTCACGAGCACGTTCTGGTGGATTTCATCGGGGCGGATGCCATCACCCGCGACCGCTACAACCTGCAGGACGCATTCCTCGCAGCCAAGCCAAAGCTGGAGGAACTGAAAGCTCTGGGCTGCACCCGCATGTTGGAATGCACCCCCAACTACATCGGCCGAGACCCGCGTCTGCTGCGCATGCTGCAGGATGCGGTGGGCATTGAGCTATGGACTAATACAGGACTGTACGCCGCGGCTGGCCACAAGTTTCTGCCCGCATTTGCGAAGACAGAAACCGCGGAGCAACTGGCCAAACGCTGGGTAGCGGAATGGCGCGAGGGCGTGGATGGCATGAAGCCTCGCTTCATTAAGGTGGGCGTCAACAAAGGGCCGCTCCATGAGTGGGATCGCAAGGTGGTACGGGCGGCTGCGCTCACCACTCTTGAAACCGGCTTGCCCATTGCGGCGCACACGGGCGATGGGACAGCCGCCCAGGAGGAACTGGAAATTGTGCTCAACGCCGGCGCCCCTGCTGAGAAGTTCGTTTGGGTGCATGCGCAAAACGAACTGGACCACAGTGTTCACGATGCAATCGCGAAGGCAGGCGCGTGGGTTGAGTTTGACGGCATCAACAGCAAGAGTGTTCGCTGGCATGAGCGCTGCGTGGAGCACATGGCGCGGGCGGGTTTCCTGCACCGGACGCTGATTTCGCATGACTCCGGGTGGTACCGGCCCGGCGAGCCGGGAGGCGGCCAGTACAATGGCTATACCTATCTGTACGGCAACTTCCGGCCGAAGGTGGAAGGCTGGTTCCAGACGCTGCTGTGGGAAAACCCGCAAAAAGCGTTTGGAAACTGAATCGCCAGTAACCCATTAGATGGGCTAGGTGCGGAATAATCCAGCAGCTAACTGCGGAAATGGTCCCAGCCTTGAGGCTCCACCATCTCCCCGTGGAGGTGGATGACGCCGGGCTGCCCATGCACCACGGTGCCCACTTTGGTGATCCGTTCCCCGGCCAGGGCGGAGGGCACTTTCACGCTGGGGCGAGCGGTAAACAGAAGCTCGTAGTCGTCGCCGCCGTGCAACGCGTCGTGCTCCGTCGCGCCGGGAAACAGAGGCAGTTCGCCATCGAGATGGGCGGCAGCATGCGAGGCAACCAGAAGCCGGTGTAAGTCCGTAGAGAGCCCGTCGCTCAAATCCATCATCGCGCCGGGAATGGCACGCCTTCTGAGAGCAAGCCCCAGCGCGATACGTGGCTCAGGGCGCAGGTGGCGTGCCCGCGCCGCACGGTTGCGCGGGTGGTGCAAGCCCATGATTCCAGCCCCCAACTGGCCGCTCACATAAATGGCATCACCAGCGCGGGCGCCATCGCGGCGGAACGCGGCTCCGCGTGGCACGCTGCCAGCCACCACCACATCCATGGAGGTATGCGCGGCACGAGACAGGTCTCCGCCCGCCAGGGCGAGACGGTGCTGCGCTGCCAATTCCAGAAATCCGTCGTAAAAGTGATCCACCCATCGGGAGCGCACCCATGGGCCAAGCGCCAACGACAGCAAGGCGAATTCCGGCTTGGCTCCCATGGCAGCGATATCGCTGAGGCCTCTAGCGAGCGCTTTCCACCCCACAGCGTCCGCGGGGTAGTTGCGGAGGAAATGCCTCTCCTCGTGCATCATGTCGGTGGTGAAGACGAGATCCCGCGACGGCCGGGGACGATAAATGGCCGCGTCGTCGCCGATACCCAACACCAGGTTGCGTCCAGCGGCAGGCAGGCGCTTACGGAGAGCGGACAGAATGGAGTCTTCGGTCATCCCGCTTGCGTTACACCGGGTTTCTTCAGCCTGCCCGGCACCGGGGGTTTGGGCGAGCCACCATGGACTACGGTGGTAGCGAGCAGACGCTGGAGTTCCCGGCGTGCGATGTTGGCCCACTCGCCCTGCGGATCCAGTTTGAGGAAGCGCTTCCAGTGCCGGGTGGCTTCCATGGTGCGGCCCAGATTCTGTAATAACAGCGCCAAATTATAATGAGCATCCACGTAATCCGGATCAATGGAAAGCGTGGAACGGTATAGCTCAATCGCCTTTTCAAACTGCCCCAGTTCATCGTAAAGGCTGGCCAGGTTGAAGTGCGCCAGAACATAGCGCGGATGCAACTCGATAGCGGCCCGGTAATGTTGCTCTGCCAGCTTCAGTTTCTTCTGATTGAAGTAAAGCGTACCCAGATTGAGGTGGGCGCCAAAGCACTGCGAATCGAGCGTGAGCGCATTCTTGTAGAGGGGAATGACCTCCGACGGCGGACCGCCCTGATTTTCGCGTTCCAACGCACGAAAGAACGCATCGGCCGCTTCCTGTTTCCGTTTGTCAGCGGCACTGTTTCGCGCCGCGGCGGAGGGTGCCGGAAACGACCGGATTACCTCCAACTCGGTAGGGGCTAGCTCCAACAGCAGTTGCCCGCTGGGCGCCTCCATCTCACGGCCCTCCCAGTGAACAGCCAGTCGACGGCCATGGCGGCGTAGGCGAAAATCCTGCAGAGGGACTGTTTGTTGGCCAAAACGCCGCTGGAGTGCCCCAATTAGGGAAGGAACGCCCGTTGCCGGATAACCCGCCTCTTTAAGCGTCCTCAGGTTCGCAAGCAACAGGAGATCACCAGAAGTGTAGGCCTCTTTTTTGGGGAAAAGTCCGCTACGCTCCCAAGCGGCGAGTTGTTGGGATGAGATCTTCGCGGAACGCAGCAACTGACTGCGCGTCAGCGCGGCTGGAATCTCTAAACCCGGCACGGTTGGATTGTATCATGAGGCCTTTGGCGGAACCGTTCCAGTACCCCCGGAAAGCTCAATGCAGCGCAAGCAACGGATACGCCAGCAGTATCTCGGACCATATTTGACTTATTTCCAGCACTGAACCATACTAAGGGTGTGATGCAAGTGGATGTCAACTCCAATGGAGCCCTGAAGGCGTTCCTTTCGGAACTCCGCGAAGGCCAGCATGCAATTCTGGAAAGCCTGGACTTGCCGGAAGAAATCGCCATGCGCTTGATGGAGTTGGGCTTCCTCCCCGGCCATGCAATTTGCGCTGGCCAAAGCGCACCAGGTGGGGACCCCCGCATTTTTCAGGTGGACGGAAGCCAGATTGCTCTGCGGCGCGAAACCAGCAGTCGTATTCAGGTACGGATGGCCGCCTAAAGCCCACAATTTCTCCGACCTACGAGATTACCCAGCTGCCCTCTTCGGCTGATACCATCGACGCAGCAGCCCGCAACGCGCCATGAGCGACCGTCACCCCAAGCCCGGCACTTCCGCCACCACCGCATTGGCAACAGCACCGCTAATCGGTGGGCCTGGTCACCGGGTGGTAGCGCTCATCGGCCCTCCGAACTCTGGCAAATCCACCCTTTTCAACCGGCTCACCGGCTTGAACCAGAAGGTAGCAAACTACCCCGGTGTGACCGTGGACTACCACACAGGCCAGATGCAACTGAACAGCCGCACCTTGGACCTGATCGATCTGCCGGGTGTCTACAGCCTGACGCCTCGCAGTGAAGATGAGCAAGTAACTCACGACGTGTTGGCCGGCACCATGGCCGGCATCTCCAAGCCCGACGCCGTTCTGCTTATTCTTGATGCCACCAACCTTGGCCGCCACCTGATGCTGGCCGCGCCCGTTCTCAGCATGGGAATCCCCACGCTGGTGCTTCTGAACATGGCTGACGACCTGAAGAAGCGCGGTGGAGTGGTAGATACTGAGAAACTTGCCGACCAATTGGGCGCGCCCGTCGCGCTGATTAGCGCAGCGCGTGGCGAGGGTCTTGAGACCATCCGTGCCTTTCTTGCGGGAACGGTGGCGGTTCCCCGCCCCGTGGAACTTCCCATCCTGCAAAACGTGCCGGCTTGTCGCCAGTGGGCGGGCCGGATGTCCAGTGCAGCGGGTTACCAAAGCCCGGCGCCCCCGGTGTGGACCCAGCGTTTGGACAGCGTATTCCTGCACCCATGGATTGGTCCGTTGATCTTCGTGGCAGTGATGCTGCTGGTGTTCCAGAGCATCTTTGTTGCAGCCCAGCCACTGATGGATGGCGTAGAGGGAGTAATTGGCGCATCCGGCGATTGGATCCGGGCGGCTCTGCCGAACCCCTGGCTGCAATCGCTGATTGTAGACGGGGTGTGGAGTGGCGTGGGCAGCGTGGTGGTTTTCCTGCCGCAGATTCTTATTCTGTTCACGTTTATCGGTGTGCTGGAAGACTCCGGGTACCTGGCGCGCGCAGCGGTAATTTCGGACCGGACGATGGCCAAGGTGGGCCTGCAGGGAAAGAGTTTCATCCCGCTGCTCTCGGCCTATGCCTGCGCGATTCCGGCCATCATGGCGACACGCACCATTGAGAGCAAACGCGACCGGCTGGCCACGATCCTCATCGCCCCCTTCATGACCTGCTCGGCCCGGCTTCCCGTGTACGCCTTGATCATCGCCGCTTTTTTGCCAGAGCGTGCCCTGCTGGGGCCATTTCTTGGCGTCCGAGCCGCAATGTTGCTGGGGCTCTACGCATTGGGTTTTATCGCCGCGATTGCCACCGCCGCCGCACTGCAAAGTTCCGTACTGAAGGCGAAACGACAGCCGTTTGTGATGGAGTTGCCCCCTTACCGCTGGCCAACCATGCAATCCATCGGGTTACGCCTGCTTGACCGCTCCCGGATTTTCCTCACCCGTGCCGGTACGGTGATTCTGTTCGTCAGTATCCTGCTATGGGCGCTGGCCAGTTTGCCGCTGCAAGACGGGCAGCCACCCCCCATCGAGGAGAGCCTGGCGGGCACACTGGGACGCACAATTGAACCGGTGATTAAGCCTCTAGGCTTTGACTGGCGCATCGGTATCGGATTGATTACCTCCCTGGCTGCGCGCGAGGTAATCGTGGGCACGCTGGGCACGATTTACGGCATCGAAGGCGGGGACGAAAGCAGCATGGGCCTGCAGGAAGCCTTGCGCCAGAACCTTGATTTCCCGGGCGCCGTCGCGCTGCTGGTGTTCTTCGCGTTTGCCATGCAGTGCTTTTCCACCATTGCGGTGGTAAAGAGGGAGACGGGCGGCTGGAAACACCCGATATACCAGTTCACCTACATGACGGCACTTGCCTTCGTCTCAGCGTTTACGGTGAACCATGTATTGCGCTGGTGGGGGTTCTAGCCCGGCCAGACTCAGGTGTAGTCCAGATCGATCACCACCAGCTCGTTCGTTTCCTCACAGAGATCCAGACCCCATTCGTCGTCGAGTTTGTCCATGCGCTCCTGCGCGGTATCGCGGTGCTTTGCGGCCTCAATCAGGATGTAGATGCGCTGCACAGATTCCGCGCCCGGCTCATCGTCCTCGTCCAGTTCCACGCATAGGGTGCGGTTGGCGCCGGGAAAGTGCTTCTCGATGTGGGTCACGCTTCCAATCAGATACTCAATGAGTTCCGGATGAATGCGAAGGAACGCCGCTAAGGCTTCGCCGTCCTCAAACTCATAGCTGGCAGCAAGGATTTCCATTGCTTCAGAAAATGGGGTTGCGCTCTCCATGGGGGTCCCTCCATGCAATTCGATCAGGCCATTTCAGCAATTGAAGACGAGTTAGGGAAGCACTTCCTCGTTGCGGAGTGCCTCGTCGAGAGCCTCCACAAAATAATAGTCACCCCAGATGACGCTCTCATTGATGCCCAGCTTCTGGTGCATGTGATACACACCATTGCGCAGGATGCCTTCATAGTGGGTATCCGCAGCAAGATGCTCTTCGCATAGGGTGCGCAAGATCTTGCGGGCCACTTGACCATAGAGGTGCCCTTTGGTGATGTCAGGAATCACGCGCGCCAGCTTGAAAAGTCCTGAGGCGGCAATGGCGGCAGCGGATGTATCCACGGGTGCCTCGCCGTTGTTCGGGACGTCAAAATCCCAGCGCGGTATACCGTTGGATGGGCAGTGGTGAATATAGAAGTCCGCGCAGGCTTCCGCGGTAAGCACCAGCCGGGCGTCCCCGCAGTACTCAAACGCGTTGCTGAAACCGTAAATAGCCCAGGAAAGCCCCCGGCTCCAGCAGGAATCTCCGCGGTAACCCTGATGGGTGCTCTGGCGCAGAAATTCGCCTGTATCGACGTCGAACAGCCCTTCCTGGGCTACAGATCCATCCCCGCGGACCAGTTTGCGGCGGACGGTGAGGCAGGTTTGCATCGCCACGTCCATCAGATCGGTACTGCTGGTTTCCAGTGCCGCGTGGAAAAGCAGGCCCACGTTCATCATCACGTCAATGAACATGCTGTCGTTCGAAATGAACGAGGCCAGATAACGACCCTTGTGCTGATAACGGCTGGCCAGCGTACGGGCAGCCTGCACCAGAACATCATTGATTTCTGAGTCGTCGGTCATCTCAAACCAACGATAGAAGGTGGTCATGAAGATGAAGCCCAGGTCGTGAACATCCCCGTCGTGCTTGCGTGGTTCGAGCGGCCGGGTGTAGCGCATTGCCTGGTCACGCCACCACTGCGCGGAGGACTCATCGGGGTCGCTAGCCGCAAAAATCCACATCATGCCCGGCAGAAAACCATCGCACCAGTAGGTCCAGGGGGGAAGATCATGTCGCCACTTCCCCTCGTAGGTGTACATGGGATAAAAATCCGGGTCGCCCTCAATCAGGGCGCGTACCCGGTGCTGCGCAAGCAGATAGGCATCCAGAAACTGGTGCTGGTCTTTACTGGAAGTAAGGTCGATCATCGAAATGCTCCTGCCTGGGAGAGCCAGGCCGGGACGGAATAGCCAAGCGGAGTGCTTCGCCGGAACCGCAACCAGCGTAACACCTTCGTGTGCTGAGAACCGAGGGCGGAGATTCCCGGTGAGTTCTTTAGCCGGAACGGAAATTCCGGGATCAGGGTTTGCTGCCGTATGCTGGTAGCTGGATGCAGTTCCCTCCCACGCGCCAACGCCAGGACTGGCCCCGGGTATACCTTGGCGTATTCTTCACCGCCCTTGCGACGCTTATTCTCGAACTTGCCCTCACCCGGCTGTTCTCGGTGGTCTTTTACTATCACTTTGCCTTTCTGGCCATCTCCATTGCCCTATTCGGCTTGGGTGCCGGTGGACTGTTCTCGTACCTGCTGGGAAGACGCGAGGACTACCAACGTCGAGCCGCCTGGCTTCTCTTGGCGAACACCGCTGTACTGCCCCTGGCTCTGCTAGCCTTCGTGTCCGTGGAGAGTGAGCCCGGAAATGGCCTCCTGGCGGCTGTGTTCTTTGTGGCGGCGATTCCCTTCTTCATTGCCGGCGCGGTGCTATCCCTGGTCATCGGCGAGACCATCGAACGCATTGACCGCGTTTATTTTTTTGACCTTCTTGGCGCAGCAGCCGGCTGCCTGCTGCTGGTTCCCTTCCTGAACAGCTTCGGTGCACCGAACACAGTTCTGGCAGCGGCTGTCACCTATGCAGTTGCCGCCTCACTCTGGTTTTCCGCCAGCCGCATGGCAGTGATGCGGGCGTTGGGTGTGGGAACCGCGCTATTGCTGGTTTGCCTGATGGTTGTAAACGGCAAGACACGCGTGCTGGATCTCCGCTTCGCCAAGGGGAAAGCATTGGGCGAGGAACTCTTCGTAAAGTGGAACAGCTTCTCGCGGGTGGCCCTGCGGGTGCCTCCCGGACAGCAGCAGCCGGAGATTGTGATCGACGGCGATGCCAGCACCGGAATTCCGCCCTATGACTTCAACGAGTTATCCGCGGAGGACCGCAACACGCTGCTCAGTATGGGTCCGGGATTTGTCTATAATCTTCGGCCGGCCGCGAGCGCCCTGGTTATCGGTGCGGGTGGCGGTTGGGATATCGCGCGTGCCATCGCCAGCGGAAGCAGCGATGTAACCGGGGTGGAGATCAATCCGGCTATCGCCCAAACCATCATGATGCAGCGCTACCCGGAACTAAGCCACCAGCTCTACTCCCGCCCTGAAGTCACGATCGAGATTGAGGATGGGCGCAGCTTTGTCCGGCGCGCCCGGCGACAGTGGGACGTCATCCAACTGACGCTGGTGGACACATGGGCCTCCACCGCGGCAGGCGCCTTTGCCCTGACAGAAAACAATCTCTACACAACAGAGGCCTTCGAGGACTACCTGCATAAGCTCTCTCCCAAAGGCGTGCTGGCTTTCACGCGCTGGGGCTTCTCCACCCCACGGGAGAGCCTTCGCCTGGTGGCGCTGGCAAGGGCCGCTTTCGCGCAAAGAGGCGTGGAGGATATCTCCCGCCACGTGATGGTAGTGCGGGAAAACAGCCGGCTGCTGGACGGATGGGGCGCCCTGGATACCATTCTGATTGCTCGTGAGCCCTTCTCCGGTGAGGACGTCACACTCGCAAGCGAAAGGGCACAGTTGCGTGGACTGGATGTGGTCTACCTGCCGGGGCGGGAGGGCGACAGCGCCTATCACGCGCTGCTGAATGCGCGGGACGCGAAGTCATTTTACGCCACGTATCCGTTCGATGTTTCCCCGGTGGACGACAATCGTCCGTTCTTTTTCTACACGGTGCAGTCACGCGAACTCTGGGGAATGCTCAGTTCCCTGGGCAAAGATAGCGCAGACTATAACATCAACCGGGCTCTGCCTACGCTCTTCTGGCTATTCGCGCTAAGTGTTGGAGCGACGGTTTTGGTGCTGTTATTCCCCGCACTGTTCCTTCGCACCAAGCTTCCGCAAGACAATCGGGTGAAGGGCTTCCTGCTTTACTTTGTTTGCCTGGGCGCAGGTTACATTCTGGTACAGGTATCCGCGATTCAGCGTTTTGTACTGCTGTTAGGACACCCCACCTACTCGCTCACCGTCATCGTATTTTCCATGCTGGTGTTCAGCGGAATAGGCAGTTTCTTCAGCACCCGCCTGATTGGCCACAATCTATGGCGACTGCGCGGTGTGCTCGCATTGGCGGCCATCGAGATCGCACTACTGGCGTTACTGGTGGGTCCGGTAACCGCGGTGGCGGTGAGTTGGCCAACGCCCTTGAAGATTGTCGTCACGGTCCTTGCCATCGGCCTGCCGGCATTCACCATGGGCGTTCCCTTCCCGATGGGGCTGCAGTTGCTGGAGCGCCTGCACGCGCCATCGGTACGGTGGGCATGGGCATTGAATGCTGCGGCAAGCGTACTTGGCTCCGTAACCGCGATCATGCTGGCTGTTTCTCTGGGACTTCGCGAAACGATGCTGGCGGGCTGCGTCTGTTATGTCTTCGCGGCGCTGCTATTGTGGCTGCTTCCGTTACAGGAAAGCCGTCCAGGTAGCGATGGAATCCTCAGGAATCCCTAGCGAGGCCGGCTGGTTCAATATGCACCAGCACATCGGCCACCCAAGGCAAACTGTCACGCAGGTGCGCTCGCACCTCTGAGGCAATCTCGTGCGAAGCCTGCACTGTAATCTGCGAATCCACCTCCACATGCAGATCCACGTGGTACTGGAGCCCGGTTTTCCGCGCAAAGCACTTCTCGATGCCCAACACACCTGGCACCGCCACCGCATGCGCACGGATCACTTCGATCTGGTCTGAGGCGGGCATGGTATCCATCAGTTCCAGTGAGCTATCGCGCAGGACGCGCAAGGCTGTGATGATCACGAACAGGCCAACGGCAAAACCACCATAGTGGTCGGCAGCGCGGAAGCGGTCAGGCTCTGCAAGAGAAAGCCCCAGTGCGGTGACGGCGGCAACGGCGGAAAGGATATCTACAAGGTCGTTCCAGGCATCGGCTGACAGGGCACTGCTCTGGATGCGCTTGCCGATACGAAACTTGATGGCAGCCATCGCTCCACGAGCCACAATCGCAGCAATCAAGGGCGATAGCGCCCAAAGTGGGGGCTGGGGATGAATTTCATCCAGCTTCTGGAGAGAGCGGAAGGAGATCCCGATTCCCGCCAGGAATAGGATCGTGCCCACCGCCAGCGCAGTAAGAATCTCGGCCCTCCCGTGCCCGTATGGATGGTTGCTGTCGGCGGGACGGGCGGCCACCACCATGCCGAACAGCACCAGCAGGGAGGCCACCACGTCGCCGGCAAACTCCAGACCAGCCGCCAGAACCGACGTCGAGTGGGCGATGTAGCCCACCGCGATATTGGCCAGGGCAAGCGCAGCGCTAACGGCGACGCTCACAACGGCAACGCGACGTCCCAGTTGCCAGTCACCCTCGTTGGAGCGCGGCGCTAGCCCGGCGGGACTGGGACTGTTGGGCATCGGCATCAGAATAGCACTGCCCCGGGATCAGCCCGCCCGTGGCGGGATTATCCTGGCAGAATTTTCCGAGGCAAGTCCGTCCCTGGCTCTTTCCGACGTGTTGGATAGAATAGAAGGGTCGCGCCCATTCAGAGCGCCAAGCCCAGTTGCTTTAAAGATCACCATGCAGATTTCAGGAATCAACCCCACCACCGGACTCGCTACCACCATTGAGTTCAACCAAACGATCCAGACTGTAACGGCAGATGCGGCTCCGGCTCATCCCGGCACGGATGCGCTTTACCTTGCCCCCGGCTTCATCGACGTGCAGGTGAATGGCTTTGCGGGCGTGGACTACTGCCAGTCCGTGACTCCGGTGGAAGAAATCGGTCGGTCGATTGACGTGATTCACACCAGTGGCACGAGCCTTTTCTTCCCCACAGTCATCACAAATTCTCCGGAAGAAATGGTGGGAGCCCTGAAGAATCTGGCGGCAGCCAAGGAAAGCCTTTCCAATGGAGCAGCAATGGATGGCTTTCATGTGGAGGGCCCTTTCATTTCCCCCACTGATGGACCACGCGGGGCGCATCCCCAGCGCTGGGTAACCGCACCGGATCTTGATTTGTACAAAAGGATGCAGGAGGCCGCGCGAGGCCAAATCAAGCTGTTTACGCTAAGTCCAGAATGGAGCGAGGCGCCTGCTTTCATCGAAGCCGTGGCTGCGGATGGAGTGACGGTGAGCATCGGGCATACTTCCGCCAGCACCGAGCAGATTGAGGCGGCAGTAAAGGCCGGAGCCACCATGTCCACCCATATCGGCAACGGCGCGCACAAAATGCTGCCCCGCCATCCCAACTACCTGTGGCAGCAACTTGCTGACGACCGCCTGTACGCCGGAATGATCGGTGACGGAATCCACTTGGGGAAGGATTTCCTGCGGGTGGCATTACGAGCCAAAGGCATGGAACGCGCCGTGCTTGTGACAGATGCCGCCATGCCAGCTGGCTGTGAACCTGGCCCCTATATGCTTGGCGAGGTGGAAGTGGAGCTGCTGCCACCGGGTGACCGCGTAGTGCTGCGCGGAGGAGACCGCTTGGCCGGGTCCGCTCTCTTCATGCACAAGGGCGTGGAAAA
>CAZUAX010000053.1:0-2301 GCA_964618435.1 uncultured Solibacteraceae bacterium
GGTGTTGCCATGCAGCGACCTACAAATCAGGGCTATCAGTGGTTTCTCCGATCGCTTCTGCTCACTTCCGTGTGTAGCATGCTCGCATCGATGGCCGTAGCGCAGGAACCACCTGTTTCCCTCAGAGAGGAGATTTCTCCGACACCGGCGAAGGTTGACGTCAAGCCTGTCGCGCGGGATGAGGAGATCCGCAACCGGATCCAGAGTGTCCTGAATGCTACCGACTGGTTCATCGACCCACAAGTCCGGGTCGAGGAAGGAGTCGTCTTTCTCAACGGCCGGGTAGATTCCGCTGAACTCAAGAAATGGGCCGGCGATCTGGCGAGTAACACCCAGGATGTTGTCGCCGTGGCCAACCGGATTGAGGTGGCGGAAGCACCGGTCTGGGATTTCCGTCCAATGTGGACCGGACTGTTGGTGCTGAGACGCGACATTGTCCGCTCCCTTCCATTTTTCGCATTTGGGCTTCTCATCCTCGCCCTGTCCGTGGGGGCCGGCATGATGGTAACGCGAGGAGCCCGGGCGTTCCTTCGCCAACGGATTCAAGCTAACCTCCTGAGAAATGTGATCGCGCGTGGAGGAGGCGTGCTCGTATTCCTGTTCGGCCTCTATCTCGTCCTCAGAGTTGCTGGACTTACACAACTGGCGTTGACGGTGGTTGGTGGCACCGGTCTGGTCGGTCTCGCCGTCGGCATCGCCTTCCGGGACATTACCGAGAACTTTCTGGCTAGCATCTTCCTCAGTATGCAGCGGCCGTTTGAGATGCGTGACTTGGTGGAGGTTGCCGGGGTGACCGGCTACGTGCAGCAGTTGAACGTGCGGACGACCATCTTGATGACTCTCGACGGCAATCTCGTGCAGATCCCGAACTCAGCCGTTTACAAGAGCAATCTCCGCAACTTCACGACCAACTCCAACCGGCGCGAAGAGTTTGTGGTCGGCATCGGCTATGACGATTCCATCAACGACGCCCAGGAGATTGCACGGAAGGTGCTGGCGGACCACCCAGCCGTTCTGAACGACCCCGAACCCTCGGTGCTGGTGGACAACCTGGGGACGTCCACAATCAACCTTCGCATCTACTTTTGGCTCAACGGCAGCGAATACAGTTGGTTGAAAGTGCGGTCTTCGGTGATCCGTCTGGTGAAGATTGCCTTTCAGCAAAATGGCATCTCGATGCCCGACGAGGCCCGGGAAATTGTCTTCCCTCAAGGCATCCCCGTCACCGTGCTCAGTGGGAAACCGGCAGATGCGGATGGTGCCGGGCCAGGAACAGGGATTCCTCCTGCACCACGCCACGAAGATGTCACTGCGGTGTCCACCAAGGCGGAAGCAGGATTATACAGCGAAGCCGTCGTCATTGAGGAACAGGCTCGGCACGCACACCTGCCAGCGGGCGGTGAGAATCTCTTGCCGGTTGCTTCCGGGACTGCTACTTCCGAGAAACAGGAGAAGGCACCAAATCCATAAGCAAAGTGCAGAGTAGCGAACAACCGATTGTGGAAGTTCCCGTGTCGTGCTGTATCCAACCTCCAGATTACGTGAGGTATTTCTGCCCTCGCTTTCGGCGCTCCTGCATCTGGGCAATCTGGCACGCGCCGGGGACCTGCGGTCAACAGTAGCTGTCTGCTTCGCCTTGGATCGTGCAGGCGCGCTACGGGAGACATGTCCCAGTGTCGCTGATTATGGCTGCCGGCAGCCGCCCCCGGGCAAAGGCGGCTGCCGGCAGCGTAGGTCGCGGATGTTCCGCGCTTCGGTGCGATGTCAGTTGCCCCAGCCCATGTGACCGCTGGAAGCAGGGCTGACTGCCAGAATTCGGTCGACGATGGTGTAGCTGCTGAGGTTCACGAGGGAAAGTGTCCCCGTGGCTTCAGAGAGCACCAGCAACTGATTCGCCGGGATATTGATCGCCAGATCGCGTGGGCCAGGGTCCACGGGAAAAGTGGTGATGACCTGCTCCGTAGCAAGATCGGCCACGGTCACCGATGCGGACATCTGGTTGGCAATGTACACGCGACTTCCATTCGCTACCAACGAGCCCGGACCCAGCGCACTCCACGTCTCGAGGTCTACTTCCGTCACCTCTTTCGTATTGAGATCGAGTATCAGGAACGCGTTGGTCATGGGAAGCGTCACCGCTACCTTCAGCGTGGTGCTGGAGACCGCCACCTCCTTCGGATAGTTCCCTTCTCCGAGTTCGATGGTGTTCACCGAGTCATCAAGCAGATTCACCAGGGAGATGGATTCAGACTGCAGATTGGCCACCACTGCGGTGTAGCCGGCCACCGCCAGTCCACATGC
>CAZUAX010000053.1:2401-24518 GCA_964618435.1 uncultured Solibacteraceae bacterium
GCAACGCAACCGGCCCCCGCAGCTTCCGGCGGAAGTTCAATGTTGATTTGGTCAAGACCCACAAAACCTGGAGCTCTTCCGTGGAAAAGCACCCTGACGGGCATGCCACCGACAAGCACCGTGGGCGGTGTGGTGAGGTCGAGTCCAGTACCGAACAAGGAAAGCGCCGTGGGAGCGCCGTTGGTTCTTACACTGAAAGGACCTCGCTGCCAAAGGGTGCCATGGAGGATGGCGCCCTCACCTAGCCCCATGCTGTTCATTGCAAACACGCCGGGGGCGGCGACCTCGACGTCCACGTAGCCTGCCCGCACTTCATTCTCGTTTCGGACACGCACTTCAGCGCGACGCGGAGGAGTCTCCGGTGGAACCTGGAAGTTAATTTGCTGCTGGGAGACAAAGTGCAGCATGGCCGGTCGGCCATCTACCTCCACCGAGCAGCCACCCAATTGGGTTGGGAGTTTTCCCGGTCCCTCCCATTGGGCCTGTACGGTTTCGCGGCAGAGATTAGGGCCGAAGATAGATGCAATGGAGCCCGGAGCCACTGGCTTGCCGGGCGAAAAAGACGCGCCGTTCACCACCATGAAAGGCGGCGTTTGCGCGAAAGCGAGAGTGGCGGCACAAGCGGCTGCCACAGTCAGGATCAAGGTACGAATTCTCATGACATTCACCTCATGGGTAACAAGGCCGAAGATCACTTGAACGGCTAGGGCCGCGGTCGGGTGTGTGCTTTCTGTTCGGTCTGTTTGGTTATGGGTTTTCGGTCTGCGCGGGCAGGACGAAGGTCCTGTGACTCGCGCTCTCTCTGGGTCGCTTCTTGCTGGCGCTTTGAGGTTTGACTGTCACCATCGGCCGCCTTGTGTTTCTTGATGGCTTGCTGCTCAACCTGCGCCTTCGGTTGAGACTGCTGGTTGGCTGATTGTCCTGGCTCCACTCTCTTGCGGACGGCGGATCTGGTTTCGGTACGCGTGCGCTGATCTGCTGCTATCCCTTGGCCAACGGCGGCCGGAGCATTTCCCTGGAATCGGGGCGACGCGCCATAGCCCCTGCCACCGCGCTGGGCGTTGGTGGGAATGGCCAGGAGCGCCAGCGCCAGTGCGATTGTCAATCCTACGTGTTTCACTTCAATGCCCTTTTTTCCAAAGACTTCTGCTGTTGCCTCCGGAATCGGTATTGCAGTTTGAAGGCCAGTTGGAACTGCGCCATCGCGACAGCCTGGAAACAGATTTCCATTGCCATCCCAGCGTTGGCGGTACAGTGTGGCGGAGTCCCTTTGATTGATCCTTGTCCCTGTGCGGGTCGGACACCCTCACGGTCAGCAGATCCGTGGAATCGCTCGGGGACATCGGGTGGCTCTCCTCGCCCAATGCCAGAGCGCTGTCCTCGGTGGAGCAGCATCTCGGTCTCCGAAAAGCCGAGGGTTCTAACGCTTGCTGTACCCTCGTCCAGCGCGATCGATGCTGTTTGGATGGCGTCCGACCAATACGGAAAGGCGTGTGCTCCGTGGCGCGATAACGGCGGTTGGCGTGGCCATCTGATAATCATTGGGCCGTCCGCTGAGCTATTCGATCTACACGTTTAATTGTCTCAGGAAGCGACGCAGAAAGCCTGCCATATCATTCGTCGAGTTGCGGAGCTCAACCGGGTGCCGTGAAACAACTCTACCTGGCTTCCGTGCGCCACGCGGATGGTCGCCCTGGATGTCTTACCGGTGAATATTTCGGCACCAGCCGCCACCAAATCATGGCACTACCGAATGGAAGACACTACCCAGAATTGGGCAGCACCTAACTTCACCCCACCACCCTCGCCACTGCTTCGGCCGTCTCCCTGCCGCTTAGCGCCGCACCTCCGCAAGTCTGCGTCCAACGCGGCGCACAGGCCTCCCCGGCAAAAAACACCCTCTCCGCCAGTGGCCGCCGTAAGCCCTCCCGCGCCCCGGCATTGCCCGGCGTCGCTGCTGCATACGCCCCGAGCGCCCATGGGTCATTCGCCCATTTTGTGAACGAACCCTTCACAAAATACTTGTCCGCATCCGATCCCCACATCCGCCGCAACGCGTTCCGGCCGAAGTCCACCGCCTCCGCCTCCCCCGCCGCTGACAGCTCCCACGCAAAGTCTCCTCCCACAAAACCTACCAGCAGATTCAGCTGAAAGGGCCAGCACAGGAAATAGATGTCGCGCTTTCCGGGGTTCTCCAGCAGCACATCTTCAAAGGCCTGCTGGCGGAACTCCGCTTTCGAGAACTGCAGTGGAATCTTCGCCAGCAGCCCCATCGGCAATCCCAGAATTGCCTCTTCCTTCCATGCAGGCAGGGGCGGATCAAAGCGGATCTTCTCTGCCGCCAGTACGCCCGTCGAACTCGTCACGATACACGCCTTCGCCCGCAGCGTTCCTTCAGCGGTATCCACCTGGACGCCCTCGCCTCCATAACGGATCCGCCGCACCGCCGTGTTTAGACTCACCGGGATGTCCTGGCCAAACTGCGCCACCAGCGACCCATAGCCTTCCTTCACAAGGAGGTTCGGAGGCACGTCCGTCCCCAGCGTCAAGTAGTCCCGGGCCGATAGCTCATCCAGGTCCACCGCGGACGACATCGGCCCATGAAACGTCGCTACCGCCTCGTCCACCTCGGTGCGCCTCCGCACCGCCGTCGACGCCGCAACATCCCGACGCTTCCCCAACTTCTCCAGACGTTCCGAAAGTTCCGTCTCCACCCGCCCCGCGCGCCCTCTCAGATCCGCCGTTGCCTCCCGCCCCCGAAAGTAAAGCCCCTCCAGCGCTGCGTCGTGCTCCTGCAGCGTATATCCCCACTGCCGGGCCAGCGGCGTGTACGGATTATCATCGGCCTTGTGCAGCCATGCGCAGCCATAGTCAAACGGAAAGCCGAAGGTCTCCGTGTTCGTATACGCCCGCCCGCCAATGCGGCCCCGCGCCTCGATCACCACCGCACTCTTTCCCAACTCCTGCAATCGCCGCGCCGCGTGCAAGCCGGCGGACCCAGCGCCCACAACCACTACATCCACTTCGGCCGGTACACTCTGCGCACCCAGACAGATCCCGGCGCCCAGAACTCCCAGAAAGGCTCTTCGTGAAATAGTCATCCTTGCAGAATATCTCGAATGTTATTCACCATCAGGCAATAGTCAACTTCCGGCAACAGGCTGTCAGAATCAGGCTCTGCCATGGCCATCGTTCTATCCGCACCGAAGTGTGGATGCAAGGCTCATTCCCAACTGGCCAACTGCAGCCTCGCGCCCACTCTACGTCGGCGCGCGCGATGAACAAAGCGGAGAACTAGCTCAAGACACAAAATCCTTGATGGACAGGCTGGGCTCCAGTAGTTCTTGCTCCTATGCTCACACTTGACGAGAAGTACAGATTTGCATTTCGGACGAGTACGGGACAATGAACAATGGGCGCGCAACAACATCAATCGAATTCCAGGACCCTGGACCGAAGGACCCTCAGCAAGGACCACCGCTGCCTGGCACGCGTTCTGCGGCCGGGTATGGCGGTGTTGGATGTGGGTTGCGGAACCGGCGCAATCACCGTGGGCATTGCTGAAGCCGTTGGACCGCGTGGCGCGGCGATTGGTGTAGACCGGGACGGCGAACTCATCGCACGAGCGCATGGCCGTTCCGCGTCGATACCGAATCTGCATTTCGCGCAGGCCGACGCGGTGGACTTCTGTTTCGCGCGACGCTTCGATGTCGTCACTGCGGCGCGCACTCTCCAGTGGATCGCAGACCTCCCGCAGGCGATCTCCGAGATGGCGCGCGCCGCGAAGCGGGGCGGTCAGCTGGTGGTGTTGGACTACAACCACACCTTCAATCGTTGGGAGCCAGATCCACCGGAACCATTCGCATTCTTCTACAAAGCATTCCTTGCATGGCGGCACTCCAACGGCTGGAGCAACGAAATGGGACATCAGCTCCCAGACCTGTTCGCAGCAGAGGGCCTCATCAACATTCAAGCCTACCGCCAGGATGCACAGTGGGAACGCGGAGATCCTGATTTTGCCGCAGAGACTGCACTCTGGACAAACGTGATCGAAAACCTGGGTTCCACCCTTGTAACCAGCGGGTTTTGTGACGCGGATCTGGTCACGGAAGCGCGGCATACTTACGAGGAATGGCGCCTTGCGAAGCTCCAGACGCTAACCCTCTGCATGTCCTGCGTCGTAGCGAAAGTACCCGTCGATGCCGAAGCTTGAATCGCCTGAACGGTTCAATTGCCTGGCCGGGTTGAAGGCCAAGCTGGATCGAGCGCGGTTCCCGCAATCGCCAGCCCCAAGTCGCAGCAAACGTCACACCAGACTCGGGCCGGTACCAGGATGGAGTTGGGCGATTAACGCCCCCGGAACACCTGCCGCCCGCGCCCCCCTTGGCGAACGGCCAAAGCCACAAGGCCAATCACAACGAACCCGTAAGTGCTGGGTTCGGGGATAGCCGGTGACGGGTTGAGATCGATGGAGTTTTCGGGAATGCTCAGCCGGATGGCGCGATCCACTTCAACGGTTACCGGTGTCACGTAGAGGGCCAGCGTGAACGGACCAAGAAGGGGCTGAAACGCAAAACTGGCAATGCCGCTAATCTCGTCACCGAAGTAACCGTTTCCCGCTGCAATCTGCGCGGAAAGGCCTTCGCCAAGAAAAATCGTGTTGGATGTGCCGTCCTGAATGCCCCCGGACAGTGTTCCATAAAGGATCACCAGGCGGTAGACGAAATCGCGAGAGTCCAAGGGCGTACCCTCGCCAAACAGGATGGTGTTGGATGTCCCGTCCAGAATGCCTCCATCCTGCGGGTCTCGTAATCGTCGGGGCGGCAGTTCCCCAAACAGGATGGTATTGGAAGTGCCGTCCTGTATCCCACCATCCTGGGAATTCTCCACGGAACCTGGAGTCTGCTCTCCAATGATCACCGTATTCGAGGTGCCATCCTGAATGTCACCGGGCGGCGTGCGCTGCACCGTCAACTCGTCGACACGGAAGAACCAACCCACTGCGATATCCCCCGCATAAGGAGCCTCGCCGAGCCCGTCCACGCGTATCGTACCGCCCGCCGTGGCATTTATTTCGCATGTCGTGCAAGCCTGTGATCCGTCGTTCCGGCCAGTATATGTGCCGAACATCTTGAAGCCCGTCACCCCATTGAATGCAGGCAAAACACTGGTCTGCAGAGGACCTCCTGAGCCGACGAAGCCCGCGTTACCCGTTGCGCCAAAACTTGATGATTCAACGTCAAAGATGGTGTTAGACCACAAGGAGACAGCACCGAAAAAGATCGCCAGGAGGATGCGGACCATCACGTCACCTCGGAACACCAAAATGCCCAGAGAATCGCGGTTCGCGGCTCCTGGAGGTTTTCAGACTAGCAGCGATACTGGATAGTGTTGGCAGCTTCCGACACAAATGTGAGTACCAAGACTACTGTTTTCAATGAAAATGATCCCCGGGCAAATCCTTCCGCACTATCCTCCGCTCACGGATGAGTAATTCGCGGACAAACGAGTTGGAAGGCAAGTACGGCTTCCCCAGGATCAACAACCTCCCGGCGGGCACGAACTGAGACGAGTACAGCAAGTAGACTGGCCGCATCCAATGCCGCCGCCCCTTGGCACCTCCACCGCCATCCTCCCAGTCCGCGCACCCGCACCCTTCATTACGCCCAAGCAAGCCAGCGGCAAAGCGCGGCGGAAGAACGCCAACCCGAAAAGCGCCATGTGGCGGGCCAACCGTATACCGGGCAAAAAGAGCGGGAATCCTAAAAAAGATCGCTCGCGCCAAAAAAGCTCTGCATGCGCAGCCACAACAACTCAATTCGGATAGAATACGCTTGTATCTTGCAGCGCGGTGTCTCTGAATCGTGGAGGTAAAGCAATGGCTGAGAAGCATGATGAGGTCACGCGACGGGGGTTCGGGAAGACTTTGGCTGCTGCCACGGCGGTGGCGGCTCCGGCGTCCGTAGCTTCGGCGCAGATCGCCACCCCCAGGGCTGGCCAGTTTGGGCCGGTGGTAGTGGGAAATTACCGCCAGGTGGACCAGATCAAAATGGGAGGGATCGGCATCCGCTCTCGCGGCATGGCGGATCTCCGCATGCTGCTGGGAGATGAGCGAATCAAGTTTACCGGGATCGCCGACGTCCGCGAGGATGCGCGGGAGATGGTGAAGAGCACCGTCGACGGTTACTACAAAGACAACGAGTGCAAGATGTACCGCGACGCCGCCGAGATCCTGGCAAACCCGGAGATCGATGCGCTGCTGATTGCGACGAGCGACCGTTGGCATGGCTTGATGGCCATGTGGGCCGCGCAGTCGGGCAAAGACATCTACATCGAAAAGCCGGGCGCGATGTCGATCGCTGAATCCTACGCGATGGCGGAGAACGTAGAGCGCTACGGCATCGTCTACCAGTCCGGGGCGCAGCGGAAGAACCAATATGCCTTCGAGTTCGCGGTGGGGTTAGCGCGCAGCGGCAAGCTCGGCAGGCTCACCGCGGTTCACGCGGACACTGCCATCGGGCTCGGCACGGTGGACGCCGGCGGTCATAGCTGGTGGCCGGAAGATGCACCGGAGCCCGACCCCCTGGTCTTCGATTGGGATAAGTGGCTGGGGCCCTGCCTCTGGCGGCCGTACAACTCGCAGTACAAAGACCGGGGCCGCGGCCAATTCTGGGATTTCCACGCGGGTCTTCTCGAATGGGCGTCGCACACCGTCGCCATGGCCCAATGGGCTGCGGACATGGAACACACCCAGCCGGTGGAATACATTCCGGAAGGCCCCAACTTCCGCGGCGATGGTTTGATTGAGCGCTACACCATCCGCTGCCGCTACGCCAACGGCATCCAACTGATTCTGCGCAACCATAGCTGGCGCCTGCTTGGGTCGTGCAGCAACCTGTTTGAAGGCACCGAAGGCTGGGTGGAAGTGGGCGATAGCGGCCGGATCATGGTTTCGGATAATCTGCAGTCGCTGGTGCCGAAGAAGCAGGGCCGGGCCTACGATCCCACAGCCGAGCATCTTCGGGAGTTTGTAAGCTGCATCCGCTCACGCACTCCTCCGCGCGCCAATGCCAGAGCCACCTGCAACACGCACGTGGCATCGCACGCCGCCTGGATCGCGGCGCAGTTGAACCGGCGTCTCGAATGGGATCCGGAAAAGCGGATGTTCGTGAACGACGAGGAAGCCAACCGCATGCGCAGCCGCGCCTACCGCGAGCCCTGGCGGTCCGAAGCGCTTGCAACCAGTATGTAGAGAGCGGAGAAAGGGGATTATCGCAATGGCACAACAGTCTACCGGAAACACCCAGGCTTCACCCCAGGCAGCGGCGCCCCAGGCAGCCGCGCCAAAGCCCACACCACCCAAGCCGAATCCGCTTCCCGTGATTCCGCCCGAACTCGACGCGCTCCCCATTTGGAAAATGGCTGCGCCGCAACTGGTGGCGATGCTGAAGGACCCGAAGTCCACCGTGTTCCAGAAAGCGATCGCCTGCAAGAAGCTGTCGATTGTGGGAGGCAAGGAAGCCATCGCACCGATGGCAGCGTTGCTCAGCGATCCGAAGCTATCCTGCTATGCGCGCTTTGGCATGGAACCGAACCCGGATCCCTCGGTGGACGACGCGTTCCGCGCTGCCTTGCCGCAGTTGACGGGAAAATTGCAGATCGGCGTCATCAACAGCATTGGCTTCCGCCGCGACGCCAAAGCGGTGGATGCGCTGGCGAAGCTCATCGACAGCAGCGATGCGGAGATCGCCCAAGCCGCTGCAGCGTCCCTAGGGATGATTGGCGGCGAGCAAGCGACGCGCGCCCTGCAGACAGCTCTTGGACGGACGCAGAGTCCCGTGTTTCCCGTAGCCGCCAGGGCCATGCTGCTATGCGCCGAACGTGCGATTGCCGCTGACCGCGCGCGCGGGCTCCATCTCTATCAGGAACTGGCCGCGACTACGATGCCGAAACCGGTGCGTTTAGCGGCGATGCGGATCTTGAATGCGGCGGGTCCGGCGCCTGAGTACACCAACCGCTGGCCGGCACCCACGGGTGAAGCGGCCAGGCAGGATAAGAGCGGCTTCCTGGGCAGAAACTAACAGCCCGGAAACGCCATCGCAGGCCAGCGCCACCGTGACGGCCAGCGATGCGCGGTTGCGCATCTGGGGTCATTGCTGATGACGAAGCACGTCCATCTGATTGCCGTTCCCGTGCATGCTGGCTCCATGGCGCTGGCCCTTCGCAAGGCGCACCGCAGCTACTCGCGCTGGCTACATCTGCGCCTGCGCCGAACCAGGCGCGCGATCCAGCCCGAATGTGTGCCCGCTTCGAGGGCAATCACCGCGGCAGGCAGCTTGGCGAAGTGCGGATCCACCCTGGCTGAGATTGGTGTGCAGCCGCCCCTGCTCGGCGATCTCGCCAGCCGCAGCCAGGCGGCAGAACTGACTCTCTCCATCACCGACGTCGATGCCCGTGGTCTCGCCCAGAACGCCTTCGCTGCCGGTTCAGTGGAAGACTCGCGAACCGCTGGTGAAACCGGAATTCTGTATGTGTATACTGACTGTACTACTTAGTGCCTCGCCGCCTTTTTCCATGAGTCATCGCCGTGCTTAGGAGGGTTTCCGAAATGCCTATCCAGTGCATGCTCCCACTGCTGCTTGTGCTTCTTGTGCTCTCTACCTTGCCCGGAACAGCGCAACTTTTGCCTTCCACCTCAGAAGTAGCATTGTATTTCCCCCATTTTGTTACCGGAGGAAATCCGAACGACTACTGGCGAACCGACTTCGAATTCGTGAACTCCAACGAAGCAGATGTCGCGTGTGAATTGTATTTCCAGGATGACAACGGCGTTCTGACAGAGATCGACTTCAATGGCGGCAGTGAGTCTCCTTACGAGTTTTTGATACCTGCCATGGGATCCGCTTCTGTCCGCTCGACCCAGCCAACCCAAGAGCGAAGCGGGTGGGTGGATACCTATTGCGATCTCCCAGTGCAAGGTATTGCCACTTTCACGCGTATCCGTGGTGGCGTTCCAGTTACGAAGGTAACGGCGGAACCAACGCGCCGCACACCGCTCTATCGCAACCTGGCAAACCGGGATGTCGGCCTGGCGATTTCCAATCCTTCTGACCAAGCCATTTCCGTCGCCGTGGTGGCCTTGGACAAAGAGGGAAACGACGCCGGGATGAAAACGTTCGCGGTCCCTGCTTGGGGACATATTGCATTCAATCTCGGTGTCGAACTTCCCGGTCTACCAAATGACTTCAGCGGGTCGGTGCTAGTTTCGGCCGAAGAACCAAAAGATTGGTTTGTTGCGTGGGCTGTCTACGATGACGGCTCGCGCGTGAATTCCTCGTTGCCAGCTGGAGGTTTTTCGAGGCCTGTCGCACACAGAGAGTTGGTCTGGAAGATCTATGCCCTAATCTATGAAGCGGCGAAGTCCTATATCGGCAGTGATCCGGTTGAGCTTTCAATTCCGCTTGGCAACGAAGTAAATGCCTTTGCGGCAAACGGCAACGAGGTCGGCATCACCATGGGGCTCGCTCAGTTGCTTGGCGACTCCCCCGATGAAATCGCCTTTGCCTTAGCACATGAGTTCGGCCATATCGTGCAGCAGCGCAACGGCGGTTCCCGCACCTACAATCAGAATGCTGAGCGAGACGCCGACATCTGGGGCACTCTGATCGCGTTGGAAGCTGGCTTCGGCCCCTACGCCATGAGCGGCGTCCTGGCAAAGCTGAGCATGGTTACCGGGACGGCGGGCTTCCTGCCGCAATCCCAGCAGTTCTTCCACGGGATGGCCATTGCCGATGCGCATGGATCATTCAATGAGCGAATCGCCACCGTATTCGATGCACTGACGCAGGCATGTTCCTCGAGTGCCGAGGTGGCAAGTCAATGCGCTGAGTACAAGAGAATCTTTCACCCGAACTTACCCCCCGCGGCACCGCTCAGTCGTGGAAGCGGAGATTCCTCCGCCCGGGCCACTGCACGCGCCCAAAAGCGAGTCCGTTGAGGTAACGGGGCCGAACGGGATAACCGGACTAGCACCAGCCTGACTGGGGCAGCAACTGTTTCTTGGGAACGGGACCAAGCAGTCCGACACGCTTGTGCTCTGTTTGAATGGAAAGGTGGCGGCGATTCCGTTAAAACGGAAAAGCTGGACGCCACTTTTCCATTTTCCTAAACCATTGCGCAAATAGAACTTAGCGGCGATTCGGCAACAAACTGCAGCCCGCATCCTGAATGCCCTAGTCCGATCCGCTCAACGAATTTCCGATCCCTATTGGCGATTGCCGCCTTTCCAGATACCATCAAGACACTGGGATTGCCATTCGCCATGAGCCATGAAGTTCCTTGCGACCGAGTGCAGCAAAGCCCCAAGCACCTGATGAGGATGCCCACGCACTTCGTGAGGATGGATGCAATATCCATCCGTTTCTGGATATGCCTGGTTGCACTGTTGGTAACCGTACTGGCCACGAGTTGCGGCGCGGCGCGCGCCGGACGGTTCGAGGCATTTGCCGTGGCTGGGGCGGGCTATACGCAGGCACGCAGCGAATTTCTCCGCCAGTCCCTTGAAACAACAATCGAACGCGACACGCTGGAACTGCGACGGCAGCAGTCTGCGCTGGACGCTTCCGAACGAGTGCGGGTTCTGGGTGAGCAGGACAAGATTCTGCGCGAGCGTATGGAGATTATCCACGACCTGGAAAGGCATGGCGAGGTGCTGCGTCAGTATTTCGCGGCGCTATCCCGGCTGGCTACCTCGAAGGAGGATGCAAATGCGGGCGCAGCGGCAACCCGGCTCTCCAGCGAACTGGGGGGCCTGACGAGCGCGCTGGCCTCGAAATCCATCGGAGGCAACCCTATCAGCAGCCTGCTGGGACAGGGCGCTGGCATGGCGGTAGGCACATTTCGCAACCGCGCCCTCTCCAATCACCTGAAACAGAGCGCACCTACGATTGACCGCGAACTGCGCCTGGAGGAGGAACTGCTTCGGGTGCTGGCTGAGGAAATGATTGCCGATCGACTGGCACTGCAGGCCGAGGAGCGGCGCGCGAAGGTGGTATCGCCCTTCCGCAACGCAACACCGCTTCCCCCATCCTGGGACCAGGAGCGCAAACGGTTCCTGATGGCAGAAGTGGATATCGCCAAGGCAAGAGCCGCGCAGGATGCAGCCAAACAGTTACGCCTGACCTTTGAAGCACTAAGCGGCGGAGGCGAGGGCATTGGAGTGGTGGAGTTGCAGTCGGCGGTACAGCGACTCAGCGATTTCGTGAGTGACTTTGTGAAGAGCAAAGCTCCCAACCCCTGAGGATAGAGGAACGTTCCATGGCCACCACCAGCCCATCCCTACCGGAAAGTCTTCCCCCGCATGAGTTGCGGAATTATCTGCAGAGCACTCTAAACCTCACGCTCAAGCACATGGACAGCGACGAATTTCAGATGGAACTGGAGGAACTCAGCGAAGCAGAGCGGAGGGCCGCGGATGTGACGCGGGGGGAAACGTACCGCACATGGCGGCGGCTCACTAACCAACAACTGGATGAGATCCGGAATGAATTGGTTGCCCACGAACGCGAACTGACGGAAGCTACCCGGTGCCTGCGGGATTCTCTGGAAAACGTTGCCAAGGCGGCTACCGTAATGAATAGCACCAATCAGGTGCTGGCAGTAGTTTCCCGACTGTTCACGCTGGTGTAGAGCGGGTGCCTTTCTTCTCCCCTGAGTATGGGGGGGGCTGGCCAGAGTGGGCGCAAGTTCGCTGGCGATGTGTGCCATTAGCGGATAATCTCAAGAGATTGCAGCCATGAAGAAACCAGGTGCACCACAGGTGCAGATTTTTGGGGTGAAGAACTCGCCCGCAACCAGAGCCGCGGAGCGTTTCTTTAAGGAGCGCCGGGTAAGCATCCAGATGGTGGACCTGAAGCAGCGTCCCATGGCCCCAGGGGAGATCAAGCGCTTCGTCGACAAGTTCGGGTGGGACCGGTTGCTGGACAGCGAGGGCGCACCCTACGTGGATGCGGGTTTGAAGTATATGCGCTTGAGCGACCCGGAACTGCTTGCCAAGATTGAACGCGAGCCAAGACTGCTGCGCTTGCCATTGGTGCGCGGCAGCAAGGTGCTAGCCGTAGGCCAAGACGACGAGGCCTGGAAGGCAATGCTCGAGCAATGACGCACGCAACATGCACCCGCACGGCGCGCGCCCAAACGAATGCCGCTAGTCCCCTGCCTGCTGGGGTATAGAGGCGCGGGCAGCTACCGCATCAGGAACCGATTCTTCGTCGTCCTCATTGCTTCTGCGGCTCCCAAACCAGCGCTTCCACAGGCTGCTCTGCGCCACATCATCAAATAGTGAGTAGGCCACAGGTGTCACCAGCAGGGTGAGCAAGAGAGACAGACTCTGGCCACCGATCACCACCACAGCGATCGCACGGCGCTCCTCGGAGCCTGGGCCG
Source organism: uncultured Solibacteraceae bacterium (assembly GCA_964618435.1). Classification (GTDB taxonomy): domain Bacteria; phylum Acidobacteriota; class Terriglobia; order Bryobacterales; family Bryobacteraceae; genus JACTMJ01. The sequence goes on from CAZUAX010000053.1 coordinate 14,845, forward strand.
TTTCCAAGAGCCAACGGCATCATGCCGGCAACCAGGGCGAGGGTTGTCATGAGGATGGGACGCAGCCGGTCGCGATTGCCCTGGATGATGGCCTGGTAACGCTCCACTCCCTTACGGCGCAGACTATTCATGTGGTCAATCTGCAGAATGGAGTTCTTCTTCACCACTCCGAACAGGACAAGCATACCGAGTGCGGAATAGAGGTTTAGCGTGTTGTCAGTGATATACAACGAATAGAGCGCGAAGGGCACGGAGAGGGGCAGTGACAGCAGGATGGTGAAGGGGTGAATAAGGCTGTCAAACTGCGAGGCGAGCACCATGTACATGAAGATCACCGAGAGGCCGAAGGCGATAAGGAACTCGCGGCCGGTTTGCTCAAGCTCGCGGCCGCGGCCGGAAACGCTAGTGGTGTAGGCGGGCGGCATGTTGAGTTCCGCAGCCGCGCCACGCAGGGCTTCCAAACGATCGGCCAACGCGTAGCCTTTGCCCGTGGAGGCGCGGAGGCTTACCTGGCGCTGCCGATCGAGACGGTCGATGCGGCTGGGAATGGTGGAGGGAACGATCTTCACCAGATTATCGAGGCGCACCAGTTCGCCGTTGGTGCGGGGGACGTAAAGGCGGCTGATGACTTCGGCGCGGTCGCGGTATTTGTCAATCAGGCGCAGTTGTACGTCGTAGTCTTCGTTCACGCTGGGGTCGCGGAAGCGGGTGACGCGAAGATCGCCGCCCACCATGGTACGCAGGGCTTGGGCGATGTCGGCTACTTCCACTCCAAGGTCTGCCGCGCGCTTGCGGTCGATCTCCACGCGGAGTTCCGGACGGTCCAGCTTCAGTGTGGTATCGGCATCCAGGATGCCTCCAATCTCGTTGGCTTTCTCCCGCAATTGCTCTGCATAGGAGGCGAGCATTTCCAGGCTGGGGCCTCGGATTACGAAGTCGATTTCGTAGTTGCCACCACCGATGTTGAACGACGGGAAGTTGCGCACTTGGGCACGGATTTCCTTGTACTTTCGCAACGCGCCGCGGACCTGCATCATTACATCGCGCTGATCGTAGTTATTACGGAAGGCTTCGAAAGGATCGCCGTTGATGACGCCTTTGAAAAAGCGTTCGAGCCCGAAGACCCGCTCCTCAATGGGAGTGATACGGACGTAGACGCGAGCAGTGTTTACCCGAGCAAGAAAACTGCCACCAATCTCAGTGAGAACAGTCTTCACGGCGGGAATCGCAAGCAGGTCCGCCTCTACCTGGGCCATTGCATCGGACATGGCAGTAATGCTGGCAGTCTCAGGAGCCGAGACGTTAATCTCAAACTCGTTCTCGTCCACATCGCTGGGCAGATACTCCTGGCGCACCAGTTGATACATGGGGATGGAAGAAAAGATCACGACCACCGCCAGGCCTGCCACGGCAAGCCGGTGGCGCATGACGAAGTGAAGCATGGAGGTGTATCCGTGGTCGATATACCCGTAGAATCCGCCGCGGGAACTGCCGTGACCGCCAGCATCCTCACGGCGAAGCAGGCGGGCGCTCATCATGGGAGTAAGAGAGAACGACACCAGCAAGCTCACCATGATGGCCACCGCGGCAGTGATTCCGAACTGGTAGAGGAAGCGCCCGGAAACGCTGGACATGAACGACACGGGCACAAAGATCACCACCAGGCTGAGCGTGGTTGCCAGTACCGCCAGACCAATATCGGCAGTAGCCTCCTTGGCTGCCTGGAAGGGCTTCATCTTCTTTTCTTCAACGAAGCGGAAGATGTTCTCGAGCACAACGATGGCATCGTCGATGACAATACCCACCATCAGCACCAGCGCCAGCATTGTGACCGAATTGAGCGTGAAATCCAGCATGCTCATGATGCCGAACGTAGAGATCACACTGGTGGGAATCGCGATTCCCGCGATGATGGTGCTGCGCCAACTGCGCATGAAGGCCATCACCACCAAACACGCGAAGATACTTCCCAGCACCAGGTGCACATTGATCTCATGGAGAGCAGCCTTGATGAAGCGGGATTGATCCTGAATCACCTCCATGCGCACGTCGGCGGGCAGTTGCGCCTGCACGCGCTCCATGTTGGCTTTCACCGCGTCAATGGTAGCCACCGTGTTGGCGCCAGACTGGCGACGAACCCCCATCACGACAGTGGGCTTGCCGTTAAGCCGCGCCATGGAGCGCTGCTCGCGGGAACCATCCTCCGCGTAACCAATATCCTCAACACGGATGGGCGAACCGTTAACGGTCTTCACCACCAGTTCGTTGAAGTCACGAGGATCCTCAATGCGTCCGATGGTGCGGATGGATTCCTCACGCTCCGGACTGGTGACGTTCCCGCCGGGGATGTTTGCATTCTGCTGTCGAAGGGCATTCAGCACATCGCGAATGGAGAGGTTATAGGCCTCCAGGCGCTCGGCGTCCGCCCAGATGCTGATCGCACGATCCGCACCGCCCACAATCTGAACCTCGCCGACCCCCAGACTCCGTTCAATCTGCGGCTTCACCAGCTTGTCCGCAATCTCAGTGAGTTCACGTACGGTACGGTCACCCGAAAGAGCGATGGTGATCACGGGGACATTTTCGTTATTGAACTTGGCAATGATGGGAGGGTCAGTATCCTGGGGCAACAAACGGACGATGGCGGCAACACGGTCACGGACGTCCTGCGCCGCTACGTCGATATCGCGGCTAAGGTCGAAGGTGACCAGCACAATGGAGTTGCCATTGGAGTTAATGGAACGGATTTCGCGAATGCCCTCAACGGTATTGACGCCCTCCTCGATGATGTCGGAGATGAGCGACTCCATTTCCTCGCTGGAGGCGCCGGGCAAGCTGGTACGAACAGAAACCGTGGGAAGATCCACTTCCGGAAACCGGTCAAGACCCAGACGGAAGTAGCTGGCGGCACCCACCACCACAAGAGCCATGATGATCATGGCAGCGAAGATGGGGCGACGAATACAGATTTCTGCAAGCTTTTGCATGGTTGGTTCCTACGGCTTCCCAGGCGGCGCTTATTCGCCTTCCACGGTTACAGGCTGGCCTCCGACAAGGCTACCCGGCTTCACCACCACGCGGTCCCCCGCGCGCAGACCTTCCACAATTTCTATGCGGTCACCGTCGCGACGCCCGGTACGCACAAGACGCTCCGCGCTTTTGCCCGCATCCACCAGATAGACCTTTTCAATGCCTGCAAACACCACCAGCGCATCAGCGGGAATAAACAGCGCTTCTTCCCCGCGCTGGGTTACCAATGAGGCACGCACAAAAGAACCCGGCTTCAGCCGGCCATGCTCATTGGGAATCGCTGCCTCTACCATCAAGGTGCGATTCACAGGGTCGATGGCTGGAGATAGCCGTGTGACATTGCCGCGATAGCTGGTGGCATCGTTTTCAAGCGAGAGAACAATGTCCTGTCCAATGCGCACACCAGAAGCAGCACGCTCCGGAACAGGCAACTGCAAACGTAGCGGGTGCATGCGCACCAGAGTCACCACAGAAGCACCTGGAGCCACATACTGGCCCACGGAACCGGCGCGCATCAGCACCGCACCAGGAATGGGAGCACGGAGATCTGCGTCACTCAGCATCTGGCGCGCGAGTTCCAGTTCCGACTTGCGTTGCAGCAAAGTAGCCTGACGGTTTCGGATCTCATCAATCGAGTCCTGGTAGCGACCGTCCGCAATCTGAAAATTGGCATCAGCCGTATCAAAATCCGCACGGGCAATCAGCTTCTGATCCAGCATCTGCTGGGCACGATCCCGGGCTAGCCGAGATTCCTCAAGCGCCGCCCTGGCCTGCTGGACAAGGGGTATTCTCTCCGCTACCACGCTGTCGCTATCCACTCCAGGGGCGAGTCCCAAGCGCGCGCGGGCCTGTTCCAGTGCGGCCTCGGCCTGGCGCACAGCGAGGTTCAGATCCGTCTTGTCGAGGGAGGCGATCACCTGGCCTTGCTTGACGACATCGCCAAGGTCAACCGGAAGGGCGTCAATTCGCCCCGCCACCTTGAATGCAACGGCTACTTCATCCTGGGCGGCAAGGGTACCATTCACCTCAATCGTGCGGCTGATGTTGCCGGCCACCACAGGGGACACCCGTACGCTGCGAGGATCTCCGGGCGCCTGCGTGTTCGCAGCCGCTTTCGTCGCGGACTGCTGGGACGAGCATCCTGCCAGAATCATGGCGGCAATCGCTGCCACCAGCCATTGCCCCTGCATACACCTTCGACCAGGTAACAAAACAACACCCCTCGAAAACGAGTCGCCAGATGGAAAAAAGTAAGGACTCGGCTTTACGCGGCAACGTTACCGCTTGGCCTAAGTCTATTGCGCTTGCGGAGTGGAGGAACTGCGTGGCTCCAGTTCCTCCATTGTGACGGATACAGAGGGCGATTGCGAATCGCTCAAGCCAGAATCTTGTGCATCAGTTCGCCATGCACGTCGGTGAGGCGAAACTCACGACCTTGGAACTTGTAGGTGAGCCGCGTATGGTCGATACCCATCAGATGCAGGATAGTGGCATGCAGGTCGTGCACGCTGTAGGGATCCTCGGCGATGTTGTAGCCGATGTCGTCGGTCTTGCCGACCGTTATACCCGGCTTAATTCCGCCGCCCGCAAGCCACATGGTGAAGGCACGAGGGTGATGATCACGTCCCAGAAACTTCGAACCGCTGCGGGCTTCGTTCATGGGGGTACGCCCGAATTCCCCGCCCCAAACCACGATGGTGGAGTCAAGCAATCCACGCTGCTTAAGGTCCTGCACCAATGCGGCGGAAGCGCGGTCAGTCTCCTTGCAAAGATGAGCGAGCTTGTTTACGATGTCTTCGTTGTTCGAAGACCCGTGGGTATCCCAGCCGCGATGATATAGCTGCACGAAGCGTACGCCGCGCTCTACCATGCGCCGGGCGAGCAGGCAATTGTTGGCGAAGGAGGGCTTGCCGGGGGTGGTGCCGTACAACTCATGTACGCTATCCGGCTCCTTCGAAAGATCCGTAAGCTCCGGCACGCTGGACTGCATGCGGAATGCGAGTTCATAAGAGTTAATACGCGTTTCAATCTCGGGGTCACCCACCTCGCTGAGATGATTTTCGTTGAGCCCCTTCAACAGATCCAGGGTGCGTCGACGGCGCTCCCGGTCAATGCCTTCCGGGTCAGACAGAAACAGCACGGGGTCGCCCTGGCGCCTGAATTCCACACCCTGATAAACCGTGGGCAAAAATCCACTTCCCCAGCAACTCTTGCCGCCATCGGGCTGGTTCAAGCCGCTAAGCAGAACCACAAATCCAGGAAGGTCGGCATTGTCGCTGCCCAATCCGTACTGGAGCCAGCTTCCCATGCTCGGACGGCCAGGAATCTGGTGGCCGCTATTCATGAAAATCTGCGCAGGCGCATGATTGAACTGCGTGGTCCAGAGGCTCTTCACGATAGCGATGTGATCGGCAATCCGGGCCGTATGGGGAACAAGATTGGAAAGCTCAGCTCCGGATTGCCCGTAGCGCTGGAAAGTATGAGGCGAACCCAGTAGTTTGGGGGTTCCCTTGATGAACGCAAAGCGCTCCCCTTTGGTGACTTCCTCCGGCACCGGCTGCCCGTCGTACTGGTTCAGCAGCGGCTTGTGATCGAACATATCAAGCTGCGAGGGTGCGCCGGCCATGAACAGGAAAATCACGCTCTTGGCTTTGGGCTGGTGGTGCGGCCCCCGGCTTGCAGCGGACGCTTGCAGCAGTGCCGGGTTCGAGAGCGCGGACAACGCCGCGGCACCGATGCCGAACTGTGCTGTCTGTCCAAAAAAGTGCCTGCGGGTGATGGCCCGAATCGCTCGCTGTGTGTCTGGGTGTTGCATCGGTATCAAGCCTGCCTATTCCTTGGTCAGCGCCTCATCCATGTTTAACAGGACATTCGCCACCAGCGTCCATGCGGCCAACTGGGGCACATCCACCTGGGCGGGCGGATTGTCTCCGATGATCTTGCGAGCCTCTGGTGCGTCCTTTGCCAGACGCGCACGCTCCTGTTCGAACCAGGCGACGATCTGGCTTGCCTGAGGTTTGGGCAATTCGCGAGCCGTCAGCAAGCGAAACGCAAAGGATGCGCGGGCATGAGCGTCGCTGCCACCTTCGGCCACCACACGCCGGGCCAGCGCGCGGGCAGCGTCAAAGAAAGCCGGGTCGTTCAACCCGTTCAGTGCCTGCAACGGTGTATTGGTGCGCACACGGCGGATGGTGCACACCTCGCGGCTGGGCGCGTCAAAGGTGGTCATGCTGGGGTAGGGCGAGGATCTGCGCAGGAAAGTGTAAAGCCCCCGGCGGAACTGGTCTTCTCCGGTGCTCTGCTGCCACTTGGCGCTGCTGTAGGGAACATCCCAGATGCCATCGGGCTGATAAGGATATACACTCGGTCCGCCGATCTTCTTGCTGAGCAGTCCGCTGGTGGCAAGCGCCATGTCGCGGATCATCTCAGCCTCCATACGAAACCGCGGCCCCCTTGCCAGCAAACGGTTGTAAGGGTCAGTCTCCTGCAGTTGCGGACTCACCGCAGACTGCTGCTGGTAAGTGGCAGACATCACAATCAGCTTGTGCATGTGCTTCAGGTTCCAGCCGCTTTCCATGAACTCAACGGCAAGCCAGTCAAGGAGTTCGGGATGCGAAGGAAGTGCGCCCTGGCTTCCAAAATCCTCACTGGTTTCCACCAGACCGATTCCGAAGTAGGTCTCCCACAGGCGATTCACCATCACGCGGGCAGTAAGCGGATTCTCGCGGCTCACCAGCCAGCGCGCAAGACCCAGCCGGTTGGGCATCGCATTGGCCGGAAGCGGGGGCAGCACCTTGGGAACATCGGCATACACCGCTTCACCAGGGCTAAGGAAGCTGCCTCGGATCCGCATGGGCGCGGACGGACGTTCAAAGCCCGGATTGTCCGCCATCACCATCGCGGTAGCAATCCCAAGCTCACGCAAGGCCTGCTGTTCCTGCCTCAGCGCCGAACGCGTATCCGCAAGCAGCGGCGTCGTAGCGCGGAAGCTATCCACCAGTTGCTTGGCCTGCTCCTCCGTGCGCTCGCCCTCCGGGATGGCCAGGAAGGGACGGCGTTTCGCGGGAACCTGCGTGAAGTAGAGGGGATCCTTCTCTGCTCCCACGGCAATCCGGAAGCGTCCTATCCCCTGCTTACCGAAGGGCGAATTGAACATCATCGTAAAGCGCAGACGGGCCTGCCTGGTGAGTGTCACAGGGGACTTCAAAGGCAGCACCAGGCGGCGGGACACGCGATCGTCCTCGCGCGATGCGTCGACGGTCCAAAGCTGCATCTCCGCGCGAGGCTTCTTCCGTTCCTCCTCAATGGCTTCCTGGTTATCGGTGGTGGCCATCTGGTGATAGAGCGGAATGCGCCCGTCGTCCGCCGTGGCAAAGTCCCAGGGAAGCACCTCCCAATCGTCGGCACGCCCGCTACGGTTCACTTCCACGGTAAAGTCACTCAGCATGAAGTTGCCGTAGAGATCACGGCCGGGCCCACCCCTGGGAAGGCTGGCATCGGGAAGGGCCTCAATCATTACTGCAGTAAGCTCGGCAGTGGGTGCTGGGCCTTCCACAATGTAGGTGTCGCTCACCGGATTTTCGCCTGAAGCCAGCACCGTGGCATCGGTCTGCGCCGTGAGCACGGATCCGCTTACCGATTCCAAGCGTTCGGGGGTCACACCCAGCCACCGGCCCATTACCGCGTTCTGCTCCCATTCCCAGGTTCGGCGAGCCTTTGCCAATTCTGGAGTTTCCGTGCGAATCGTCGCCTCAAGATCCTTGATGCGCTCACGAAGTGCCTCACGCTTTTCCGCCTGCTCTGGCGTAGGAAGTTCCAGCGCCTGCTCAATCCACTTCACGGAAGTGTCGCCGTAGTGCCGGTCAGTGAACTTGCTGTTAGCGAAGAAGGCGTAGAACTGGTAATACTCCTTCTGGGTGAAGGGGTCGAACTTGTGGTTATGGCACTGCGCGCAGGCAAGCGTGGAGCCCAGCCAGAGCGTGGCTGTGGTGTTCACGCGGTCAACCAGCACTTCATGATGGGCCTCTGCCGCATCCACCCCACCCTCTTCGTTAAACATCGTATTGCGATGGAAGCCGGTGGCGATCAACTGGCTCTCGGTGGGCTTAGGGAGCATGTCTCCCGCCAGTTGGTTGATGGTGAACTGGTCAAAGGGCATGTTTTGATTGAGGGCCTCAATCACCCAGTCCCGGTACTTCCACATCACGCGAGGCAGGTCTTTCTCAAAACCGTGCGAATCGGCATAGCGCGCCCAATCCAGCCAGGGACGCGCCCAACGCTCCCCATAGTGCGGAGACGCAAGCAAACGGTCCACCAAGCGCTCGTAGGCATCCGGGCGCGTGTCCGCAAGAAACTCGTCAATCTCGGCGAGCGTGGGCGGCAATCCAGTGAGGTCGAGGCTCAGACGCCGGACAAGCGTTTCCCGGGCTGCGGGCGCCGAGGGCCGCAACTGTTCTTTCTCCAGCCGGCCCAGGATAAATCGATCGATATCGTTGCGTGCCCAAGCCCTGTCACTTACGGATGGAGGGGTCACCTTCCGTGGCGCTTTATAGCTCCAGTGGATCTCGATTTGCTCGGCACCTCCCTGGTCCGCACCCGGCCACGCCGCACCAGCATCAATCCAGCGCTCGAGCATCGCAATCTGCGGACCAGTGAGGGGCTGCTGGCGCAGGGGCATGCGCTGTTCGCCACCCTCACCTTTCACGCGATGGATCAGGCGGCTGGCTTTGGCATCGCCAGGCACAATCACCTTGCCGCTTAATCCGCCCCTCAGGGCAGCGGAACCCACATCCAGCCGTAACTGCGACTGCGGCTTCGCTCCCGCGTGGCAGCCGTAGCAGTTTGCTTTGAAGATGGGTTCAATGTCACGGTGGAAGTCGACAGCAGCATTGGCAGCAACGTCCATTCCGCCAGCGGGCGCCATGCCATCAATCCACTCTTTAATGCTGGCAACCAGTTCCGGGTCCAGCGCCTTGCCGCCAAAGGGCATCCGTAAGGTACGGTCTTCGATCACCAGGCGCTGGTAGAGGCTACTGCCGCTGCTATTGCCAGGCACCAGAGCAGGGCCGGAAGCGCCGCCGCGTTGCAACGATTCAAGGGAGTCCAGTACCAACTTGCCCTGCGCGTTGGCAGCGCTATGGCACGCGACGCAGTTATTGCTGAGTATGGGTGCGATGTCGGAAGCGAAATCCTTGGCTGCCTGCGCACAAGGAGGAGCAAGCAGCCAGAATACACAAATGGCAGCGAGAAACTGAAAGCGCTTCCCCATGCACCCCCCTGTCGGTTTGGCCCTTATTCTATCGAGGGTTGCGCCGTGGATACAAATGGGCGGGTTTCGCTTTGCCGAGGTTGGCCCGAAGTTGCGGCCTGCGCCTCCCACTCATGGCGACGGTAAAGGATGTCCAGTTGGGAACGTCCAAAGACCTTCAGCTTTACGTCGGTGTGATGGCTCTCCGGCACCCAGAATCCGTCCGCCAGACGGTAATGATGGGTGAACTCCGTGTGCTTCACCCAGAAGGAAGGCGACACCGCCGGCGCGCCATGGATACGACGAATGCCGCAGGTTCCGGGTTCAATCCACACCTCTCCCCGAAATAGGTACTTGCCCTTGTTGATGGGAACCGCCTGGAATACATAGTCGCCGG